>JBKJKI010000131.1:0-32690 GCA_046597475.1 Polaromonas sp. | reverse complement strand
AACAATCCGCGACCTGAACCAGCGCCGTTGCGCTGGCATAAATCCGGCGGCATGGCCGCTACCGGCCGAGCGGCCCACTCCGCCTCGCCAACCCTGACATACAGCTCGCCGGTGAGTGCGTCGAGCCGGATCACGTCGCCATCGCGCACCTTGGCCAGTGGTCCGCCAGCGGCGGCTTCCGGTGACACATGAATGGCCGCCGGCACTTTGCCCGACGCACCGCTCATGCGGCCGTCCGTGACGAGCGCTACCATGAAGCCCTTGCCCTGAAGCACCGCCAGTGGCGGCGTGAGCTTGTGCAACTCGGGCATTCCATTGGCTTGCGGACCCTGCCAGCGAACCACGCAGACCAGGTCGCGCTCAAGCTCGCCGGCATTGAATGCCGCATGCAGCGCCTCCTGGGAATCGAAAACGCGGGCCGGTGCTTCAATCACATGACGGTCATCGGGCACGGCAGACACCTTGATCACGCTACGCCCCAGGTTGCCCCGCAGCAGCTTGAGTCCGCCGCTGGGACTGAATGGCCGCGCAACAGGCCGCACAATGGTTTCGTCCCTGGAGTCGCCGGCGTCATGCCAGACCAGCATGGCGGCCGAAGATCCGTCCAGCGCGGGCTCGCGGGTGTATTCGCGAATGCCGCCCGGCCGCACCGTCAGCACGTCTTCATGCATGAAACCGGCATCAAGCAGCTCGCGGATCACCAGCCCGGTACCGCCCGCGGCCTGGAACTGGTTCACGTCGGCGCTGCCATTGGGGTAGACATGCGTCAGCAGCGGCACGACGTCGGACAGGTCCGAGAAGTCATTCCAGTCGATCACGATACCTGCCGAATGCGCCACCGCCACCCAGTGGATCAGGTGATTGGTGGAGCCGCCCGTGGCCAGCAACGCGACCATGGCGTTGACGATGGCGCGTTCATCGACGACCTGGCCGATGGGCGCAAAGCGCTTTGACTTGATGATGCCCAGCGCCGTGCGCGCCGCTTCGCGCGTCAATTCATCGCGCAGCATGCCGCCGGGCGCCACGAAAGCGGTCCCGGGAACGTGCAGACCCATCGCTTCAAGCAGCATCTGGTTGCTGTTGGCTGTGCCATAAAAAGTACAGGTGCCGGGGCTGTGGTAAGACTTCAGCTCGGCATCCATCAAGCCTTCTCGTCCCACCAGCCCTTGAGCGGCCTGTTCGCGGACACGGGCTTTTTCCTTGTTGGGCAGTCCGGAGGGCATCGGCCCGGCGGGTACAAACACCGTCGGCAAATGCCCGAACTGCAGCGCACCAATCAGCAAGCCGGGCACAATCTTGTCGCACACGCCCAGCATCAGCGCGGCATCGAACATGTCATGTGACAGTGCCACCGCGGTTCCCATGGCAATCACGTCGCGGCTGAACAGGCTGAGTTCCATGCCGCTGGTGCCCTGGGTCACGCCGTCACACATGGCGGGCACACCGCCCGCCACCTGTGCGGTGGCGCCATGCTTGCGGGCTTCGTCCTTGATCAGGGCGGGGTAAGCCAGTAGCGGCACATGTGCCGACAGCATGTCGTTGTAGGCGGTGACGATGCCGATATTGGGCGCACGTTCAGTCACCACCCTGAATTTGTCATTCAGCGGCAAACCTGCCACGCCATGCGCAATATTGGCGCAGCCCATGCGGTCCATGCTGGGCGCCCGCGTGCTATCGGCATGCACCTGTGCGAGATAGGCGGCGCGACCGGCGCGACTGCGCTCGACGATGCGCGCCGTGATGTCTGAAACGGCTGAATGAAGAGCCATGCTGTGCAACCTTATAACGTTGATGTCCAGGAATCTGCCTGAGCGGTCGTGTAACTTAATTACAGGCTCCATGGTAACGGGTTACCGTCCTTATTCAGCCCGTCATGGTTACTTTATGGTTACCAAAATGGCCAAAAAAAAAACCGCAGGACAAGTCACTGCAGGCTCTTTCATGCCTCGGCTCCGCAGAGCCGAGCGGGGTTCACTCAAGAGTGATCTCTACCCGGCGGGCTTCGGCATCACTGCCGCTGCCATTGACCTGTTCGGGTTTTTTGAGCTCGATTTGCGCCTCGGCAACGCCGGCGGCTTTCAAGGCCTCACGGACCGCCTGGGCACGTTGCCGGGCCAGCTCGGCGTTCCTGACCGCATCTCCGGTCGCATCGTGAAAGCCGGAAATCACCAGCTTGCGGCCAGCCTGCGCGCCCTTGACGAGATCAGCCATGGCCTGACCGGCACCCGCGGCAAGATCGGCCTTGCCAGAAGCAAAATAAAACTTCACCACGCCCTGCTCGACCTTGACACTGGCCGCATCGGCGGCTGCCTGGGCTGTTGCCGGGACGACCTGTATTGGCATGGGGATTGCTGGCTGGGTCTGCAGCACTGCGGGGGCCGCGGCAGGTCCGGCTTTCACGAAGCCACGGCCCCGGGAAACACCCACGGCAAGCACCAGCCCGAGAACCAGGGCAATCAGCCCAAAAACGACAAACAATGCCACGCGTTGTTCGCCGTCATCATCTTGAGAAAACATCGCTCACTCCGTTCAAAAAACTTTGAATATTGTAAAGTGCAGTTGTGCATACTTCAGCAAAACCGAGTGTCTGCGCGGCAACGCACCGCGATCCCGCCCGCATGCTCAAGGCGGTTATGCAGGAATGGGGCGGCGAGGCGGATTTATGGATCTTCGCCTATGCGTCACTGATCTGGCGTCCTGAGTTCGAATTTTCAGAGCAGCGTTTTGCCACCCTGCATGGCTACCACCGTGCCCTCAAGATGTGGAGCCATGTCAACCGCGGCACGCCCGCGCTTCCCGGCCTCGTGTTTGGCTTGCTGCCAGGCGGTTGCTGCAAGGGCGTCGCCTTTCGCCTTCCCCAGGCCCGCGTTGCTGATTCCCTGCCCGCCCTGTGGGACCGGGAAATGCCCAATGGCGTCTATGACCCGAAATGGCTGCGCTGTCGCACCACGCAAGGCGACGTGAGGGCACTGGCCTTTACACTTTCAAAACGCAGCCCCAGCCATACCGGTGTTCTCAGCGAAGACCACTATCGGCAGATCTTCTCCAGTTCTTGCGGTCGCTACGGCAGCACCCGGGACTACGCCCAGCGGACTTATGACAAGCTGCACACCCTGGGCATTCACGACCCGGCACTGGGAAGGCTGCTGCGACTGGTCAAACAGTGAGGCAAGCGCGCATGCAGGCCCCGTCCTTATACTGACTTCATGTCGCAAACACCCCTCTCCATTGCCGATCTCCGCAAGAGCTACGAGCGCGCCGAGCTCAATGAATCCGCTTCGCATGCCGACCCGCTGAGGCAGTTTGAGCAATGGCTGGCCGAGGCCATTGCCGCGCAGATACCCGAGCCCAATGCGATGACCCTGGCGACGGTGGCAAGCGATCTGCGACCATCGACCCGTATCGTCCTGATCAAGGGTTTCGATGCGCAAGGCATCGTCTGGTACACGAACTACAACAGCCGCAAGGGCACGGAGCTGGCCGGAAACCCTTACGCGGCAGTGCAGTTTCACTGGGTCGAGCTGGAGCGCGTGGTACGCATCGAAGGCCTGGTCGAAAAGGTATCCAGCGAGGAAAGCGATGCCTACTTCAACAGCCGGCCGCTCGACTCCCGCATTGGTGCCTGGGCCAGCCCGCAAAGCGAGGTGATCACCAGCCGCAGCGTGCTGGTGGCCAATGCCGCCAAGTACGGCGCGAAATTCATGCTGCAGCCGCCCCGACCCGCCCACTGGGGCGGCTACCGTCTCAAGCCTGACAACTGGCAGTTCTGGCAAGGCCGAAAAAGCCGGCTGCATGACCGCCTGCGCTACACGCTGCAAGGCAATGCCAGCTGGCTGCGTGAGCGCCTCGCTCCCTAAACGTTCGTCGCCATCATGGGGCCCAGCCGCTCTATGGCCTGGTGCGCGACAGCCTCCAGCTGTCCGGCAGTCACCATGCTTGGCGCAATTTCCGCCAGCGGCACCAGCACAAATGCGCGCAATGCCATGCGCGGATGCGGCACCGTGAGTTGCGCTGACTCAATGCGGGCACTTCCATACAAAAGAAGGTCCAGATCGAGCGTGCGCGGCGCGTTGCGGTAGGGTCGCTCCCGGCCGGCCCGCAATTCAAGCGCTTGCAGTTGTTCCAGCAAGGCTGGCGCGCTCAGGCGGGTATCGACAGCCGCCACCGCATTGACATAGCCAGGTTCGCCAGTATGCGCGTCGCCCCCTGAATCGGTATCCAGTGCCGCGGTTTTGTACAGGCTCGAAGCCATGCCGAGCCGCGTCAACGGCAGGGCGTCCAGCGCCATGACGGCGCGTCGCACGGCAACTGCGGCATCACCCAGATTGGCGCCCAAGGCTATGTATGCACGGACCGGCAAGGTCCCGCCAGACGATTCGCCCTGCTGCCCGTCCCCCAGCATGTCGAACTCCGCTTCAGGCCTGGCCGCTCGTGTCCGGCATGGCGCGATCCGCGGACCCGCCCTCGCCCTGTGCGCCTTCCAGCGTGGCGCGGCTGGTGGGTTTGCGGCGGCGTCTGCGCTTTTTGGCAGGCGCCGTTTCGCCCTGCGCCGGCAACGATTCTTCTGCATCGGGCACACCGCGGCTTTCATCAGAAAAATCACGCACTGGAGTACCTGCCGAACCGCCGGCAGCTGAATCGGGGCGCTTGACGCGGACGCGGGCCTGCTGGGGTTTTTTCAGCTGCGCTTCACGCACGGCTTCAATCATGGCGTGGCGTTCATCGTCATACGCGGTGCTGAAGGTCTCCCACCACTCAGCCAGCGCCGGGTCAATTTCGCCAATCTGGCCGCGCAGGCGCAAAAAGTCAAACCCGGCGCGAAAGCGCGGCTGCTCCAGCAGCGAGTAGGGCGCGCTGCCGACACGCTTTTCAAAGCGCGGCTGCATGGTCCAGATTTCGCGCATGTCGATGCCCAGCTTGCCGCGTCCCGAGACATCGCCAATCCTGACGTTGAAGGCCTCGTCAACCGCATCCTGCAAAGCCGGCATCGCCGGCTCGCCGCGCGCCAGACGGCCGTCCCAGCCGTGACGCACATCGGACCACAGCACGCAAGACAGCAGAAAGCTCGGCGCCACCGGCTTGCCTTCGCCAACCCGGCGGTCGGTGTCCTGCAAGGCCAGCTTGAGGAAGGGGTCATCGGCCATTTCGACCACCACGTCAAGCAGTGGATAAATGCCGGTGCCCAGCCCCAGCGCCTTGAGTTGCTCGATGCTGGCCAGCGCATGGCCGGTCTGCAGCAGCTTGAGCATTTCGTCAAAAAGACGTGACTGCGGCACATCGGCCAGCAGGCCCCGCATTTCACGCAACGGCGCCGCCGTCTTGTCTTCAAACCTGAAACCCAGCGCATTGAGCTTGGCGGCGAAACGCACGGCCCGAATGATGCGAACCGGGTCTTCGCGGTAACGAAGCGCGGGGTTGCCTATCATGCGAACGATCTTCTTCTTCGCATCGGCAATGCCGTTGTGATAGTCGACCACGATCTGGGTTTCCGGGTCGTAGTACATGGCGTTGATGGTGAAATCGCGCCGCGCCGCGTCTTCCTCCATCGGGCCCCAGACGTTGTCGCGCAGCACCCGGCCGGACGCATCGACAGCGTGTTTCATGCCGGCGAGCTGGCTTTTGCTGGTCCGCTCGTTGCCGCCAACCTGCTCGGCCAGGCTGCTGTCCAGGTGCGCGCGAAAGGTTGACACTTCAATCACCTCATGCTCGCGGCCCCGGCCATAGATGACATGAACAATGCGAAAGCGCCGGCCAATGATGAAGGCCCGCCGGAACAATGACTTGACCTGCTCGGGCGTGGCATCCGTGGCCACGTCAAAGTCCTTGGGCCTAAGGCCGACCAGCAGGTCGCGCACCGCGCCGCCCACAATGTAGGCCTGAAAACCGGCGCGCTTGAGCGTGTGCACCACGTCCATCGCGCGTTCATCGACCAGTTTGGGGTTGATGCCATGGTCTTTGACTTCGATGTCGTGACGCTTGCCGAAAGGAGATTTTTTGACCCGTTTGGAGCCGGACTCAGCGCTGTCTGATTTTCCAAACAGCTTGTCGATGAATTTTTTTATCATGATTCTTTAAAACTATGCGGGACAGGCCCTGGCCGCTTGGCGGCAGGCCCTCCCCATCAGCCCGGGACACCCTTTCCTGGGCAGACCCTGACGATTAAAACAGGTCAAGTATGCGCCATCCGCGCTCGGTGGCCAGCGCACGCAGGCGCTCGTCGGGGTTGGTGGCGACCGGGTGCGTGGCTTTCTCCAGCAGCGCCAGGTCGTTCATCGAGTCGGTGTAAAACGTCGTTTCCACATCGCCCCAGCCCAGGCCACGAGCCGCCAGCCACTGCTCGACGCGAATCACCTTGCCCTCGCGAAACGAGGGCGTGCCCCTGATTTCACCGGTCAGCCGGCCCTGGGCGTCGCGCTCAAGCTCCACCGCAATCAGCTCCGCCACGCCAAAGGCCTGGGCAATCGGGCGGGTGACGAACTCGTTGGTGGCCGTGACGATGACCACCTCCGCGCCATCGCGTTGGTGGCCTTGAACCAGCTCAAGCGCCTGCTTTTTTATGCCTTTATGGACCACAGCCCTCATGAACTTGTCATGGGCAGCTATTGAATTAATAGCGCCTTGCTCACGGATGGCTTCGGTGGCAAAGCGCACGTAGTCATGCAGGTCGAGCGTGCCAAGGCGATATTGCTCGTAAAAAACCGCATTGCGGCGCTTGAACTCGACGCCGTCGCGCCAGCCCAGCGCGATGGTGAACTCGTTCCACTCGTAGTCCGAATCAAAAGGAATCAGCGTGTGATCCAGGTCGAACAATCCGATCTTCTTCTTGACAGTCATTTCAGGCTCGCTCATTGGCTCTCCAGCATGGATCTGATCAGCGGAATCGTGATGGCCCGCTGGGTCTGCAGGGCGTAGGCGTCCAGTTGGTCCAGCAACTGCATGAGGCTGCCCAGATCGCGCGAAAAACGCGTCAGCATGAAACCCATCACCTCATCGCTCAAGGACACGCCACGCACGTCGGCTTCGCGCCCGAGCACGGCGCGCCGCTCGGTCTCGCTCAGGGCTTGCAGGGCGAACACATGGCCCCAGCCCAGGCGTGAGCGCAGGTCCTCGCGCAGGCGCAAATCGGCTGGCGGCGCGTTGCCGGCCGCCAGCACCCAGCGCGGGTTTCCATCGGCGGCGTTCAGCGCATTGACAAACCAGTTGAAGGCCACGCGTTGCTGCGCTGCCGTGTACAGCTGGCAATCGTCCAGAATGACCACGGCCCAGGACTCGTCGAACTCCGGCGGCTCCAGCATGGAGGCATCCATCCAGCCGCTTGCGACGCCCTGCCCGCGCAGAATCTCGCTGACGGCCTTGAGCAGATGGGTCTTGCCGCTGGCCGCATCGCCCCACAGGTAGGTAGGCACCGGCGCGCGCAGCGGATTGCCGGCCCAGAGTTCAAGGTGCTTGACGGCCGCCTCGTTCGGCCCGTTAAAGAAATTGCCGAACGACGGATCGGAGGCCAATCCGATATCCAGCGCGATCTGCTTCATGTCGGTCGTTGTCATGCTCATCCGTTGTAGAGCTTGCTGGCCAGGTAGCCCGCTCGCAGGCGCCGTATGGCCACCAGCAGCACGGCACTGGCGGGCAATGCAATCAGCACACCAATGAATCCGAGCAGCTGGCCAAACGCGAGCAGGGCAAAGATGGCCACCAGCGGATGCAGGCCAATGCGTTCGCCCACGAGGCGGGGCGTCAGGAAAAAACTCTCGACCAATTGCCCCGCGCCATAAACACCCGCTACGACCAGCACGCCGTAGAGGTTGCCAAACTGCAATATCCCGGCCATGAAGGCCAGCAGCAGCCCAAGGCCAAAGCCAAGATAGGGAATGAAAAAGGCAAGTCCGGTAAAGACACCCACCGGCACGGCCAGATCAAAGCCGAACAGCGCCAGCGCGACACTGAAATAAACGGCCAGCACCCCCATCACCAGCAACTGCCCCCGCAGGTACTGGCCCAGCACCGAGTCGGCTTCCTCGATGAAGCTGTCAAAAGACTGGCGCAGCTTGGGCGGTACCAGCTCGACGATGACTGCCACAAAACGGTCCCAATCCTTGAGCAGAAAAAACAGCGCCACCGGAATCAGCACCAGATTGCCCACGATCGCCAGCGCCACGCTGCCGCCCAGCTTGAGCGAGGACAGGACCGAGGCCATGGTGTCTTCCCAATTGGTATTGAGGTATTTCAGGATAAAAGTCTTGATGCTGCCCACATCCAGTGCCACCTTGATGCCAAACTGCGCCAGCCAGGGCCGCAGCGAGTTGTTCAGCCGGTCCGCCAGCAACGGCAGCTGTTCACGCAGCAAAGGCAGCTCTTTGGCAAAAATCGGCACCACCAACAGCAGGATGGACAGCAAAATCAGCACGAACAGGGTTTCCACGATGAGCACGGCCAGCACCCGGGGCAGCCTGCCCCGGCCCATGTCATCGAGTTTGTCCACGACCGGCGTGAGCGCGTAGGCGAGCACGGCGGCGACCACAAAAGGCGTCAGCACCGGGCCCAAAAACCAGAGGGCCAGCACCACCAGCAAGGCGATGAGGCACCAGGTCGCAGTACGTTTTTGGGTAGAAGTGAATTGCATAAGGCCTTGGATAGAGCTTGCACGGGCAAGCCTGGAAAAGCTCTCAGGGTGCTAGCCTTTAGAATCTCAGGCTGAATTCTATCGGGCTTGCAGAACTGCCCGGACTGCAGCCCGCCCGCGAGAAGCGCACCCCCACCGCCACAATACCCGACACCATGACCACTTCCCCCTCTTCCCAGTCTTCCCCCCTGAGCTACAAAGACGCTGGCGTTGACATTGACGCGGGCGACGCCCTGGTTGAACGCATCAAGCCGCTGGCCAAGAAAACCATGCGCGAAGGCGTGCTGGCCGGCATTGGCGGCTTTGGCGCGCTGTTCGAGGTGCCCAAGCGCTACCAGGAACCGGTACTGGTCAGCGGCACCGACGGCGTGGGCACCAAGCTCAAGCTGGCGTTTGAATGGAATATGCACGACACCGTGGGCATTGACCTGGTCGCCATGAGCGTCAACGACGTGCTGGTACAGGGCGCCGAGCCGCTGTTCTTCCTGGACTCCTTTGCCTGCGGCAAGCTCGATGTGGATACTGCGGCGGCCGTGGTCGGCGGTATAGCCAGGGGTTGCGAGCTGAGCGGCTGCGCGCTGATTGGCGGCGAAACCGCCGAAATGCCCGGCATGTACCCGGCCGGCGAGTACGACCTGGCCGGTTTCGCCGTCGGCGCGGTTGAAAAATCAAAAATCCTGAGCGGCAAGGACGTCAAACCGGGCGACGTGGTGCTTGGCCTGGCCAGCAGCGGCGTGCATTCCAACGGTTTCAGCCTGGTGCGCAAGTGCATTGAACGCGCGGCTGCCAACCTGCCCGCCACGCTGGACGGCAAGCCCTTCAAGCAGGCGCTGATGGAGCCGACGCGCTTGTACGTAAAAAACGTGCTGGCAGCGCTGGCAGCGCATCCGATCAAGGCGCTGGCCCATATCACCGGCGGCGGCCTGCTGGAAAACATTCCCCGCGTGCTGCCCGAAGGCACGGCCGCGCACCTGGCCAAAGGCAGCTGGCCACAGACCGAGCTGTTTGCCTGGCTGCAAAATACCGCCGGCATTGACGATATCGAGATGAACCGCACCTTCAATAACGGTATCGGCATGGTCGTCGTGATTGACGCCGCCAGCGCTGTCGCCTGTGCTGCCATGCTGCGCGACGCGGGCGAGACGGTTTACGAGATTGGCGTGATTGCGGCGCGTGGCGAAGGGGCCAGCGTTAGCGTGGTCTGAAAAATCCAGGGCGTATCGGATGAGGTCATCTGCAGCGCTCCACGCCCATCGTGGCGCCATTTGACGTTTCGCCCACTCCCATCGCGCATCGGCATGCTAAATTTCAAGACCTGCGCCCTGCGGACAAGAGTGCTGGGCCAGCTGGCCGACGGCAGCACGTCCTGGTCGACCATGCCCTGTCGCGGCTTGAAAAAGGCCTGGCCGGCTTCCTCTACGTCACCGGCCCCGAAAATCCTGCCGTCTTCCACACCGCGGAAAAGATGGACCCCAATTCGGGACATTGAACACAAGACGGAGGCCAAAGCCCGCACGCCCGTCGGTTGACGGCGGCGCCGGCCATTTGAAAAGCGCGACAGTTTCTGTCGCGCTTTTTTTTTGCCATCCGGGCGCCAGCGCCCGCCGCCGACACGGCATCTTTCCGCTACCACTTTGATAGCTTATTACGCCCTACACTCATGGGCTAGAGCCCTGTTTAATCCATAAATACGCCATGCCCCTCTCCTGGAACGAAATCAAGTCGCGCGCCCTCACCTTCAGCCGCACCTGGGCGGACGCGGCCCACGAGGACAGCCAGGGCAAGCCCTTCTGGATTGATTTTTTCGAGATCTTCGGCATCACCAACAAGCGCGTCGCCACCTTCGAGCATGCGGTTAAAAAACTGCCCGGCGCCAAGGCCAGGACAGACGGATTTGTCGACCTGTTCTGGCCCGGCATGCTGCTGGTCGAGCAAAAATCGCGCGGCAAGAATCTGGACGCGGCGCTTGAGCAGGCGCTGTCCTATTTCCCCGGCCTGGCCGAGCGCGACCTGCCGCAGATCGTCATCGTCTGCGACTTCGCGCGCTTTCGGGTCCACAAGCTCGCCAGCGGCGAAACCATAGAGTTCGCGCTGAAAGACCTGCACAAGCACATCAAGGTGTTTGGCTTTGTGGCCGGCTACAAAACGCTGGAAATCAAGCCGCAAGACCCCGTCAACATCAAGGCCGCCGAGCGCATGGGGCGGCTGCATGATGCGCTGAAAAGCTCGGGCTACACCGGCCACCCGCTGGAAGTGCTGCTGGTGCGGCTGCTGTTTTGCCTGTTTGCCGACGACACCGGCATCTTTCAGCCCGCGCAGGCGTTTCGCGCCTTCATTGAAGAGCGCACCGCGCTTGACGGCTCCGACCTCGGTTCGCGGCTGGCGCAGCTGTTCCAGGTACTGAACACCGAAGAAAGCAGGCGCAGCCAGGCGCTTGACGAGCAGGTGGCGGCTTTTCCGTATGTCAACGGCAAGCTGTTTGACGAGTCGCTGCCCATGGCCGACTTCACGCCCGCCATGCGCGAGGCGCTGCTCGACGCCTGCGCGCTCGACTGGTCGGCCATCAGCCCTGCCATCTTCGGCAGCCTGTTCCAGAGCATCATGGACGACAAGGCGCGGCGCAACCTGGGCGCGCACTACACCAGCGAGGAAAACATCCTCAAGCTCATCAAGCCGCTGTTTCTGGACGAGCTGTGGGCCGAGTTTGCCAAGGTCAAAAGCAACAAGAACCGGCTGTTCGAGTTTCACAAAAAGCTGCGCCTGCTGACGTTTTTCGACCCGGCCTGCGGCTGCGGGAATTTTCTGGTCATCAGCTACCGCGAGCTGCGCCTGCTGGAGCTGGAAGTGCTGCGCGCCAGCAACAGCGCCGGCCAGCTCAGCGTGGACGTGCACCAGCTCATAGGCATCAACGTCGATCAGTTCTACGGCATCGAAATCGAGGAATTCCCGGCCCAGATCGCGCAGGTCGCCCTGTGGCTGATGGACCACCAGATGAATCTGCGCGTCAGCGAGGAATTTGGCCTCTACTTTGCCCGCATCCCCCTGCGCACCACGCCGCACATCGTGCATGGCAATGCGCTGCGGCTGGACTGGAACGAGGTGCTGCCGGCCGAGCGCTGCAGTTTTGTGCTGGGGAATCCGCCGTTTTTGGGGAAGAAGGAGCAGTCCGCTGAACAAAAAGCTGACGTAGCGCCTATCTTTGCCCCCCTCAAGGGTGGCGGCGTGCTGGACTTTGTCGCTGCGTGGTACGTCAAAGCGACGAGCTATATGAAGACATCAATGCAGGCGGTCCAGAAGGAACCAGCGTGTGCATTTGTATCCACCAACAGCATCTGCCAAGGTGAACAGGTCGGCGTGCTTTGGGGCTGGCTATTGGCACAGGGTGTTCACATTCACTTTGCGCACCGCACGTTCAAGTGGAGCAACGAAGCAAAAGGCAAGGCTGCGGTGCATTGCGTCATCGTAGGTTTTGGCTTGCAAGATTCCACGAAAAAAGTCATTTACGAATATGAAGATATCGCGGGAATACCCAGCACGGTAGACGCAGTCAATATCAACCCGTACTTGGTGGATGCCGCCGATCTTGCGCTGCCTAATCGCCGAGCGCCAATTTGTGTTGTGCCTGAGATTTCATTTGGCAGTATGCCAAACGATGGCGGACACCTGCTCCTTGAAGATAGCGAGAAAGATCAACTTCTGCAACTTGAACCAGACGCAAAGCCGTGGATACGGCCGTTCCTCGGATCGGTTGAGTTCATCAACAATTTGCCGCGCTGGTGTTTATGGCTGAAGCAATGCCCACCGCAAACATTGCGGGCGTTACCTCTTGTCTCTCAACACGTTGCACGCGTGCGAGAAATACGAAATAAGAGTGATCGGGAAACGACGAATGGGTTGGCAGCCACCCCCAGCTTATTTGGCGAAGACAGACAACCCAGCGTCAAATATCTAGCCATCCCCAAGACTTCTTCGGAGCGTCGAACCTACGTTCCGATTGCGCTGCTCGAACATGAAAATATTGCCAGTACGGAGTTGTTCACCGTCTCTGGCGCTGGTGTATATCACTTTGGCATTCTGACGTCCCACATGCACAACGCGTGGATGCGAAACGTCTGCGGGCGCCTCAAAAGCGACTTCCGCTATTCGGCAGGCATCGTCTACAACAACTTCCCCTGGCCCGATTTATCATCAAATCAGCCTCTAGACCAGGCAGAACGCTCGCAAGCTGCTATCGAAACCGCAGCACAAGCCGTTCTTGATGCCCGCGCTGCCTTCCCCGATTCCTCGCTGGCCGACCTGTACGACCCGCTCTCGATGCCGCCGGCGCTCGTCAGGGCGCACCAGAAGCTTGATGCGGCAGTGGACAAGGCCTATGAACTCGGCGGCGGCAAAAAAAGCTACAAGAACGACGCCGAGCGCGTGGCCTGGCTGTTCGAGCTCTACCAGCAGTACACCAGCCTGCTGCCCGCCGAAAAGGCAAAACCCAAACGCAGGGCAAAGGCCGCTTGAGTCCAAAAGTGTGATTGCGCGGGTGGCCTGTCTGCAAGCTTGCTGCAAAAACCCCAATATGGGTACGATGTAACCCCCTATGGGTACGCAGATGAAAGCCACATCATGACCCCCTCCTGGTACGACCGCCACATCCTGCCGCCGGCGCTGGACTTCGCCTGCGGCTTGCCGATGGTGAGCCGGCAGCGCCAGCTCGTCGTGCCGCTGGCGCGCGGCCGCGTGCTGGAAGTGGGCATGGGCACGGGGCTCAACATGCCCTGGTACGACAAGAGCCGCGTGAGCCGCATCACCGGGCTGGACCCTGCGCTGCAGCTGCACCCGCGGGCGCGCGAGCGGATTGCCGCCGCCGGGCTGGACGTGGAGTTGCTGGGCCTGTCGGCCGAGCAGATTCCGCGGCCCGACGCCAGCTTTGACACCGTGCTGGTCACCTACACGCTGTGCAGCATTCCCGACGCGCTTGCGGCGCTGCGCGAAATGCGCCGCGTCCTCGCGCCCGGCGGGCGACTGCTATTTTGCGAACACGGCCGCGCGCCCGATGATGCGGTGCGCCGCTGGCAGGAGCGCCTGCAGCCGCTGTGGGGCAAGCTGGCTGGCGGCTGCCATCTGGGGCGCGACATTCCGGCGCTGCTGCAGGAGGCAGGCTTCCGCCTGGCTGACCTGCACACCCGCTACCTGCCCGGCCCGCGGCCCTTCACCTTTCACTACTGGGGCGAGGCCAGGCCGGCTTGAGGCCGTCTGCCGGGCCCACGGGCCTCGCAGATCTCGGAGGCCGCAGTCGGGGTCGCCGCCTCAAACACGCCGCCCAGCAGCTCGGGCAGGCGCGCCACGCCCATCTTGAAGCCGCAAGCCTGCGCATGACCCCCGCCGCCCATGCTCTCGGCCAGCGGGATGCAGTCAAAGTTGCGCTGCGAGCGCAGCCCGACCTTGACCACGCCGTCCTTGCCGACCGTCCACATCAGCGCAAACGTCATGCTCTGGGCTGACAGCAGGTTGCCGATCAGGCTGTGAAACACGCCGGGCGCGTTGACCATCAGGCCTTGGTGGCCGTTGAAGCTGAGCGGCCGCGCGCCCTCGACCATGTCGGCGGCGAGCTTGCTGAATTTTTCGTCCATGGCCTGGCCGCGCGCCATGAAGTCCGTCAGCTGCGCGGGGCTGAACCTGGCGATGTCGGCCCAGCGGGCGAAGTCAAAGGGTTCCATGTCCAGCGCCGCCAGAAAGCCCGCGCTTTCGGGGTATTGCCAGACCCATATGTCACGGTCTTCGATGAAGCGCACCAGGCCGGGCACCGGCGCTTCGGGGTGAAAAAACTCCCAAGCCAGGCGCGCACCCGACTTGTTCATGTCGAAGTGCACCACGCCGCAGCGGCAGGCAAAACCGGTCAGCTTCTCGGCCGCGCTCTTGTGGTGATCGAGCATGACGAGCTTGGCGGCGCGTTCGTCGATGCCGCGCAGGATCTCAGCCGAAAAGGAAAAGTCGAGGATGTAGACGGCCCGGCCATCGAGCTGGGGCAGTTGATCCACCGACTGGATATCACCGTGGTCCAGCGCCAGGAATTCGGCCTGGCCCTCGTAAAAAAGCCAGGCGGCCAGCGCGGCGCCAAAGCCGTCGGGGCAGCGCCGGCCGTGGTAGATGACCAGCGGCTGCGGGTCGTGTCGGTCGGGGGCAAGCAGGAGTTGCAGGGGAAGAATGGTTTTCATGGCTCCCCGCATTGTCGCCGCTGCCAGGCATGGGCTTGCCGGCGCCGCCTACTCGGACCTTTCGCCAAGGCGGTAACCGGCCGCTTCTTCGGAGGTTTCCATGGCCGCGCGCGGCTGGTCGCTGTGCGAAACCCGGTAGCCGTCGGCGACGTAGCCCGGCCCCTTCATCACCATCACGATGACGCAGCCAATGCCAACGGTGACCACCATGGACCAGTGAAAAACCACCACGCCGCCAACCACATAGTCAAGCATTTGCAGCCAGCGGATGTAGTCGGCGCCGGCCTGCGGGTCAGCCAGCAGATGCACCAGCCCCAGAACCAGCAGGGGCAGCAGCGTACCCAGCAGCGCGATGAGCGGCAGCCTGCGCCACAAGCGCCATTCCAGCCCACTGTTGGCGCGTCGGGTGTGCGGAATTTTTTTCAGCCAGTTCATGAAAACCACCTTACGAACGGCAAATCACCGGGTGAGGGATAGAGCATCAATTATCGAAAAAAACGCGTAACCCGGACCTGACAAGTGTCAATCGGCCACCCCCCACCGTGAAGGGGGCGCAGGGTTGGTTACCCCCATTTTCTGTGGGCCACCTTGTGGATAACAATGTTGACAAGTACCGAAAGCCGCACCAGTGCTGGCTTGGCGGGCCATGCCACGAAATTGCCCAAGCGGCAGCCCGAGGCGACCACAGGCATGAATTCTCTCCAATGAAAGACAATATTTCGGGCAGGCACATTGCCGCCTTCAAGGCCTTTTCGCACAGCGTGAACAAGCACCGCTTTACCCCCGTTTTTTGTGGGCCACTCTGTGGATAACAATGTTCACAAGTGCCGAAAGCCGCGCCAATACTGGCCTGGCGGGCGATGCCCGGCAATTGACCAGCGGCCCGGCGAAGACCGCAAGGTGAGCGCAGGGACAGCAAGCCGACATTCCTTTGGCGCAGCAGATCTTGACGCGGATTTTGAGGGTCTGCTGGCATGGTGCGGCGCGGTACGGTGAAACGACGCTGTCCCAAGGGCCGAGCCACCAGGGGCCGGCCAATGTCACGCGCTGCCAGGATTTTGCATGGAATAGGCCACCAGCCCTTTATTGACAGGCGCAATCAGCTATTAATTCAAGAGCAAAAAAAATCCGCCTCCCGGTCGTGGTGGCGGAGCGGATTCCGGCCCTCCATTTATTCCCGCCGCCTTGAGGCCAGCTTGCGGGAAAGTCTGTTCAAAAGCCTGCCAACCCGCGCCAACACCCGCTTTCAAGACGCGGCCTGCGCCTTGTGCAGCCGGCTGGCGCGAAGTGCAAGCAGCCTACTCCACGCGGCGTTCTATGGTGATTTTTTCGACTTCCACCCGGCGATTGGGCTCCAGGCATTTGATCAGCGCGGGGAGCTTTTTATCCGTGCAAACCACCACCGGATTGGCCTCACCACGGCCTTGCGCTTTCAGCCGATTCGCATCAATCCCCTTGCCAGTCAGGTAATTTTTAACCGAAACAGCGCGGCGCTCTGACAGCTTCTGGTTGTATTTATCAGACCCGATGCGGTCGGTGTAACCGGTAATCATCACGTCGTTGACCTCACTATTGCCGCTGAGGGCGCTGGCGATTTCATCCAGCTTGGGCTGGGGCATCCGCAGTTCGGCGCTGTCAAAGGCAAACAGTTCGGTGGCCGACAAGGTGTATTTTTCAAAGCGCGGAGCTGGCGGCGGTGGTGGCGGCGTAGGCGCTGCGGCAAGCACTTCAGAGGCCGGCTCCGGTGCCTGCACGCGCGGCGCGGGGGCCTGCGTTTTTCCGCCAAAGCGGTAGATCAGGCCCACCGAGACCAGGTCGACATGCCCCTTGTTGCCGACGGCATCGTTGACCCGGTAGCGTTCTGCCTCGGCGCGCAGGGCCAGGGATTCCGTGAATGCGTACTGCAGCCCCAGACCGACCTTGTAGTTGGTGTCGTTCTTGCTGGGGTTGGGGTTGTTCACGCGGACGGCACCGCTGCCGCTGAAGGAGTCGCGCGCCTGAGCGTAGGCCAGGCCGGCGCGGCCGAACGCCGAGAACTTGTCGGTGAGGGGCAGGATGCCGACCAGGTCCAGGTTCAGGCCCCGGAGCTTGATGTTGCCGTTCAGCGTTCCGGCCGGCTGCGTGGTCGCGGTGTAGCCAAACTTTCCCAGGTCGAAATAACCGCCTTCAACGGCGAAATTCTTGTTCAGCTGGTAGCCGCCAAAAATCTTGTAGCCGGTGGAGCGGTCGTCATCAACAATGGTGCTGGACGTGAAGCCGCCGCCCAGCAGGCCGCTGTTGATTCTTGCGTCGTCAATGGTCGCGGCCGAGCGGCCGACACTGGCGCCGCCGTACCAGCCGGCATCCTGCGCGGTGGCCCATGGGCTGGCGATGGCGGCGAGTACGGCCAGGCTCAGCACGCCCGAGGATCTTGTCAATTTCATGTTTTTCTCCAGCAGGATTTAAAACTCTTGCGCCAGCTGCCAGGGTGGCATGGGCAATCTCTCATCGTCACTTCAATAAAGGCCGGCATCAGTCATGCTGCCGGCCCTCACTTGTTTCAGGGTCGCTGCCTTATGGAGCAGGCACGTTGATGGCGGTATTCACCAGAGTCACGGAGGCACCCAGGGACAATGCCCTGCCGTTCAAGGTCGACACGGTCGTATTGCCGGCCGTCGAGAACACGGCCCCGGCTTGCGACAGGATGGTGCCGACCATGGTTCCGCCGCCAGCGGCGTTGATCGTCGCGGCACTGCCCACTTGCCAGAACACGTTCTTGGCCTGCGCGCCATTCACAAGAATGACGCTTTGAGGGAAGGCAGCGCCCGGACCACCGACGGTCAGCGTGGTGGCCATCTGAAACACCCATGTGGCGTTCGCGTCGCCTTGAGCATCCAGGGTCAGATTTCCACCCTGCAGCTTGAATGAGCCACCGGCCGCCTTATAGACTCCGGGAGCCAGCACCAGGTTGGCCAGGCTACCGGCGCCCTGGTCTGGATTGGGTCCCACCGGAAGGGCGACCAGCGCGTTGTAGGCCGCCAGAGCATCGGCAAGGGCGTTGGTCGCCGTCGTGCACGAGGCAGGATTGACCGCTGCGGACGTTGGACCCGTGGTGGACACGGTACACGAGTAGATTTTCCCCGTCACGTTGCCTGAGTGTGGAGGTTCGGTGTAGATATCTCCATTCGAATCGTGGAAACCGGTGATCGAGGAAGTGCCGGTCGCGGTGCTTCCAATGTCGGCCGTAGCGCCATTGCCGCCAACGATCACGGTCTGAATCCCGGTATTGGTCATGCCGGCAGAGCCTCCAAATATCCCGAAGCGCGAAGCTGACAAAAGATTGACTGGCGCAAGGCCTGCAGCAGCGACCGCGGCCGTCTTGAACTTCCAGCTGTAGCTGCAGCCCAGCGGGGTCTTTGTGCCGTTCGAGACCGGCCCCTGAATCAGCGCCGTGTAGGCGGTAGACGCAGCCAGTGCGGATGAGGTCGTCAGGGTGGCGACCTTCGCAGCGGCGTCATAGCTCACCGATGCGGGAATCAGGACATTCCCGCCATCGGGTGCCAGCTTGAAGTTGGCGGCATTGATAGTTGTAGGGTCCATGGCCTCGCTGAAGCTGGCCGTGATCAGCTTGCCGCCGTTGGCGACACCGATGCTGCTGGTCGTTGCCACCTGGTTGCCGTTCGTGGGATCCGTGGCGGTTACGGAAGGTCCCGCAACGGGACAGACCAAGCCTGGGACGATGGCACCGGGCGGCGTCACCAGAATGACGGTGGCGCCGCCGGAGCCCAATATGGGGTCTCGCCCGCCGCCGCCCCCGCATCCCACTGCCAGTGCGCTGAGCAGCAGCGCCGTGATCCACGGCCGTGCGCTCGAATAGCTGTTGATGTTTTTCATTTACTTTCCTGACAAGGTGAAGTCCGACGCTGGACAATAAGAAACCGAAGCACATACTTACTTACAAAAGTAGTGTATGCAGTTGTTCTCTATTCCGGTGTGCGCTGGGCGCATATTGGCCAAAGTCAGCGCCGCGTCCTACAAAATCGGCGAAGCGTCTCGAAAGTGGGGGGCTTCGGCAATGGATTCGTTGTCCCCGCCCAGCCGGAAGACATAAGGAAGCCTGCATCAAGGGGCGGCACATTGGATGAAAGAAGACGAGCGGCCGATCTTCGTGCAGCTTGCACGGGTCCCCGGACCTGAGCTTCAGGGAAGATGTCTGTCAGGTGCGCAAAGACAATGCGACAGCCCTGGCCGCATCCCTTTGATTGCTATTTTATTAATAGCAAACTATGTCCGTATTCTCTGGGCAAGAGGCCGATTCGATCAGGAATTTCTAGTTGTGGAGCTTCCGGAGCCTGAAAGCGCTGCGCCAGGACCCTGTATCAGGTCCGGCCACGCGCTAACTGACTAAGCGGCCGTTTGCTGGCCCGGGCGCGGGGGTAGTGCGGGCAAGCCCACTGGCGAGGGCGGCTTCGGCCTCCGCCGTTTCCTGCTCCAGCTGGTGGCGCCTGCCGCGCTCCTGCGTCAGCGCCTCGTGCAGCTGGCTCAAGGCGGTGACGCATTCCAGCACAATGGTCTGGAGCATCGCCGTTTCGGCATGCAGCTCCATCCCGGGCGTGGCGTAAAGCACCTTGCCGACAGCAGAACTGAGCCTGTCCTCAACGGCACAAAACATCAGATCCCAGTCATGCACCGCGTCATCGAACGAGATGGTGTCTTGCTGCGCCTGCGCAAGCCCGGCAATTTTCGCCAGGATGGTCCCAATGCCAGCGTCGCCTGACATGCTGTAGTCGCGCAGCATGACGGCCGCGCAGGCGATTGCCTCCGGACTGGGCGATCTGGCTGGAGTCTCCAGGCCCTGCCGGAATGCGGAGGTCAGGCTGACCCGTTTTTGAGGTTCTGCGTATTTTTTGGAAATCATTGGAGTCATGCCGTAGTACCTCCAGGTAAGTCGTACATCGTCATTTAAGTCGGCCTT
The DNA here is from genome assembly GCA_046597475.1 of Polaromonas sp. Taxonomy (GTDB): domain Bacteria; phylum Pseudomonadota; class Gammaproteobacteria; order Burkholderiales; family Burkholderiaceae_C; genus Polaromonas. The sequence goes on along the minus strand of JBKJKI010000131.1, from coordinate 12,910 downwards.
CAAGCGTGCCAACCGAAGCCGGTTCGCAACATCGCCATGAAAAGGTTTATAGCTGGGGTTTTCGCCCTGGTCTGTGCGCTAGCGCGCATAGCGCGCCGTCGGAGAGCGCAATCAGCCGAGCTGGTCGGCATAGACTTGCCGGTCAGCGGCATAGCAGCTGCAAGCGGCGGCTTCCAGGCCGGCGCGGTCCAGCACCGTCAACTCACCGCGGTGGTATTGAATCAGGCCGCTGCGCTGCAGCGTGCTGGCGGCAGCGGTGATGCCAACGCGCCGCATGCCGAGCATGTAGGCGAGAAACTCCTGGGTCACATGAAAACTGCTGGAGTGGGCGCGGTCCTGGCTCATGAGCAGCCAGCGTGCCAGCCGCTGACCTGTGAGGTGAAAGCGAAGGCAGCCGGCCGCCGCCGCCTGCTGCGCCATCAGCACATAGATGTAGCGGTTCAGCAGGCGCTGCAGCGCGGCACTGCGCACCAGTTCACGCCCGAAAGCGACTGCGTCAACGCGCCATGCAGAACCAGCGCCTTGCACCAGCGCGCGCAAGGGCGCGGTTTTCACGCCCAGCGCCAGTTGCGCGCCCAGCATGCCTTCACTGCCAATCATGCCGACTTCAACGCCCGGGCTGCCATCGACCGACTTGACCAGTGAAATGAAGCCTCCCGTGGGAAAGTAAACATGGGCGATGAGCTTGTCAGGCTCGCCGAGTGTTTCGGACAGCACCAGTTGCACCGGCTCGCAAATCGCCAGCAGGCGTTCGCGATCATTGTCTGGAAGCAGTTCAATCAGGTGGTTTTCGACGCTGTGCATGCGCGGGCGCTCCGGTGTTTTGCAAACCCTTCGGGCGAAGGGGCAAGTTCAAGGCCGCGCAACCATCGAGTGCAGTTCAATTCGGAAGCGGCAGTATGCCCCAATGCAACACGAGTCATGCGTCTATTCGTTCACGTGGCGGCAAATGAAACGGCTACGACCAGACGCCAGCGCACTAGACAGACATCTTGTCGGGAAGCAGCCGGTCATACTCCTTCTTGACCACCGCATAACACTCGCAGGTGCGTTGCTCCAGCCCGGGCCGGTCCAGCACCGTGATGTGGCCGCGCGCATAACTGATGAGTCCGGCTTTTTGCAGGTTGAGCGCGCCCTCGGTCACGCCTTCACGGCGCACGCCCAGCATGTTGGCAATCAGCTCCTGCGTCATCACCAGCCGGTTGCCCCGCAGCCGGTCCAGGCTGAGCAGCAGCCAGCGGCAGAGCTGCTGGTCGAGCGAATGATGTCGGTTGCACACGGCGGTCTGCGCCATCTGCGTGATCAGCGCTTGGGTGTAGCGCAGCAGCAGGTGCAGCACTGGCGCGCGCTTGAATTCTTCCTTGATGACGCTGGCCTTGAGCCGAAAGCCCTGGCCGGCGCTTTGCACGACGGCCCGGCTGGGCGTGGACTCGCCACCCATGAACAGCGAAACGCCGACGATGCCCTCGTGACCGACCACGGCAATTTCGGCCGATGCGCCGTTTTCCAGGACGTACAGCAGCGAGACGATGGCGGTGGTCGGAAAATAAACATGCTTGAGCGTGGCGCCCGACTCATACACGACTAGCCCGAGCGGCAGCTCCACGTGTTCGAGGTGTGGCAGCCAACGCTGCATTTCTTCATCGGGCAGCGCGGCGAGCAACTGGTTGTCTCGGGGATCGGGAGCAAGGGGCATGACTGAATTCCGGGACAGGTCTGGGTTGACGTAGTACTTCTGGCAGAGAACTCCGATAATCAGTAAATATTAGACCTTTTGCGTTGACCTGTCTGTGCGGTAACGTACAAAAAAATAACAAAAACCGGTTTCCCCCGAACGGCTGGCGAAAACCTGGCGCGACGCCGTCGTCGTCGCCACCCGCAAGCGCGTTCGCCCCGCGGCTGCGGCGGCCCGCTTTGCCCCCAGTTTCTGTGGGCTGTTGGCGCTGATGTCAACTCGACCCTAGCTGCCGATTTCGACTGACCCATAGTCAAACTCTCAAATACAGCGCCGTACCTTTGTTTGCAAAGCGTTGAGGTGAGTCAGTGGTTTTCGGCAGACTGGTTCAAAATCGCGTCGGCACGCACAGGTCGGCCTCTGGCGGCATGTCGCAATGCCCGTATCAGCTACCGACAGCCGCAAACGCTGCGGTCATGTAGCAAGACCAGCGCATTGAGGGCGTTTTAGTGAATCTGGGCATGACGCACAACCGTGGCTTCAGCAAGTTCAAGCAGGAGATCCCGACAGGGCTGTCGAAGCCGGAGACATTGGAGGCTGCATAAAGCAGCTGGGTGACTTGCTTGGTTTCACGACGGGAAGGGTCGAAGGGGATGCATCCCCGGACCCTTGCTGGATAGAAAGCCGCATTGCCAGAATCTTCCTACAACCGACTTCGGCTTCCGATGACCCTGGCAAAAGAGGCGCGCAGTTAATCTTGGATTTCAGGTTCATTGCTTCTTTATGACTGCAATGACAAGCGTGCGAGATGAATTGGTCTCGCCAGTATGAGTCCTTTCACCAACTGGAGAAAATCATGGATACAGAAAATACAGCATCAAGCGTCATCTCTTCCGACAAGGTCAATGGCACTAATGTGTACAACCCTGCAGGCGAAAAGCTAGGTTCGGTCGATTCCCTCATGATCGACAAACTCTCCGGCAGGGTTCGCTACGCCGTGATGGAATTCGGCGGCTTTCTAGGTATGGGGACTGACCGCTATCCACTCCCTTGGGATACGCTGAAATACGACACAAAAATGGACGGATATGTGGTTTCTCTGTCCAAGGAACAGCTTGATAATGCACCACGATATGAGCGGGACACCGTTCCGGATTACAACTATGAATACGGAAAACGGGTGAACGACTATTACGGCGTTCCGTATCTTTAAGTCGAGAAGAACGTGTGGACGAGCGCCACTGGCTGTGGTAAGTGGCGGAAGTATTCCCAGGCTCAGGCAATCTCGAAACCGAGAGTGAGCTTTTTGGCAGACGCCGTGGCATGGGATTGACAAGGTCGCGTGCCTTTGACCCACGAAGCCCTGTCACAAATTAAGCGCGGAGTGACTGGTTATGGGTGGTCGAAGCGTGAGATTCAATGTCCGAACTGGGTTGGGCAGCGACAATTTGTCGTTGTCCGAACACCGAAGTCCCTGGACCTTCAACTGTTCAACCAGGTCAAGCTCATCATCGATTACGAAACCGTGCTAAATCACTGTCCAGACGCCCGGTGAAAGCATAATTATTGTCGAGAAATCGCGATGTGTGGCCCGAAAGAAATTGGCCATGCAATCGGCCAATTTACTCCGTGCGTTCGATAATTCAAGGTCTTCGGATTTGCGGCTGCTCAGATCGGAACGACGAAATCTGCCGCAGTCAAATAAGCACAAAACGACTCACAAGAAACAGAATTTTGGATGCGGAAAAACAGAACTAAAAGTAATGTTTCTTTGAGAACGCCTGGCCCGCCCGGGGCTTGGGATGCTGAGCAGGAGCAGTGCTTTACCGTCCGGATGGCCGCGAACAACGTCGTGGCGCCAGCAGTGGTTCAGCTTTGAACGTCCAGGTTTGAGCCTACGTAGAAATCATCGGCGCAATCACGAGGAGACCCAACATGGGCAGCAGTGCGAATAGGATTAAGGACATTGGACCACAGCCGCATTCGTTCGACATTGAACGCGCGACGAAGGAGAATTCAGATTACCGTTCAGTCGCTTGGAGCGGGCGATATTTGCAAGTGACGCTGATGTCGATCCCAGTCGGCGGCGACATTGGCCTTGAAGCGCATCCGCAAACCGATCAGTTTCTGCGCCTTGACGCCGGTCGCGGTCGGGTGCAGATGGGAGCATCGAAGGACAAACTGACGTTTGACAAGGAAGTCTCAGACGGTTGGTGCGTGCTTGTTCCGGCGGGGACTTGGCACAACATCACCAATATCGGAACAACGCCCATGCAGGTTTATGCGATCTACGCGCCAGCGCACCACACGCCTGACAAAGTGCAGGCGACGGAGGCGGCGGCCGAAGCCGACAAGGACGATGAACCGGCGGCTTGGTCAGTGCAGCCAAAACACGCGCCCGACAAACACGGGTGAGCTTATCTCTCAGTAAGAACGGGGGCGGTCACGCCAATGGTTTGAGCAACCCCAACGCAACGAACTCGACTGTCTAGTGCGTGCCAGAAAACGGGCTGAGCAGTTTGAACAGCTTGTGGTCCTAAGACCGTTTTCTGGCGTCTAATTTGCATGATCTGAAGTTCTGCTGAGCGTGGATTGTCGGTATCCGGCTGTCGTGCTTGACCGGCCGCTTGCCGAGCCTGGCGCTTGCGGACTGTCCCCTGGAGCGAGTTGTTGGTTGGAAAACCTGGCATTGATGCCGTTGCAAATGAATGATAGGGAGACGGCATGAAGACCTACAGGATGCTGTGTGGGAACGCACATAGGATTAATGAATTTTCGTTGTCATGTATTCACAATCCAGGAAAAAATCAAAATGCATCCCAAAAAATTCAACGCTTGCATAGAAGCATGTAATGCCTGCGCAGTAGCCTGTAACCACTGTGCAGCTTCATGTCTTCAAGAGTCGGACGTCAAGATGATGGCGCATTGCATTGCCTTGGACATAGATTGCGCTCAAATCTGTGCACTGGCTGCCGCTGCGATGTCGCGCGGCAGTGAACATAGCAAAGCCATCTGCACCTTATGCGCCGATATTTGCCAATCTTGTGGCGACGAGTGTGCAAAACACCAGATGCCGCATTGTCAACAATGTGCTAAAGCCTGCCTAAAGTGCGCTGAAGAGTGCCGCAAGATGGTGGCATTATGAAGTCCTTATTTGCTTTGGCTGTCGGTGCGGTAACACTTCTGCTGACTACCGGCGTCACCTTTGCTCAAAACGGCCACATGATGAACGGTGGCTTGTGGGGCACTGGCTGGATGGGTGGATACGGGGGGGCATGGATGCCGATTCTGCTTGTTATCGTCGTTGTCGCTCTCGTCGTATTGATCCTCAAGGGACGCGGCAAATAAACCAAGACAAGCACCGCCTCCGTACAGACTATCCCTTGAGGCCATCAGGGGGCGGCGATCCGCTGGAGCACTTGCGCCATCGCACTGGCGCTACGTTGCCTTGCGCACAGACGGCCGGCCGTCTGATGCCGCAGGATGCGGGCGATGATGTCGTATCCACGTAGGAGTTGCCACGATGATTGGAATTCGCAAGGGCCAGGCGCCCGCAGCGCTGACGCGGCAGGCGTTCGGCGAGCGCTACCGCGCCGGCTTCGTCGACCCGGCGTTCGCGACTGAGAAAGCCGCGATCGCGCGCCTGGAGGACATTGCCTGGCAGGCCTACTACGAAGGCCGCAAGGTGCCGCTGACGCGCTTGGCCGGAGCGGGTTACGCCGACCCGACTTACGCGTTGTCAGTGGAGTGGCTGGCGACGCGGCAGGCCATTGACCAGGCGCAGTTGGCCTGGGGCAACCCCGCCACGCCATCGCGCGTGCTGCTGGTGTGCGGCAGCGCCCGCAACGACGGCACCTGCCCCGGCGAGATCTCGAAAACCTGGCGCCTGACCGAGATAGCACGGCAGGTCGTGCAGGGCGCCGGCGTCGAGGCCGACGTGTTGGACCTGAGCCTTGTCACTTCGGAGTACGGCCGTAACATCCACCCATGCAAAGGCTGCGTGTCGAGCGCAATGCCGCTGTGCCACTGGCCGTGCAGTTGCTACCCGAACCACGCACTCGCGCAGACTCACGACTGGATGGCCGAAATCTACGAACGCTGGGTTGCCGCGCACGCCGTGATCCTGCTGGCGCCGACCTACTGGTACCAGTCGCCCAGCCCGCTGAAGCTGATGATCGACCGCCTGGTGTGTGCCGACGGCGGCAACCCAGACCCCACCACCACCCACGGCAAGCGTGTGGCCGAGGCCAAGCAGATCGAAGCGCAGGGTTGGGACTACCCCAAGCACTTGGCGGGCCGCGCGTTCGGCGTGGTCGTTCATGGCGATGTGGCTGGCGTCGAAGACCATCGCCGCAATCTCTGCGACTGGCTGGAGTGGATGGGCCTGATCGACGCCGGCACAGCCGCCAGGCTCGACCGCTTCATCGGCTACTACGAGCCCTACTACAGCAGCCACGAGGCGCTGGACAGGGATAGCGCCGTACAGGAAGAGGTGCGTAACGTGACCCGCTCTGTCGTGGGCGCCGTCAAGGAGCTGCGCGCCGGGCGCTTGAGCCAGCCCGACAAGCAAATCAAGGCTCCGCGACCGAAGTGACGCGGGCGCAGGATGTCGTCCGAAACGACTCGTCGCCCCGTCTTCCATAGCCCCAACAGATATTCATACGAAAGGATTCATCATGATCGAGAAGACCGCTAGCGTACATTGGGAAGGCCAGGGCAAGAAGGGCCAGGGACAAATCAGCACTGAAACCGGGGCGCTCAAACAGTACCCCTACGGTTTTGCCAGCCGTTTCGAGGACGACCGCCGTGGCACTAACCCCGAGGAGATCCTGGGCGCCGCCCACGCCGCCTGCTTCACGATGGCCTTCTCGTTCGCGTGCGACAGGGCGGGGTTCGCCACCGCCTCGGTCGACACCCGGGCTCACGTGCGCCTGACGCCGCAAGGCGAGGGGTTCGTTATAGACCGAATTTCGCTCACCTTGAAGGCCATCGTGTCGGGCATTGACGAAGAGCGGTTCCAGGAGATCGCCCTGGCCGCCAAACGCGACTGTCCGCTGTCGAAGGCGCTGGCGAGTGTGGCCGAGATCAGCCTGCAGGCGACGCTCGACAAAGGCGCCTCATAACGAACGAGAGGCGACTCACGTCGCCCTTCATGCCGCCATTCAGCCCCCTTGAACATCTCTCAAAGAGCCTCCGGAAAGGAACCGTCATGCCTCAGAAAGCCTGGAGCGCCAAGCGCGAGCGTCAATACGCGCACATCAAGGGCAGTTTGATTGACCGCGGCAAGCCTCTGCCTCTGGCCGAAGAGATCGCGGCACGGGTGGTCAACAAGGAGCGGGCGCAGCACGGAGAGTCCGTGGAAGCCAGCTCCTCATCGATCAACGACATGTCCGCCGGTCGGCGCGGGGGCTTGCGTTCGCACCAGGGCGCAGGCGGTCGCACCTTGCTCCAGCTTCGCAGCGAGGCGCGGCAGCGTGGTTTGAAGGGGCGGTCATCAATGAATAAGGCGGAGCTTGAAGCAGCGTTAACGCGATGATCGATGCAACCCCATCATCAGCCGCGTGCCGATGTCACCGAGAGCGCACCGATCAGCGTCGTCGTTGTGTGTGATGCCGCTGGCATGTGCTGGTGGTCGATGCCGGCAACAGGCCGCAAAGGGTTACTCGATGTACGCGTCGGGCTTCGCGCGCTGGTGGCGGCGGGCAATCAAGAAGAATTGCTGCGCAACCACGTGATGGGCATCTGATGACTGTCAAGCCAAGACAACGCCAGAGCTGCAATCCTATTGCCGCATCACCCGGCGCGCACGCGCTGCGGAGCAGGTCAGGACGTGTGGGACACGACTCATAGACAGGTTTCGGCCTCTCCATCCCGCCAGCCGCCCCTTGGAAACTGCCACTCCACCAGTTGGGACATGTGCGTCGTGCCGGGCTGACCTAAAAATTGCGCGCACCGGGCTGAGGCAGCTTTCACATCTTTGACGGCCACGCTGGCCAACACGTTTTCGATGGCCATGATGATCTCCTTGCAGGCAAATGTTGCACTCGAGACTGAGGCCAGTCAGGCGTTCGCCTAGTCATTCGAACTCGCGACACGCCGATCACGCCATCAAAACCTTTGCCAGTCCGTCGAGTACCGGCGTCCAGCTTTTCTCGTACTCGACGCGGTGTTCGATGTCAGACGCTGTCACACCCCCCGTCAGGTTGGCTTGGCTCAACGTGACTTTGGTTCCCGCGCCTTCTGGCACTAGATCGAAAGTGACAAGGTGGTAGTTCGCAGGCGTGTCGACCTGGCCGGACATGGCGCTCCAGTGGGAGAAGCTCAATTGCCGCGGCGGGTCGAACGTGACGATGTCGCCCTTGTCCTCGTAGGTTTCGCCCTTGAACTCGCCTTTCATGCGGATCGGGCTGCCCACTTTCCAGTCGGTGACGACATCGGCGCCGAAGAAGAATTGCTTCAACGTTGCGGGTGTCGTCAGGGCTGTCCAGATGTCCGGTGCAGATGCCGCAATCATCTTGTCCACCTGTGCGGTCGGTCGCCCGCCGCCAGCGGTGTCTTCGGTGTTCGGGCGCACAGTCTCCGCGCGCGCCGTGTCGGTGCTACTTGGGTCTTCGGGGTTCACCATGGAGCCCGCGCCGGCCCCGCCGATCGCGCCGGCAACAGCCCCAAGCGTGGCGCCTACCAATACACCGACCGGACCTGCAACCGCAGCACCAACGGCTGCACCTGCAGCCGCACCTGCCACTAAGCCGCCTCCAATCAGTGCTGACTGTGACTCCCGCTCGGCTTCCTCGGGATCGAGGGCAACCTGGGCTGCAGGATTCGGATCCTGGGACGGTACACCATGTCCAGGAACTGCCTGCTCGACAAGGTCCGGATCAACAGGCTCTACGCCAGTCGGCTGAGTGATGGATGAGTTCATGTGCGCTCCTTGGGGGAAGTTGATGCGTAGACGAGCGGGACGCTAGCTGCAACACCGTTATAAATGCCACACCAAGCCGTTCTCGTGGTCCAAGAGACTGCGACACTGTCAGACAATCTCCAATTGCACCGCCGCCTTCAACACAAGTCATGCCGTGCTCGCAACGGAGTACGTCACCTGTTTTCCTGCCGTGGCAGGGCAGTTGGACGTGTGGCTCGGGATCATGCGCTCGACCTTTGAGCATGAAGGAATTCTTCTCTTCCGAACTTGTCGCGCAACCAGCGACTGTCTTCACGTCACCGTCAAATTAACAACTCTGAGCTGGTCAGAGTCAATCGATTTGTTGACGATCGCACACTCCTTGGCGGATTTTTTTGAAAAAAGGTCTGTCGGCAGCTTTGCTGCGTGCTGCCTAACATGTTGATTTCATTGACTTTGTGCAAAAGCTAGATAAGTCCGGACAAGTCTGAACAGCCGCGCCAGCACTGGCTTTGCGGGCGCTGTCCTGCGATTGCGCAGTTGGCTTGCGCGTCGTTGCCGAGAGCCGCATGCCTCCAAGCCGCGCGCAGCCATCAATCGCTATTATTTTGATAGCTCATCACACCCTACACTCATGGGCTAGACGCCGGTTTAATCAACAACGAAGGCCCCGCAACGCCCATGCCCCTCTCCTGGAACGAAATCAAGTCACGCGCCCTCACCTTCAGCCGCACCTGGGCAGACGCGGCCAGCGAAGACTCCGAGGCCAAGCCGTTCTGGATCGATTTTTTCGAGATTTTCGGCATCACCGACAAGCGCGTCGCCACCTTCGAGCTCAACGTCAAGAAGCTCGGCGCCGCGCAGGGCTTTGTCGATCTGTTCTGGCCCGGCATGCTGCTGGTCGAGCACAAGTCGCGCGGTAAGGACCTGGACCGTGCCTTTCAGCAGGCGCTCGACTACTTTCCCGGCCTGCCCGAGCGCGACCTGCCGCAAATCATCATCGTCTGCGACTTTGCCCGCTTTCGCGTGCACCGCCTGGCCACGCAAGAGACCGTTGAATTCGCCCTGAAAGACCTGCACAAGCACATACGCCAGTTCGGCTTCATTGCCGGCTACAAGGCGCAGGAGATCAAGGCGCAAGACCCCGTCAACATCAAGGCCGCCGAGCGCATGGGGCGGTTGCACGACGCGCTCAAAGCCAGCGGCTACGGGCAGGACGAAAGCCCGCACTGGCGGGCCGGCCACCCGCTTGAAGTGCTGCTGGTGCGCCTGCTGTTTTGCCTGTTTGCCGACGACACCGGCATTTTTCAGCCCGCGCAGGCGTTTCGCGGCTTCATCGAAGAGCGCACCGCGCCCGACGGCTCAGACCTCGGGCCGCGCCTGGCGCAGCTGTTTCAGCTGCTCAACACCGCCGAGCCCAAACGCAGCCCGGCCCTTGACGCCCAACTGGCGACCTTCCCCTACATCAACGGCAAGCTGTTTGCCGAGCCGCTGCCCATGGCCGACTTCACCGCCGCCATGCGCGAGGCGCTGCTCGACGCCTGCGCGCTCGACTGGTCGGCCATCAGCCCCGCCATCTTCGGCAGCCTGTTCCAGAGCATCATGGACACCCAGGCGCGGCGCAACCTGGGCGCGCATTACACCAGCGAGGAAAACATCCTCAAGCTCATCAAGCCGCTGTTTCTGGACGAGCTGCGCGCCGAGTTCGACAAGGTCAAAAATAACCGCAACCGGCTGTTCGAGTTTCACAAAAAGCTGCGCACGCTGACGTTTTTCGACCCGGCCTGCGGCTGCGGAAACTTCCTCGTCATCAGCTACCGCGAACTGCGCGAGCTCGAACTTGACGTGCTGCGCGCCAGCGACCAGCTCAGCGGCGGCGCCGGCCAGCGCAGCGTCGACGTGCATCAGCTCATACGCATCGACGTGGACCAGTTTTACGGCATCGAGATTGAGGAATTCCCGGCCCAGATTGCCCAGGTCGCCCTGTGGCTGATGGACCACCAGATGAACCTGCGCGTGAGCGAGGAATTCGGCATGTACTTTGCCCGCATCCCGCTCACCACCAGCCCGCACATCGTGCATGGCAACGCGCTGCGGCTGGACTGGAACGAGGTGCTGCCGGCCGAGCGCTGCGGCTTTGTGCTGGGGAATCCGCCGTTTTTAGGAAAAAAAGAGCAGTCCCCAGCGCAGAAGGCTGCCTTTGAGCCCGTCATGGCCCACATCAAAGGCTTTGGGGTTCTTGATTTCGTGGCCGCGTGGTACGTGAAAGCGACGCAATATCTGCAAATTACACGCCAGGCCGCGGTTGAAGCGTCACCTCGAATTGCCTTCGTATCAACCAGCAGCATTACTCAGGGCGAGCAGGTGGGCGTTCTGTGGAGTTGGTTGCTGTCGCAGGGCATCCACATTCAATTCGCGCACCGAACCTTTCAGTGGAGCAACGAAGCGCGCGGCAAGGCCGCCGTGCATTGCGTCATCGTCGGCTTCGGGCTGGAAGACCGGCCCGGCAAAGTCATCTACGAGTACGAAGACATCAAAGGCAAGCCGCATGCCGTGATGGCTCACCACATCAATCCCTACTTGGTGGACTATGACGACGTATTGCTGCAGCGCCGTTCCAAGCCAATATGCGCAGTGCCGGCCATGGTCGAGGGCATCACGCCACTGGACAACGGCATCCTCACCTTTTCGGAGGTCGAATACCAATCTTTCATACAGCAGGAGCCAGCCGCTCAAAAGTGGTTCAGGCCTTGGCTGACAGGTAACGACTTTATCAACGGGAACCGCAATTACGGTTTATGGCTGTCACAAGCCACACCCTCAGAATTGAAGGCAATGCCACATGTCATGACCAAGCTCGCCTTGGTGCGTGAATTTCGGGAGAACAGCAAATCGTCTCAAAAGTTTGCAGCCACGCCTTGGCTTTTTCGTGAAACGTCGATACCCGACCGCTACCTCCTTATTCCAAAAACCAGTTCAGAACGAAGGCAGTTTTTCCCGCTGGGCTTCGTTGAGCACTGCGTGGTAACCAATTCAGCGCTGTACTTGGAAGGCGCTGGCCTCTACCACTTTGGCATCTTGTGCAGCACCATGCACAATGCCTGGGGACGAAACACGGGTGGGCGCCTCAAGAGCGATTACCGTTATTCCAAGGACATCGTTTACAACAACTTCCCCTGGCCCGATTTAGCCCATGGTTCAGAAGCAAATCCGGCTCCAGCCCAGATACTACGGGCGCAAGCCGCTATCGAAACCGCAGCGCAAAGCGTGCTTGACGCGCGCTCTCAATTCGCCGGCAGCAGCTTGGCCGACCTCTACGACCCGCTGACCATGCCGCCCGCCTTGCTCAAGGCGCACCGCGCGCTCGACGCCGCCGTGGACAAGGCCTACGAGCTTTCGGGCGGCAGGAAAAGCTACGCCTCCGACGCCGAGCGCGTGGCCTTTCTGTTTGGCCTGTACCAGCAGTACACCAGCCTACTGCCCACCGAAAAAGCCAAGCCCAGGCGCCGCGTGAAGGCCTGAGGCTGGTGGCCGGGATTGTGGGCCGTCAAGGCTGTCCGCAGGCTTGGTTTTTTGCACTCTCAAGGGTTTTTGGCTTGTTGTCCAATATCTACGGGCGTAGTCCGCTATTGAATTCATAGTTTTTTTTGGCTTTGCGTGGGCTTGCTGGCCGGGGGTAGCCCGGCAGCTACTCACTTTTCTTTGCTTCGCCAAAGAAAAGTAAGCAAAAGAAAGGCGACCCGGCTGTCCGGGTCCCTACGCTACGCTACGGGCAACCTGCGCTGTGCCCAAAAAGCGGGGGTCCGCCCAAACTCGCTACGCTCAAACAGTGTGCGGCCCTGATCCCGCTTTTTGGACCCATCACAGGCCCGGCCAGAACGGGACTGTCGGGAGCGGGAGCCAAGACAAAAAACAAAAACCAATGCAAACAAGGACACGCCAAAGCGTGTCCTTGTGGACTTCGGTATTTCGGTATTCGGCTGTTCGGTATTTCGGTATTTCGGTATTTCGGTATTTCGGTATTTCGGTATTTCGGTATTCGGCTGTTCGGGTGTCCGCCCCCACCCCTTGTGTCTGCGCCGAGGAGCGCAGGGCCAGACGGATCAGGGATCGTGCTTGTCTGAGGCGATAGCCGAGTTTGCACGAGACCCCGGCTGGACTGAGCACCGCAGGTTGCCCGTAGCGAAGCGTAGGGACGCAGACACCAGGGTCGCCTTTTCTTTGGTGACTTTCTTTTGGCGAAGCAAAAGAAAGTTACTTGCCGCCGGGCAACCCCCGGCCGACAGGTACAGGCATACCAAACGACTCGCACAAACCAACATGGATTCCGGCTC
>JBKJKI010000050.1:0-18246 GCA_046597475.1 Polaromonas sp. | reverse complement strand
CCCATTCGACCTCAACGGGATTTGACCCGGATTTCACGGCACTGGTCGATCCCTACGGCGGCCAGCGGGATTTGCAGCACAAAATCCTGCGCCATGTGACCGAGGCTTTCCGGGAAGACCCGGTGCGCATCCTGCGGCTGGCGCGCTTTGCCGCGCGCTTCCACGATTTTTCAGTCGCCCCCGAAACCCTGGCCATGATGCGGGACATGGTGGCGCAGGGCGAAGCCGATGCGCTGGTGCCCGAGCGCGTCTGGCAGGAACTGGCGCGCGGACTGATGGAAGCGCGGCCCTCGCGCATGCTCGAAGTGCTGCGCGACTGCGGCGCGCTCAAGCACCTGCTGCCCGAAGTGGACCGGCTGTGGGGCGTGCCGCAGCGCGCCGACTACCACCCCGAGATCGATACCGGCATTCACCTGATGATGGTGCTGGACATGGCAGCGCAACTGGGCGCGCCCCTGCCGGTCAGGTTTGCCTGCCTGTGCCATGACCTGGGCAAGGGAACAACGCCCGCCGACATTCTTCCCCGCCACATTGGCCACGAAGAGCGCAGTGCGCGCCTGCTCAAGGGCTTGTGCCAGCGCCTGCGCGTGCCGCTCGAGTGCCGGGAAATCGCCGACGTGGTGGCCCGCGAGCATGGCAACATCCACCGCAGCGGCGACTTCAACGCGGCTGCCATGGTGCGGCTGCTGGAGCGTTGCGACGCCTTTCGCAAACCGCAGCGCTTTGCCGACATCCTGCTGGCCTGCGAGTGCGATGCGCGCGGCCGCCTTAGCCTGGAGCACTCGCCCTACCCCCAGCGCCCACGGCTGCTGGCGGCATTGGCGGCGGCGCAAGCAGTGGTCACACATCGAATTGCTGAGGACGCGCAGGCCGCCGGACAAGGCGGCAAGCAGATTGGCGACTTGATTCACCAGGCGCGCGTCGCCGCTGTGAACCAGAGTCCTGACATCCCCGCCGGGCCCAAGGCGCCAGGCCCGGAGGCAACGTAGACGTCCAAGAACGGGCCGATACCCGGCCCTCATTCCCCAAGGGTGAATTCCCGCCCTGCCGGGGCGGCAATCGGAACGTTCAGGAATCCATCTTCACGTTGGCGTCCTTGACCACCTTGGCCCACTTTTTCGTCTCTGACTGCAGAAAGACGGAGAACTTCTCGATCGATCCGCCACCGTCCTCCGCGCCGATCTGCTCGAACTTCTCCACCACCTCGGGCATGGCCAACACCTTGTTGATGTCCTCGTTCATGCGCCTGGCGAGCGGCAAGGGCAGCGTGCGCGGGCCCATCATGCCGTACCAGGTGGTCGCATCAAAACCGGGAAACCCGGACTCGGCCATGGTAGGCACGTTGGGATACCCCTTGGCACGGACCAGTCGAGTCTGCGCGATCGCGATGGCCTTGCCGCTCTTCACATGCGGCGTGGCGGCTGTCATGGTGTCGAAGCTGTAGTTGATCTGGCCGCCGATCAGGTCCGTCAGCATGGGGGCGGAACCCTTGTAGGGAATGTGAATGGCCTGGACCTTGGCGGCCAGCTTGAACATCTCCAGCGCCAGGTGCTGGGCCGAGCCGGTTCCGGACGAGCCGAAACTGACGGTGTTGGGCTTCTGGCGACACAACTCCACAAGTCCCTGCACCGTGCGGGCCGCCTGATGCTCGTTACAGATCAGCAGATTGGGCGTGACGCCGACCAGGGCAATGGGCGCAAAGTCACGATGCACGTCATACGTCATCTTGGGGAACAGGGCTGGCGCAATGGCGTGGCTGTTGATATGGGCCATCAACAGGGTGGCTCCGTCTCCTGGCTGCTTGGCCACGTAGTCGGCGGCAATCATGCTGGTGGCACCAGGCTTGTTCTCGATCAGGATCTGCACGTTCCACATGAGCGCCAGCTTCTGCCCAATCAGCCGTGCCAGGAGGTCGGTGCCGCCGCCGGGCGCCGCGCCCACGATAATTCGGACCGGCACGCTGGGCAGCGTCTGCGCCCGTATCATCGGAGCGGCCAGGCTGGCCGCGGCGGCCAGCGTGAAGGTTCTGCGTCGCATGGTGTGTCTCCTGATGTGGAATGAAAATTGGCTGGCCCAACTATCATCTGCAACCCATGGAAACACCATCGCTATTTGGCTGAAGCAGGATTCGCCGTTTGCGTATCCGTCAGGATTTGCACCACACTTTTTGCCGCCAGCGAAAGTATGGCATTCGGCTGATGGCACAACACAAAGCAACGCAGAGCCCATTCGCCGTGAATCGGGACATGGGAAAAACGCGCGCCGCCAGCAACGCTACGAGCCACTTCAAGCGGCATCACGCCGATGCCTGCGTCCTGGGCAATCAGGGCGGCCATGCTGTCATATCCGCCAACGCGCATGCGCATGTGAAGCACCCGACCCGCTTCTGCGGCCTGGCGTTCGAGCATGATGGAAATGGCTGAGCTCTCGTTTTGGCCGATGATGTCCCAGTGCAGGATGTCATCGAAACAGGCGCTGGCGCTGCCAGCCAGCGGATGGCCTGATGCGGTCACCAGCACCAATCGGTCACTGCGATAAGGCCGGGCAGGCAGATCAATGGAACCCAGACTGGCTTCGTAGATCCCCAGGTCCACCACGCCCCGTTTCAAGGCCTGCTGCACCAGCTGACTGTTCATCTCCTGCAGATCGATGCGCACGCCAGGACAGGCAATGCCGCATTTCTGGATGTCGAAGGGCAGGAACTGGATTACCACAGACTTGGGCGCTGCCACGCGCACCACGCCCATCTCGCCGTCGCGGTATGAGGCGGCATCGTCTTGCATGCGCACCACGGTGTGGGTGATGCCACGGGCATGGGCCAGCATGGCGCGCCCCGCATCCGTGAGCGCCATGCCGTGCGGCAGGCGCTTGAACAACGACAAGCCAAACTGCGCCTCCAGCTCCTGGATACGCCGAGACGCAGCCGCCGGCGCCAGATGGACCCGCTCTGCCGCCCGCGTGACGCCACCGAGCTCCGCGGTGGCGATGAACAGGTGCAGCGTGGTCAGGTCAAAATGGATCCGCTCGGACAGGGCGGATCGGGGACGCTTGGCCGCCATGCCCGGCCTCAGGAAACGATGTAGGCCGCCGCCGCCGTGGAAAACAGCTTGCCGTCGGCGCCCAGAAACTCCATGCGCGTGCTCGCCACCCGGGAGCCGAGCCGCAGCACTTCCGCCCGCAACTCAAAATACTCGCTGATGCCGGGTCGCAAGTAATCCACCCGCAGGTCAATCGTGCCAAGCTTGGCAAACCGGTGCAGCCGCTGCAGCGGCGCTTCATCCATGTGGCGGGCCCCAATGGCGGCCATCACGGCCAGCCCGCCCATCGCGTCAAGGCCGGCGCTGATGACGCCGCCGTGGATGCGGTTATAGGCGTAGTGGCCCACCAGTTCGGGCCGCATGTCAATGCGCGCCGTGACCCGCTCGGCCTTGAGCGAGGTGATCTTCAGGCCCAGCAATTGATTGAAGGCAATTTTTTCCTCGAAGAGGGTTTTCAGGCCCTGGATGAACTCTTCTTCAAATTCAGGTGCCGCAGAGGCGGAATGAGTCAAGGTTTTGGTCATGGCTTGCATTGTCGGGCAGCCAGGCCTGGCCGGGACCTGGCAGCGACGTGCCTTGCGTGCGCGCGCCGCCGTTCCCGGGCGGCAGGGCGACTGTCCCAGCCGGCTGCGCGCACACAAAAAAAACGGCGCCCGAAAGCGCCGTTTTTTTGTCAGGACCTCATGAGGCGGTCTCGCAAGACCGGATCGTCAAGCCTGGCGGGCAGGTTTCACTCGGCTTTCTTGCCGGCTGCGCCGAGTTTGGACTCAACCATCTGCACGGCCTGCTTGGCCGTTTTCTGGGCCGATTCCACGGCATTGTTGCCGGCGTCGATGGCGCTGCGGAACACGGCGACCGCGGCTTCGGAACCGGCCGGTGCGTTCTTCAGTGAGCTTTCGAGGAAAGCCGTCACGGTTTTCTGTGATTCGGCAGTCGTCGATTCCAGCGCCTTCGTGAACTCGGCGCCCGTGTCCGAGGCGATGTCGTAAAGGTGACGGCTGTAGGAAGCCGATTTTTCGGCCAGCGGCTGGATCATGCCGGATTGCAGGGCCAGCACGGCCTGGGCGTCTTTTGCACCCGCCAGGGCTTGCAGGTTGGATACCGACTCAGCCACGACCGCCTTGGCAGCGGCCATGTTCAGGTCAACCAGCTTTTCGAAACTGGCGAAGGTTTTTTGCGAAAGGCCAGCGAAAACATCGAGGCTGTTCTTCTGGATGGCGGCAAACTGATCGTTGGAGTAAATCATGGGGGTCCTTGGTGAGTTAAAAATGTTGCAGTGCAGCAATTAAACCATCATGCATGAGTCATTGCAAGCAATACCCCAGAAAACCACTTTCAAAAATGTAACTTTTACACCGGTTCCGGCTTCGCCACCTGTCCAAGCGACTGGCGGCCGCCCCCGCGCGACCCGGCCTTTGATGCCGGCAACGCCATCGGCATCTTTGGCAGGTGCCCACGGCTGCGGCATGATGGTCACCGGGCCCGTCGCCAGCCGCCAAGCGGGAAGCCGCACTTCCCACCCATGGCGATCCAGCAATTTGCATGAAAGGACATCATCATGAGTCACGCCAACGACGCTTCAATCATCCTGAAAGCCCTGGGCCTGAAGCTCAGCCCCGCGGACCTCGACAGTCAGGCGGCCCCGGCCATCGACGTTCATGGTCCGATTGACGGCAGCCGGCTGGCGCGCATCGCGGCAAGCAGCCCGGCTGCGGTGGCGACGTCTCTCGACCGGGCCCACCGGCGCTTTCTGGGCTGGCGCGACGTGCCCGCCCCCAAACGCGGCGAGCTGGTGCGTGCATTCGGTGAAAGCGTGCGCCACCACAAGCATGAACTGGGACGGCTGATCACGCTTGAGACCGGCAAGATCCTGCAGGAAGGTCTGGGCGAAGTGCAGGAAGTGATAGATATCTGCGAATTTGCCGTCGGTCTTTCGCGTCAGCTCCATGGCCTGACGATTGCCAGCGAACGCCCCGATCACAAGCTGCTGGAAACCTGGCACCCTATGGGGGTGGTCGGGATCATCTCGGCCTTCAACTTTCCGATGGCGGTGTTCTCCTGGAATGCGGCGCTGGCGCTGGTCTGTGGCAACACGCTGGCCTGGAAACCCTCCGAAAAAACGCCACTTTCAGCCATCGCGTTAAACGGCTTGTTGCTGCGCGCGGCAAGTGAACTGGGACTGGAGACGGAGGGCCTGAGCGAACTGCTGATCGGTGACCGTTCGGTGGGCGAGGCCATGGTCAAGCACCCGCAGGTCAGGCTGGTCAGCGCGACCGGCTCCACCGCCATGGGCAAGAGCGTCGGCCTGGCCTGCGCCGCGCAATTCAAGCGCTCGCTGCTTGAATTAGGCGGCAACAATGCGGCCATTGTCTGCCCCTCGGCGAATCTGGAGCTGGTGGTGCGCGCCGCCGCTTTCTCTGCCGCGGGCACGGCCGGGCAGCGCTGCACCAGCTTGCGCCGGCTGATCGTGCAGCGCTCGATTTACCCGGCGCTGGTGGAGCGCCTGGTTTCGGTGTTTGCCCGCTTGCCCGTGGGCGACCCGCTGGCCGAAGGAACGCTGGTTGGCCCGCTGATTGACGGGCGCGCCCATGACGCCATGCAGGCGGCGCTGGCCAGTGCGACGGCCATGGGCGGCACGGTGCACTTTGGCCAGCGC
Organism: Polaromonas sp.; assembly: GCA_046597475.1. Taxonomy (GTDB): domain Bacteria; phylum Pseudomonadota; class Gammaproteobacteria; order Burkholderiales; family Burkholderiaceae_C; genus Polaromonas. Next base: position 12,552 of record JBKJKI010000050.1, on the reverse strand, counting down.
GTCGATGGCGAGAAGGCAGGGCATTATGTGCGACCCGCCATCGTCGAGATGAGCAGGCAGGCGGGCCCGATGCTGCAGGAAACCTTTGCGCCCATCTTGTACGTGGTGCCTTATGACGAGTTCGATGAAGCCATTGCCATCAACAATGCCGTGGCCCACGGGCTGTCCTCGGCGGTGTTCACCCAGGACCTGAGAGAAGCCGAGGTTTTCACCTCGGCGCGCGGCTCGGACTGCGGCATTGCCAATGTGAACATCGGCACCAGTGGCGCTGAAATCGGCGGCGCCTTTGGCGGCGAGAAAGAAACCGGCGGCGGCCGCGAGTCGGGCTCGGATGCCTGGAAGGCCTATATGCGCCGCGCCACCAACACGGTGAACTATGGATCCAGCCTGCCTCTGGCCCAAGGCATCCGCTTTGAAATCTAGCTCATTTTCGTCTGCGGTGGGGGGCGCGAGGGATTGCCTGGCGAAAATGCGGCCCGACAGAAATCCAGGCGGTAAATTCGGTAACACAGCACCGAGGCATGTTCCAGGGGATAGCCGCTGATTCCCGCGGAGATACGCGCATCCACCCCGCATTGCGGATGAACGCCGTTGCGCCCGGTATCAACTGTCAACCTCCTGGAGTGTGATTTCCTGGCCTGCAGGACTAGGCTTCAAACGGTCAGCACGGCACTTGCCCAAAAATCCCCGTCGAGCCGCCTGCGCCTGACCGTTTTTTTAGAGGAAACATCATGGCCCACGCATCGCATTCCCATTGGTTGTCACATGAATGGTTTGAATCGCATCCGCGCCTGCTGGCGGAGTTAACCAGGCACGCCGTCGCCCTGAGCGTTGCGGTCTTTGTGCTGATGGTGGCGGTGCTGCTCGGTTTGTTCGAATGGGCACAGATATTGCCCGAGCAGATCTCGGCAACTATTGACTCAAGCAGCCGCACATCGCTCTCCCAGCCGGAAAACCCTTACCTCACCGCAATCAACATGCGTGATCAGTTCATCGAGCAGAAAAAGACCGCCACCGTCGCCGAATTGCCCGATCAGTTCTAAGGCGCGGGCGAGCCGCCCGCTTTCAAGGCCGGCCTGGCCCACTCCACTGCACCAGCTCAGCTGCTGCGCGACTGCGCCGCAAGGTGCAGGCCGTTCATCGGTCAGCTGTTCCGCCAAGCGGCGGTATAGTGAACCGATGAACTCAAGTCATGCTCACCATCGTTCCGATCTCGTCCGAATCGCCACAGGCGCGATGAAGGAGCGGGGCCTCGAACCCGAGTTCTCGCCTCGCGTGCTGCAGCAACTGGCGGCCCTGCAGGGCCCCGGCCGGGAACACCGCGAGCAGCTCAAAAACCTCACCGGACTGCTCTGGTGTTCTATTGACAACGATGAATCGCTGGACCTGGACCAGCTGACGGTCTGCGAAGTGCTGGCCGATGGCAGCCTCAAGCTGCAGGTGGCCATCGCCGACGTTGACGCACTGGTCCGCAAGGCAACGCCAATTGACGACCATGCGCACCTGAACACGACCTCGGTCTACACCTCGGCGCGCATCTTTCCCATGCTGCCCGAGCGCCTTTCCACCGATCTGACCTCGCTCAACCCCGGCGAGGACCGGCTGGCCCTGGTGACCGAAATGATCTTCAGGCCCGACGCCACGCTGGCCAGCTCAACCGTTTACCAGGCCGTGGTTCGCAACCAGGCCAAGCTGGCCTATGACGCGGTCGCCGCCTGGCTGGACGGCACCGGTGCGCTTCCCCCGTCCGCCGCGACCGTGCCGGGAATGGCGGCGCAGTTGCGCGCGCAGGATGCGCTGGCGCAGCAGTTGCGCGCGCGTCGCCATGAGCAGGGTTCGCTGGAGTTTGCATCCTTCCAGCCCCGCGCCGTGTTCGAGGGCGAAAAAGTGGTTGACATCAGGCAGCAGGCCCACAACCGCGCCCGCCAGCTGATCGAGGAAGTGATGATTGCCACCAACGGCTGCACGGCGCGTTTTCTGGCCGGGCACAAGGCCGCGTCGCTGCGGCGCGTGGTGCGCTCGCCCGAGCGCTGGCTGCGCATCGTGGCGCTGGCCAGGCAATATGGCGTGGCCCTGCCGGCCGAGCCCGACTCGCAGGCGCTGGAAGGCTTTCTGGCCAGGCGCCGCAAGGCCGACCCGCTGCGCTTCCCCGACCTGTCGCTGGTCGTCGTCAAGCTCATGGGCTCGGGCGAGTACGTGGTGGAAGCGCCTGGCGCCGCGCCCATCGGCCACTTCGGCTTGGCCGTCCGCGACTACACGCATTCAACAGCGCCGAACCGGCGCTTCCCGGACCTGATCACCTCGCGCATCCTCAAGGCCGTGTTGGCTGGCCAGCCCGCGCCCTATACCGGCGCCGAACTTGCCGAGCTGGCCCTGCACTGCACCCGCCAGGAAGACGCCGCGCAGAAGGTCGAGCGGCAGATGCGCAAGTCCGAGGCGGCGCTGCTGCTTGAGTCGCGCATCGGTCAGCTGTTTGACGGCATCGTGACCGGCAGCACCCCCGACGGTGTCTGGGTGCGCATCTTCTCGCCGCCTGCCGAAGGCAAGCTGGTGCAGGGAATGGCCGGGCTGGAGGTGGGCGAAAAAGTTCATGTCAAGCTGCAGTCGACCAACGTCGAACGCGGCTTCATTGACTTCGTGCGCGTTCCGTAAACCCCTTACGTCGGCTTGGCCAGCACCATGCTTTTTGCCCTGCTGAGCCGCCAGTGGCTGACGCTGCATGGCCTGGTGGCGATGACGGGCCTCGTCATCTACGTCATCGCGTCACGCACGCGGCACCAGCGCCGCCATCCCTCAGCGGCCATCGCCTGGGTGGTTTCGCTGGCTCTCATGCCCTATCTGGCCTTGCCGCTTTACCTGCTGTTTGGCAGCCGCAAGGTTGCCAGGAAAGCGTCGGCAGCTCGCGCTGCCCTGCCCTGCGGCGGCCACCCGCCCGACTCGCCGGCGGCCAGGTTTCAGCATCTCGCCGCAGCCATGGGGCTGCCGCCCGCAGCGCGCTATCAGCAACTTTCAATTCACCAGGATGGGCGGGACGCCCTGCAATCGCTCAGGCGCGTGATGCTTGGCGCAGCCTCCAGCCTGGACCTGTGCACCTTCCTGATCGGCCGGGACGCGCTGGGCGAGGAGGTCATGGCAATGCTGATGCAGCGCGCAAGGGATGGCGTGCGCGTGCGCGTGCTGATCGACGGCATCGGCGCCTACCTGGGCGGACATCCCGACCTGAAACCGCTGGCCGCTGCGGGAGTGGAGGTGGTGCGCTTTGTTTCGCCGTTTCGCTCGGCCCTGCCCGGCCGCACCAATCTGCGCAACCACCGCAAGATGGTGATTGCCGATGGCCAGCGCCTGTGGACCGGCGGGCGCAATCTGGCGGCGGAATATTTTCTCGGCGATACCAGCCGCAGCCCGCCCCAAAAACCGTGGCTTGACCTGAGCTTTGACTTCAGCGGCGAACTTGCCGCGCAGGCGCAGCAGCGCTTTGAGCAGGACTGGGCCTTCGCCACCCAGGCGCCACCGGGTCCCGCGGCGGCCGAACCACCTCGGGCTGTTCCCGCGGAGGCGGCAGGTGCGCAGATGATTGCGAGCGGGCCGGACCAGGCTGATGACACGCTGTATTCGCTGTTGATTTCCAGTTGCTTCACCGCGCAGACCCGCATCCTGGCGGTCAGCCCCTATTTCGTTCCCGGCGCCACACTGCTGATGGCATTGACCCTGGCCGCCAGGCGCGGCATTGCGGTCGACCTGGTGCTGCCGCGCCGCTCAAACCACAGGCTCGCCGACATGGCCAGGCCTGCCGCCTTGCGCGAGATGGCGGCTGCCGGAGCCCGGGTATGGCTGGTCGACGGCATGATCCATGCCAAGGCGGTGGTCATCGACAACGGGCTGGCGCTGGCCGGCTCGGCCAACCTTGATGAGCGCAGCCTGTTCCTGAACTACGAGCTGATGATTGCCTTTTTCGAGTCGGCCGATGTGCATCGCTTCGCGCAGTGGGTCGAGCGGCAGCGCGAAGGCGCATCGCTTTACCAGGCCCGCGCGCCCGGGGTGATGCGTGAGTTTGCCGAAGGGCTGATCCGCTGGCTGGCTTTTCAGCTTTGAACGCTGCCGTGAAGCCCTTGGCCGCCAGGCGGAAATACCGGAATTGATTTGCTTCTATTTAAATAGCGAACAACAGCCGCAACGGCTTGACATGGCGCCTATTTCACGTAAATCCGCAACTTTTCAACGCGCCCGGCCCGGGGTTTTCAATCCACAAAGAAATCCGGCACAAAATTCTTTGTTCCTGGCGTCACCGAATACTGCTCCAGGTCGGTCACGCCGTGCGCGGCCAGCAACTCGTCGTCGATATAAAAGTTGCCGGTGTTAGCGCTCGGGCTGGTGAGGATGAAGTAGGCCGCATCGGACAGGATTTCAGGCTTGCGACAGAGCCGGGTGTCCACGCCGGGGATCATCTGCAGCGCGGCGGTGGCAATCGCCGTGCGCGGCCACAGGCTGTTGACCGCAATGCCGTATTTCCTGAACTCGCCAGCGTGGCCCAGCGTGCACATGCTCATGCCGTACTTGGCCATGGTGTAGGCCGTGTGGTTCGCAAACCAGTGCGGCTTCATGGACAGCGGCGGCGACATGCTGAGCACATGCGGATTGCGGCCGGCCTGCGCCGATTTTTTCAGCTCGGACAGGCAGGCCTGGGTGCAGAGGTAGGTACCGCGCGCGTTGATGCCGTTCATCAGGTCGTAGCGCTTCATGGGCGTGTGCTCGGTGTCGCTGAGGCTGATGGCGCTGGCATTGTTGACCAGGATGTCTATGCCACCAAAGGTTTCCACCGCCTTGGCCACGGCGGCCAGCACCGCGTCTTCATCCCGAATGTCCACCGCCAGCGGCAGTGCCTGGCCGCCTGCCGACCGCACCTCTTGCGCGGCGCTGTAAATCGTGCCCGGCAGCTTGGGGTTGGCTTGCGTCGTCTTCGCGAGAATGACGATGTTGGCGCCGTCCGCCGCCGCGCGCCTGGCAATCGCCAGGCCTATGCCGCGCGAGGCGCCAGTGATGAACAGGGTTTTGCCTTGCAGGTTCACGATGCACTCCATTGCTACAAATTACATAGCACGCTCAAGCCATACCATCTGGACGTCAGGCGGTTTTTGCTTGAAATTCCGAAATTCAGACGCCGGAAAAATCGGGCCGCCGTTTCTCCATGAAGGCGGCAAAGGCCTCGCGGGCGGCGGGCTCTTGCAGCATGCGGCCAAAGCTGGCGCCTTCCTCGGCCATGCGTTCGGCCACGGTGCCGGCGTTGCCCTTTTTCATCAGCCGCTTGGTTTCCAGCAGCGAGGCCAGCGGCTTGGCGGCGAGCTTGAGTGCCTGCCGCTGCGCCAGCGCGTTGACCTCGGCAGGCGGAACGATGCGGTTGATCAGGCCCATTTCCAGCGCCGTCTCGACCATGAAGGGCTCGCCCAGCAGCAGTGCCTCGGCAGCCCGGTGGTAACCCATCAGCTGCGCCAACAGGAAGCTCGACGCCGCCTCGGGGCACAGGCCCAGGTTGACAAAAGGGACGGAAAAGGCCGCGTTGTCGCCCGCGTAGACCAGGTCGCAATGCAGCAGCATGGTCGTGCCTATGCCGACTGCCGGGCCGCACACCGCCGCCACGATGGGTTTGGGGAAGCTGCTGATGCCGCGCAGAAAGCGGAAAACCGGAGCGTCGGGCGTCGAAGGCGGCTTGTTCAAAAAGTCACCAATGTCATTGCCGGCCGAGAAAATGGTCTCATGCCCCTGAATGACCACGGCGCGCACCGCCGCATCGTGATTCGCCGACTCCAGCGCATCGGCCAGCACGCCATACATGACGGAAGTGATGGAATTTTTCCGCTCCAGCCGGTTCAGCGTGATGGTCATCACGCCGGCATCAACATGGGTCAGGATTTCTGGAATGGTGGAGGTGCTCATGATCAGTTTCTCGGTGATGAAGAACAAAGTGTAGGCCAGCAGCCGTCTTCCTGACGCCTGACCAAGCTTGAAAAATATCAAATAAATAGCAGCTCATGCCCGAATTCATTGGGCATGAGGCCTAAAACACCCTCAAACCCGGAAAACCCGGCCTACACCCGCTCGAAAATGCCGGCGGCGCCCTGGCCCATGCCGACGCACATGGTCACCATGCCGTACTTCAGCTGGTGTCGCTGCAGCGCATGGATCACGGTGGCGGCGCGGATCGCGCCGGTGGCGCCCAACGGGTGGCCCAGCGCAATCGCGCCGCCCATGGGGTTGATCTTGGCCGGATCCAGTCCCAGGGTGTTGATGACGGCCAGAGACTGCGCGGCAAAGGCCTCGTTCAGCTCAATCCAATCCATGTCGTTCTGGCTCAGGCCCGCACAACGCAGCGCGGCCGGAATGGCTTCGATCGGGCCTATGCCCATGATGGCCGGCGGCACGCCCTTGGCCGCGTAGCTGACGAAGCGCGCCAGCGGTTTCAGGCCGAACTGCTTCACGGCTTTTTCACTCGCCAGGATGAGCGCGCCGGCGCCGTCGGAGGTTTGCGAGCTGTTGCCGGCCGTGACCGAGCCGCGCGCGGCAAACGGCGTCTTGAGCTTGGCCAGGCCTTCAAGCGTGGTATCTGGGCGCGCGCCCTCGTCCAGGCTGACGGTGCGGCTTGTGGCGATGACCTCGCCGGTCTCCAGGTTGGCGCTGCGGTCGGTGACTTCGACCGGCGTGATTTCCGCCGTGAACTGACCGGCCTGCTGCGCCCTGAGCGCCTTCATGTGCGATTCATAGGCGAACTGGTCCTGCGCCTCGCGCGAGACTTTCCATTGCTGCGCCACCTTCTCGGCGGTCAGGCCCATGCCATAGGCAATGCCGATGTTTTCATCGTTGGCGAACATGGCTGGTGAAAACGACGGAGAGTTGCCGGTCATGGGCACCATGCTCATGCTTTCGGTGCCCGCGGCAATCATGACATCGGCCTCGCCGACACGGATGCGGTCAGCCGCCATCTGCACGGCCGACAGGCCCGACGCGCAAAAGCGGTTCACGGTGATGCCGCCCACGCTGGTCGGCAGCCCCGCCAGCACCGCGCCAATGCGCGCGATGTTCAGGCCTTGCGGGCCTTCGGGAATGGCGCAGCCGCAGATGATGTCCTCGATCGCCTGCGGATCCAGCGTCGGCACCTGGGCCAGCGCGGCCTGCAAGGCCTTGACCAGCAGGTCATCGGGTCGGGTATTGCGGAAGAACCCCCGGTGCGAACGCCCTATGGGCGTGCGCGTGGCGGCGACGATATAGGCTTCCTGGACTTGTTTGGCCATGATGGTTTCCTTTGATTCTTTAACTTTTCCGGGGGCCGGAGGGAATCCAGGCCCAGACAAATTCACACTCGACCGGCTGCACGCCGGCTTCGTCGGTCACGACGACGGGCACGCTGACCTCGCCCCTGTCGCTGGCCTGCATGAGGGCGCGCTGCTCGGCGCTTAGCGTGGCCACGGCGCGCAGTGAGCCGGTGGCGCGCTTCCTGAACGCCATCTTCAGCTCCTTGGCCAGCGGCGTGCAGTCGTCGCGGACGTTCATGCCCACCACCATGCCGGTGGCGGTTTCGGCCAGCAGGTTCATGGCCGAGGCATGCACGCCACCGATGTGGTTCTGCACCTTCTTCTCGTTCCTGATGCCGATCTCAACCCGTTCCGTCGTCATCGCTATGAAGTCCAGCCCGGCCGTGCCGGTGAAGGGCACGGCGCGGCGCAGTACCACGCTGCGAAACCAGGTTTTCGCAAAGTTCGGAACTTCGCGAAGCCGGTCAAGCTGGCGTTCGAGCCGGTTGGGCGGTACTTTCGCCAAATCAGTCATCGCTTTCTCCCCGCCAGCAAACACCGCAGAACCGGCTTTGCCGGGCTGCTGGTGTTGCCCCCTGCAAGGGGGGAAGGCGCTACACGCAGTGAGCGTCCGACGGGGGTGTTCATCAATTGCGAACGGGTTTGCCCGTGCTCATCATGCCCATGATGCGTTCCTGCGTTTTGGGGTGCTCCAGCAGCGAGCAGAAGGCCTTGCGCTCCAGCGTCATCAAATACTCTTCGGTCACCAGGGTGCCGGCATCGACATCGCCGCCGCAGACCACGCCGGCGATCAGGCTGGCGATGTGGAAATCGTGGCCGCTGATGAAGCCGCCGTCGCGCATATTGACCAGCGATCCCTTGATGGTGGCCAGGCCGTTGCGGCCCGCCACCGGGAAGCTGCGCCTGTGCGGCGCCCGGTAGCCCGAATTGAACAGGGCACGCGCTTCATTCAGGGCCACGAACAGCAGCTCGTCCTTGTTGGGCACGATCACGTCGCTGTGCAGCAGGTAGCCGATCTTGCGGCTGTCAATGGCGCCGCTGCCCACCGTCGCCATGGCGGCGGCGGTAAACCCGGCCGTCAGGAAGGGCAGCACATCCTTGTTGCTTGAGCTTTCCGCGTTTTCCGCGGCGCGGCGCGCGATATAGGCCAGGCCGCCGGCGCCAGGCACCAGGCCGACGCCGACCTCAACCAGGCCGATATAGCTTTCCATGGCCGCCACACGTTTGGCCGAATACACCGCCATTTCGCAGCCACCGCCCAGCGCCAGGCCGCGAATCGCCGACACCACCGGCACGGCGGCGTAGCGCAGCTTGAGCATGACGTTTTGCAGCTCGGCCTCGGCGCCTTCAATCGCCTTGGCGCCGCCCATCATGAAGGCGGGCAGCATGGCCTGCAGGTCGGCGCCGGCCGAGAACATCTCGTCGTTGGACCAGATCACCAGGCCCTTGTAGCCTTTCTCGGCCAGGTCAACACCCAGCGCCAGGCCCTCGGCGACATCGGGGCTGATGGCGTGCATCTTGGTCTTGATGCTGGCGATCAGCACGTCACCTTCGGTGCCGTCGAGCGTCCATAGGCGGATGGCGTCGTCTTCATGCACCGTCGTTCCGGCCGTTTCAAAGGCGGGGCTGTTCGAGCCGAGTACGTTTTCGGGAAAATGCTGACGCGCATAGACCGGCAGCTTGCGGCGTGGAATGAATTTGTTGGCGGAAGCGCTCCACGAGCCTTCGGGTGTATGCACGCCACCCGCAGCCACCACGGAACCGGAAAAAACCCAATCAGGCAGCGGCGCACTGGAAATCGCCTTGCCGGCGTCTATGTCTTCCTTGATCCAGTTCGCCACCTGCAGCCAGCCCGCCTGCTGCCACAGCTCGAACGGCCCCTGCTTGGCGCCAAAGCCCCAGCGCATGGCGAAGTCGATGTCGCGCGCGGTTTCGGCAATGCTCGCAAGGTGCACGGCGGCATAGTGGAACTGGTCGCGCAGCACGGCCCACAGAAAGCGGGCCTCGGCGCCTTCGGCCTCGCGCAGCAGCTTGAGGCGCTCGCCGGCCGGTTTTTTCAGCATGCGGCCGACGACTTCATCGGCCTTGGCGCCGCCGGCGACGTAGTCCATGCTCTCAGGATCAAGCCGCATGATGTCGCGGCCCACCTTTTTGTAAAAACCGGCACCGGTTTTCTGGCCGAGGCTTTTGGCTTCGAGCAGCCGGCTCAGCACCGGCGGCGTGCCATACATGTCAGAGAACGGATCTTCCACCTTGCCGCTCCCGACGGGGCCGAGGTTGTCCTGCAGCGTCCTGATCACATGCGCCATGGTGTCCAGACCCACCACGTCCGCAGTGCGGAAAGTGCCCGAGCTGGCGCGGCCCAGCTTCTTGCCGGTCAGGTCATCTACCACGTCATACGTGAGGCCGAAGGTCTCGGCTTCCTTGATGGTGGCCAGCATGCCGGCGATGCCGACGCGGTTGGCGATGAAGTTGGGCGTGTCGTGGGCGCGTATCACGCCCTTGCCAAGCGCCGTCGTCACGAAGGCTTCGAGCTCATCGAGCACCGCCGGCTCGGTCGTCGGCGTGTTGATCAGCTCGACCAGCGCCATGTAGCGAGGCGGGTTGAAGAAGTGGATGCCGCAAAAACGCGGCTTGATGGATTCGGGCAGGGCTTCACTCAGCCTGGTGATGGACAGCCCCGAGGTGTTGCTGGCGACGATGGCGTTCCCGGCCACGAAGGGCGCGATCTTGTGGTACAGCTCGGTCTTCCAGTCCATGCGCTCGGCAATCGCCTCGATGATCAGGTCGCAACCCCTGAGGAGTTCCATGTGCTCCTCGTAGTTGGCCTGCTGGATCAGCGCCGCATCCTCGGCCACGCCCAGCGGCGCCGGCTTGATTTTTTTCAGACCCTCGATGGCGCGGCTCACGATGCCGTTTTTGGGGCCGGTTTCGCCGCCGGGCCGCCCCAAGGCGGAACCCGCCCCCTCGGGGGGCAGAGAGCCACGCGAAGCGGCAAGCGTGGGGGCCAGTTCCGCCGACAGGCCGCCCTTAGGCGGAACAGCCCCCTCGGGGGGCAGCGAACCACGCGCAGCGGGGAGCGTGGGGGCCTTGTTATCGGGCAGGTCGAACAGCACCACCGGCACTTTGCAATTGACCAGATGGGCGGCGATTTGCGCGCCCATCACACCGGCGCCCAGCACGGCGACTTTCTTGACCTGGAATCGGGATAAGGGTGACATGGATTTCTTTCTTCAAGTAACTGGGTGGACGAGACTGGGCTACTGCAACCTGAGCCAGGTCTGGGTGCGTCCAAAAGGCCCGAACGAGCCCCTGACATCGAGCTTTTTGCCGTCTTCTATCGGTGTCATCTTCAAGGTGTAGCTGCGGCCGTTTTCGGGGTCGAGTATCTTGCCGCCCTCCCACAGGTCCTGGTCGGCCGCCTTTTTCGCGCCACGGATGATTTCGAGGCCGAGCAGCGGCTGGTCCTTGCGATCATCGCTGCACTTGCCGCAGACATCCTCGGGCTTGGCGGTCTTGAGCAGGCGTTTTTCGATTTTTCCGCTTAGCACGCCGGCCGCCTCGCTGATGCGCACCTCGGCCTTGGCCTCGCCCGTCTTGTCATCGAAATTGCGCCACAGGCCGACGGGCGTGTTCTGAGCCATCGCCGACACGGCAACTGCTCCTGAAAAGATAGCCAACAATAACCGTTTCATATGGGCTCCAGCAATAAAAGATTAAAAGATGGGCAAATCAGGCCAGCGCAGCGTCGGTATCCATCAATGCTGTACTGCCGCTGCGTGCGGTGCGCATCAACGTTGCAGTTTCGGGGAAAAGCTTGGCGAAGTAAAAGCGCGCCGTCTGCAACTTGCCGAGGTAGAACGGGTCTGCGTTGCCGGCGGCGATTTCGCGCAGCGCGACTTGCGCCATGCGCGCCCAGAAGTAGCCGAACACCAGATGGCCCGCCACGCGCAGGTAGTCAACGGCGGCGGCGCCCACCTCGTCAGGGTTCTGGAAACCCTTGAAACCGAGCTCGGTGGTGAACTTGGTCATCTGGTCCGCCAGGTAGGCCAGCGGGTTGATGAACTCGGCCATCTTTTCGTTGACGCCCTCCTCGAGCACCAGCGCGCCGATGAGTTTGCCGAATCTCTTCAGCGTGGCGCCGTTGTTGCCCAGAATCTTGCGGCCCAGCAGATCCAGCGACTGGATGGTGTTGGTGCCCTCGTAAATCATGTTGATGCGGTTGTCGCGCGCAAACTGCTCCATGCCCCATTCCTTGATGTAGCCGTGGCCGCCGAAGACCTGCATGCAGGCATTGGTGGCAATATGGCCGTTGTCGGTCAGGAAGGCCTTGACGATGGGCGTGAGCAGCGCGACGATTTCACCCGAGTCCTTGCGCACCTTTTCGTCAGGGTGATAGAGCTCCTTGTCCAGCAACAGCGTGCAGTAGATCGCCAGCGCGCGGCCGCCCTCGGCATAAGCCTTGGCGGTCAGCAGCATCTTGCGCACGTCGGGGTGCACGATGATCGGGTCGGCCGGTTTGTCTTTAGCTTTCACGCCCGACAGTGAACGCATCTGGATGCGGTCCTTGGCGTAGGCCAGCGCATTTTGATAGGCCACTTCGGTCAGGCCCAGCGACTGGTTGCCCACGCCCAGACGGGCGGCGTTCATCATCACGAACATCGCGGCCAGGCCCTTGTTGGGCGCGCCGACCATGGTTCCCACGGCGCTTTCCAGCACGATTTGCGCCGTCGCGTTGCCGTGGATGCCCATCTTGTGCTCCAGGCCGCCGCAGTAGATGCCGTTGCGCGCGCCCAGCGAGCCGTCTTCATTGACGTTGAATTTCGGCACGATGAAGAGGCTGATGCCCTTGCTGCCCTGGGGCGCATCGGGCAGGCGGGCCAGCACCAGGTGCAGGATGTTGGCGGTCATGTCGTGCTCGCCGGCGCTGATGAAAATCTTGTTGCCGGTGAGCTTGTAGCTGCCGTCGGCCTGCGGTTCGGCTTTTGTGCGCAGCAGACCCAGGTCGGTGCCGCAGTGCGGCTCGGTCAGGCACATGGTGCCGGTCCACTCGCCGCTGACCTGCCCAAGCTGGTCAGCGGCGAATGGACCGGCACCATGTGCCTGACCGAGCCGCATTGCGGCACCGACCTGGGCATGCTGCGCACCAAGGCCATTCCTGTCAATGAAGGGCAAGTCGACGGCAGCTACAAGCTCACCGGCAACAAAATTTTCATCAGCGCCGGCGAGCACGACATGACCGCCAACA
>JBKJKI010000307.1:0-13811 GCA_046597475.1 Polaromonas sp. | reverse complement strand
CGCCCACCATCTCGGGCGCCAGCGCGACGGGCTGCAGCCCGGCGGCAAGGTGCAGCGCGCTGACCGCGCTGGTCAGGCGGTAGCGGCTCATCATGTCGGCAAGGCGCGCCATTTCGGCAAAGGCCGCCGTCAGGGCCACGTCCGATGCCTCGGCGCTTGCGCCCTGCACCGTGATGTCGACCTGTGTACCCATTAGATAGCGTGAGGCCTGGCGCACTTTCGGGTCGGCCAGGGCGGGCTTGAGCCACAGTGCCGTGGCCAGCAGCGGCAGCCCGGCGAGCAGGCGTCGGCGCTGCTGGTTCAGACGAGGCAGGGGCATCATGGCGTGCCTTTCGGTGCGGGTCAGCTTGAAAGGCCGACCATGTAGTCCACGGCGGCCTTGACTTCGTCATCCGTGAGAGCAGCGTTGGCGCCGCGTGCCGGCATCATGCCCTTGGCGCCGGTGAAGCCCTCCATTGCGTGCTTGTACAAGGTGTCCTTGCCCTGGGCGATACGCGGTCCCCAGTCGGCCTTGTCGCCCGGCTTGGGCGCGCCGGCCGTGCCAGCGGCATGGCACAGCGCGCAGGTCTTGTTGAACACGCTTTTGCCCACGGTATTTTCGGCCACAGGCGTGGGAGCGGGAGCGGGAGCGGGGGTCGGTGTTGTGACGGGCGCTGGCGCGGGTGCCGAAGCAGCCGGGACGGCCTGGTTTTTATCGCCGCACGCGGTCAGGAAAAAAGCCAGCGCGGCAATGGCCAGCGCGTTCATGGGTTTTTGCATGGGGAAGCTTCCTTTGGAGGATAAAAAGGGTTGAAGACCCAGACAGTCTAAGCAGTCTGCTCCGAATCGGATAGTCACATTAAAACATGCATAAAATAGTAATCTTTGATTCAAGTCAATACCTCTTCGTCGGGTTAAAGCAATCATGGAGCCTGTTCTCCCGCAAAGGCTCTCCTGAAGGGCAGCCAAGCGCCCTGTTCGTTATTTAGGACCTCCATCATGAGCGAAAAACCAGGCACTTCATCCCTACCTCTTGGCGGACTGGGTCGCCGTAAATTCATCAATACCGCCGCGCTGGCGGGCCTGACGGTTGGCGTCGCCGCCTGCAACGACAAACCTGCGGCCAGCACGGCACCAGCGGCGGCGGCAGCTCCTGCCTCGGCTCCGGCCGCAGCGCACGTCGCGTCCGATCTGAGTAAATACGAGGTGGCCCCCGGCCAGCTCGACGAGTACTACTCGTTTTCCTCCGGCGGTCACTCGGGGGAGTGCCGGATCTATGGTTTGCCGTCCGGCCGCTTGTTCAAACGCATTCCGGTCTTCAACATGGATTGCCTGGTCGGCTGGGGCATCACCAACGAATCCAAGAAAATTCTCGGCACCAAGGCCGATGGCACGCTGAAGTACCACACCGGTGACACGCACCACATACACCCCTCATACAAGGATGGCACCTACGACGGCAAGTACATGTTCGTCAACGACAAGATCCACGGCCGCCTGGCGCGCATCCGCATGGACACGATGGAAACCGACAAAATCGTCGAGATTCCGCTGGTACAGGGTTTCCACGGCACCTTCCCCGACAAGCGCGATCCGGTGGACCCCGCCATCAACTACACGACACGCGTTTTCTGCGGCGGCGAATTCGCCATTCCGCTGGTGAACGATGGCAAGCACATGGATGACACCAAGGACTACCGCTCGGTTTTCACCTGTGTGGACTCCGAAACCATGGACGTTCGCTGGCAAATGGTGGTCGACGGTAACTGCGATCTCGTGGCCACTTCGTACGACGGCAAGCTGGCATGCACAAACCAGTACAACACCGAGAACGGCGTGCACTACGAAGACATGATGTCCGCCGAAATGGATGCGTGCCTCTTTTTCAACATTGCCCGCACCGAAGCGGCGATCAAGGCCGGCAAGTTCAAGACCTACGGCGGCACCAAGGTGCCGGTGGTCGATGGCTCCAAGGCCGGCAATGCCGACCCCAAGACGGCGCTGACCTGCTACGTGCCCGTGAGCAAGAACCCGCACGGCGTGAACGCCAGCCCCGACGGCAAGTACTACGCCTGCTCGGGCAAGCTCTCGCCGACAGCCACGGTGATCGAGCACGAGCGCGTGCTCAAATGGTTCGACGGCGAGCTCAAGAATGCCCGCGACGCCGTGGTGGCCGAGCCTGAAATCGGCCTGGGCCCGCTGCACACCGGCTTCGACGGCCGAGGCAACGCCTACACCACACTGTTCCTCGACAGCCAGATCGTCAAGTGGAACGTGGAAGCCGCCATCAAGTCCTACGCTGGCGACAAGACCGCCAAGCCGGTGGTGGACCGCATCGACGTGCAGTACCAGCCTGGCCACGGTTTCACGTCCATGGGTGAAACCAAGAACGCCGATGGCAAGTACTTCCTGTCGGACAACAAGTTCTCCAAGGACCGCTTCCTGCCCGTTGGCCCGCTGCACCCCGAGACGGCGCAGCTGATCGACATCAGCGGCGACAAGATGAAGCTGGTAGCCGATCACGCCGTGTACTCCGAGCCGCACGACTCGATCATCATCCCGCGCAACCTGGTGCGGACCCGTCAGGTGTATGACATCAACGATTTTCCGAACGCCGTCAAGGATGCGAAGGACTGCCGCGTGGAGCGCAAGGGCAAGAAGGTCACGGTGTACCTCACCTCCCAGGCGCCCACCTTCGGCCTGCGCGAGTGGACTGTCAAGCGCGGCGACGAGGTGACCATCATCCTCACAAACCTCGACAAGGTGGAAGACCTGACGCACGGTCTGGCGATTCCGAAGTACGACATCAACTTCATCGTCAACCCGCAGGAGACCAAGTCGGTCACCTTCGTTGCCGACAAGCCAGGCGTGTACTGGGCATACTGCACCAACTTCTGCCACGCGCTGCACCTTGAAATGCGCTCGCGCATGCTGGTGGAGGCCTGATCGGTCCCGCATGGGGCAGCGCGGTCCCTGGGATGCGCTGCCTCTTTTCCTTTCTGGACCCCTGATGCTTCTGCCCAACCCCCGTTTCATGGCGACCCTTTGGCTGGCACTGGCCCTGCTGCTGGGTACATTTGCACCGAGTGCGCAGGCGGCGTCAGGGACCTACGAAGCCGAGCTTCCGGCTGGACTGGCAACGGCCAAGGACATGTGTGCCTTGCTGCCTTGCAAGGACGTTTTCCCGGGCGCTAGCCATTTCTCGGAGCGCAAGGGCCAGCCGCCTTACGTCGAGGCCTATGACAAGGCCGGCGAAGGCGGTCATTTGCTCGGCTATGTGATGCTCTCGACCGACATCACCGACACGCCCGCCTACTCGGGCAAGCCCGTGGTCACGCTGATCGGCATGGACAAGACGGGACATTTTGTCGGCGTGAAAGTGCTCAAGCACTCCGAGCCCATCTTGCTGCTGGGCATTCCCGAATCCGCGCTGCTCAAATTCAACGACCAATATATCGGCAAGTCCGTCGCCGACAAGATCGAGATCGGCCAGTCGCGGCCGGACGAGGGCGTGATCGGCCTGGACGCCATCTCTGGCGCCACCGTCACCGTCATCGCACAAAACCAGGTCATGATGACTTCGGGCACCAATGTGGCCCGCCAGGTCGGCATTCTGGCGCCAACAGTGCGCGAGCCAGCGCGCTACAAGGTGACGGGCAATGCCCTCACCTGGGACGAGCTGGTGGGGCGCGGCGCTGTGCAGCACCTGCTGGTGATGCCCGAGCAGGTCGGCCAGGAGCGCAGCGCCGACCCTTTCATCGAACTGTGGTTTGGTGACCTGAGCCAGCCCGACATTGGCAAAAACGTGCTCGGCGCCACCGGCTGGGCAAGCCTCAAGCAGCAACTCAAAGACGGCGAGCACGCCATTTTCGTGATCCGCACACGCGGTCGCGAGTCGTTCAAGGGCTCGGGCTTCGTTCGCGGTGGCCTGTACGACCGGGTGCAGGTCAAGCAGGGCGCCGACTCGTTCACCTTCCGCGACCTCGACTACCTGAACCTGTATGGGGTCGAAGCCGCGGGCGCGCCCCGCTTCAACGAATCGGCCATCTTCATACTCCGCTCCAAGGCATTTTCCGATGCCTACCCGTGGAAGTTGAGCCTGCTGGGCAACCGCATCGACCGCGCCACTGGCGCCAAGAGCTTCACCAGCTTCGACACGAACTACTGGCTGCCCGCATCCATGCTCGAAGGCGGTCACCCTAAAGTGGACGTGCCAGACGCTCCCTGGGTGCGTATCTGGAAGGCGCGCGCGGTGGAAATTGGCCTGTTCATCGTACTGCTGGTGTCGGTGGGCGTGGTGTATGCCTATCGCGAGAAGCTCACGCGGCTGTCCACGCACAGGAACAAGTGGCCGGTCAACGCCTTCAAATACACCGCTTGGGCACTGTCGATCGGCTTCGTCGGCTTTGGCGCCCTGGCCCAGCCGTCCATCACCCAGGTGCTGACCTGGTTCCACGCGCTGCTGTTTCAGTGGACCTGGTCGCTGTTCCTGTCCGACCCGTTCATCTTCCTGTTCTGGATTTTCATCATCGTCACCGTGTTCCTGTTCGGGCGCGGGCTGTTTTGCGGCTGGATGTGCCCGTTTGGCTCGCTGTCGGAGGCCATTTACAAGGTGGCGCGCAAGATCGGTTTCAAGCGCTTTCAGTCCCAGGTGCCGCAGCGCTGGCACGACCGGCTTAAGTGGCTTAAATACATCATTTTCTTTGGCCTGATCACGGTGTCCATGTTTTCCATGGGCCTGGCCGAAAAGCTCTCCGAGGTCGAGCCCTTCAAGACCACCTTCCTGGTCGGCATCCAGAACCGTGCCTGGCCCTACGGCCTGTTCGTGGCCGCAATCCTGGGCTTGTCGATCTTCATCGAGCGCCCCTATTGCAAATACATCTGCCCGCTGGGCGCATCGCTGGCCATGCCCAGCACCTTTCGCTGGTTCGGCCTCAAGCGCAAGCAGGACTGCAACAGTTGCAAGGCTTGCGCCGTGGGCTGCGGCGCGCAGGCCATCGATGCCGATGGCCGCATCGATCACCGTGAGTGCCTGCACTGCCTGGACTGCATGATTCTGTACACCGACACCAAGGGCTGTCCGCCGCTGGCCAAGGAGCGCAAGCGCCGCGAGAAGGACGGGCTGGAGATCACGCCTATCGGCAAGAACGGCTACTTCATTCCAATTTACCCGGTGACGAGCCACGCCGCGCAGATCAGCGCCAAGGCTGTAGGCGGCCCCGACCCGCGCATGCCGACCGATCGGACACTGCCCGCCCACAAGGTCGACATCGGCAAGCTCGAATGGTTGTGGCTGGAACTGCGCGACCACCTGTGGCCCTGGAGCAGCGAAGGCTGGCACTCGCAGCGGGCGCTGCAGGTGGCTGGCTTTTCGCTGGCCGTGGCGGCCAGCGTGGCCTGGGTGATGACCGCGATGGGAACCCTGTCCTCAGGTGCCATCATCGGATGGTGGTTTGGCTGGAGCGTCTACGAGGTGCTGATCCGCCTGTCGGGCAAGCGCTACGTCAAGGACGGCCCGTGGTGGCGTGACCACTACCGCGTGGCCGGCGTGATGGACATGGTGAGCTATGTGGGCTTCAAGAACCTGATGATAGGCGCGGCGCTGTTCCTGGTGTTCAAGTCGCTGGGTTGGCTGGTGTTATGAAGCTGGTTTTCCTGCGTCTGGCCTGTGCCGCGCTGTTGGGCCTGGCGGCCACGCAGCCGGCGGGGGCGGCCACTGTGACGGTGCAGCCGGGGCAAAACCTTCAGGCAGTTATTGCCGCCGCCGCGCCAGGCGATGTGATCGAGGTGCAACGCGGCTTCTACCGCGCCAACCTGCTGATCGACAAGCCGCTGACACTGCGCGGCGTGGACCGGCCCACACTGAGCGGCGGGCAGACCGGCGACACCATACGCGTCACCGCACCCGACGTGACCATCGAGGGCCTGATTGTGCGCGACTCGGGCAGCAGCCTGCAGGACCAGAACGCCGGCATCTACCTGTATCCTGGTGCACACCGTGCCGTGGTGCAGCACTGCGACCTCACCTACAACCTTTTCGGGCTGTGGATCGAAAAGGCGAATGACGTGCGCATCGAAGGCAACATCATTACCGGCAAGCGCGACTACGACTCGGCGCGGCGCGGCAATGGCATTCAGCTCTACAACACGCAGCGCGCGCAGATCATCAACAACAACATCAGCTTCGTGCGCGACTCGCTGTATGTGGACGTGTCGCACCACGCGGTGTTCCGGGGCAACAAGCTGCACCACAGCCGCTACGGCACGCATTACATGACGTCCTATTACAACCTGTGGGAAAACAACGAAACCTACTACAACCGGGGCGGTCTGGCGCTGATGGAAGTGCGCGAGCAGACGGTGCGCGGCAACCGCGCCTGGGGCAATGCCGACCACGGCATCATGCTGCGCTCGGTGCAGGACTCGGTGGTGGAAGACAATATTGTCGCAGGCAACCAGCGCGGCTTTTTCATCTACGACGTCGAGTACGTCACCTTGCGACGCAACCTGGTGGTGGACAACTTCGTCGGCGCGCATCTCTCGGCTGGCGTGATCCACAATGTCGTGGAAGACAACGACTTCATCGGCAACCGCCAGCAGGTGCGCTACGTGGGCACCAAGGACGTGGCCTGGGGCGGCAAGGTGGGCAACTACTGGAGCAACTACATCGGCTGGGACCGCGACGGCAACGGCATTGGCGACGTACCCTATGAGGCCAACGACATGGTCGACCGCCTGACCTGGCGCTACCCCGGCATGAAGCTGCTCATGGCCAGCCCGGCGGTGCAGGCGCTGCGCCTCGTCGGCCAGCAGTTTCCCGTGCTGCGTGTACCCTCGGTCGTCGACGCACACCCCCATATGCACCCTGAACATACGAACTGGAGCGCCTGGCGTGGCAAGTACTTCCCCGGTTGACGCACAGGCAGCGGTTTCGCTGCGCGGCGTGACCAAACACTATGGCTCGGTGCACGCGGTCGATGGCGTGGACCTCGACATCGCGCGCGGCGAGGTATTCGGCCTCATCGGCCATAACGGCGCGGGCAAGAGCACTTTGTTCAAATTGATGCTCGGGCTGGAGGCCGCCAGCGCGGGCGACATCGTGCTGGGCGGCGCGCCGGTGCTCGGCCGGGGCTTTCGGGCTGCACGCCGGCACATCGGCTACCTGCCGGAAAACGTCGTGCTCTACGATAACCTGAGCGGGCTGGAAACCCTGCGCTTTTTCGCGCGGCTCAAGCACGCGCCATTGGAGCAGTGCCCCGGCCTACTCGAACGCGTGGGTCTGGCGCATGCTGGCAAGCGTGCGGTGCGCGAGTATTCCAAGGGCATGCGTCAGCGTCTCGGGTTTGCGCAGGCGCTGCTGGGCTCGCCGCAGGTGCTGTTCCTTGACGAGCCCACCAACGGCCTCGATCCACAGGCCATCCGCGACTTCTACGCCACGCTGCGCACGCTGCAAGCGGGCGGCGTCACCGTCGTGATTACCTCGCACATTCTGGCCGAACTGCAAGAGCGCGTGGACCGGCTCGCCATCATGGCCAATGGCCGCATCCAGGCGCTGGGCAGCGTGCAGGCGCTGCGCGAGCAGGCGCAGATACCGCTGGTATTTGAGCTGACACTCGATGCAGTCTGCGTGGACGCGCTGGCGCAGGCCCTGCACGCGGCGACGGGCAGCACCGCCGAACCCCTGCCGGGCGGCCTGCGCCTGGCCTGCCCGCGCGAGCACAAGATGGTGGTGCTGGCAGTCCTCGCCCCCTTTGGCAACCAGGTGCACGACCTGGCGCTGCGCGAACCCTCGCTTGAAGACCTGTTCTTCGGCTTTTCCGACTGAGACCGCATGGAACTGACGCAAATTCTCACCCTGGCCGCCAAGGAATTCCGCGACCGCATACGCAACCGTTGGGTGCTCGCGGTGGCGCTGGTGTTCACGGTGTTTTCGCTCGTGATTGCCTATTTTGGCGGCGCGCAGCAGGGCGCCGTGGGCTTTCGCTCCATCGAGGTGACCATTGCCAGCCTGGTCAGCCTGGTGATCTACCTGATCCCGCTGATCGCCTTGCTGCTGGGCTTTGACGCCATTGTTGGCGAGCGCGAACGCGGCTCGCTTGACCTGTTGCTGGCGCTGCCCATCACACGGCTGGAGTTGCTGCTGGGCAAATACCTCGGGCTCGCCGCAGCACTCACGCTCTCGACACTGGCGGGCTTCGGCCTGGTGGCCGTGCTGCTGTACCAGCAGCTGAGCTGGGCCGGCTTGTACCACTACTTCGGCTTCATGATCAGCTCGGTGCTGCTGGGCCTGGCGTTCCTGAGCCTGGCCGTGCTGCTGTCGGTGGTGGCACGCGAGCGCACGCGCGCATCGGGTATGGCAATTGCGCTATGGTTCTTCTTCGTGCTGGTGTTTGACCTGCTGCTCTTGGGCGTGCTGGTGGCCACGGGCGGCCACTTTGGTGGCGACGCCTTTGCCTGGCTGCTGCTGCTCAACCCGGCCGACGTGTTTCGCATCCTGAATGTGTTTTCGCTTGACGACGTGCGCACGCTCTATGGCCTGTCGACCATCGTTCCGGCCTCGATGGGCAGCCAGGGGCTGCTGGGTGGTGTCATGCTGATATGGATTGCGCTGCCATTGCTGCTGGCGCGCTGGAGATTTAAATGATCACTCTAAAAGTTTTAAACCGGTCTGTGCGTTCACTCGCGCAGACCTTCGCGCTCAGCGCCATTGTGGGTCTGGGATTGTCAGCCTGCGACAAGGCGCCCGAAGCCACCGCGCTTGCACCGGTTGAGATCGACCGCTCCACGAGCTGCGAGCTCGATGGCATGCTGCTTGCCGATTACCCCGGCCCCAAGGCTCAGGTTTTCTACGCAGGGCAGGAAAAGCCGACCTATTTCTGTGACACGGTGGAGCTGTTCAGCACCCTGCTGGCGGGCGAACAGGTGCGCGTGGCCAAGGCTGTTTACGTGCAGGACATGGGCCAGACCTCATGGGAACACCCGAGCGGCCACTGGATCGACGCCAAGACCGCCATCTACGTTCTGGGCAGCAAGCGCCATGGCTCCATGGGACCGACGATAGCCAGCTTTGCGCAGCAAGCCGATGCGACGAAATTTGCCGCGGAATACGGCGGCAAAGTACTTCGCTTTGCCGACATCAAGCCCGATATGGTTGATCTGAGCGGCGGTGCATCGCACGACACGCGGATGTGAGCATGAGATGACACTGCTGTTCTGGCGCGGGTTCCGGCAGGCAACAAGACTACGGAGGCTGTTGCTGATGGTCAGTGCGCTGGGCTTGATGGCGGCGGGGGCCTGGAACCTGTGGCCGCTGCAAAATGCGCTCGCCGGCGCATCGCCAGAGGTGGCGCTCGATGTCTGTGTGGTTGCGCCCCGCCCACGCCTTACGACCGGGCCTTAGGCCTGCCCATGACCGCGCCACGTGTGGTGCCCGCCGATGCCCGCTGCCCGGTCTGCGGCATGTACCCGTCACGCTCGCCGGACTGGGCTGCATAGGTTATTTTTGCCAATGGCGATGCACAGTTTTTTGACTCACCCCTGAGCTTGTTCATCTACTTGCAGGACGTGGGGCATTACAGCCGGGGCCGCAAAGTGCAAGAGATGGTTGCCAGCTTTGTCCGCGATGCCGACAGCGGTGGCTGGATACCCGCGCTTACTGCCACTTATGTGCTTGGCTCGTCAGCCAGCGGGCCCATGCGTACAGGCAACCTGCCTGCTTTTGCTGACGCTGCCGCGGCGCGACGGTTTGCATTCGCCCGGGGCGGGGTGTTGCTGCGAGTCGCCGATATCACCCCTGAAGTGCTGCAGCGCCTTGACGCAAGTGCAGCCCACAGGCATTGAAACGGCGCTAGTGGCAGGCCAGCAAGGCCTTGCCGGCAAGCTGCGGCTTGAGCGTGTCGAGTTGGGCCAGCAGCGGCGCATCGGCTGAAGCCAGCCTGAGCAGCTGGCCGTGCGCCTCGGGGCGCTCCTGCAGCACCCTGGCCGTGCGCACGCCGCGCTGGACGATCTGGCTCAGCCCGGCTTCGGCGTCGGCCTGCGAGCCGAAGAGGCCCAGCGACAGGCCGGGATTGAGCGCCGGGTTGAGCAGCGGCTCGAAAGACACGCCGCGCAGGCGCAGCTCGTTGCGCTTTTTGGCCAGCGCCTCGTCGCTGGCGTAGCGGCCCATATAAATGATCCAGCGGCCCGGCTCCACGCTGGCTTCCAGGGTCCAGCTGCCCGCGGGCAGGCTGGCCTGCAGGCGCGTGCGTAGTGCGCTGGCCTGCTCGTCGCTGAAAAGACCGGCCTGCCGGCACTGGCCGGTGGCGGACGCCGGGGCGTAGCCCGCCGGCTGCATCTCAAGCGCTGCCGGCTCGCCGCTCGTGAGCAGCTGCATGGCTTCGGGTCGGATTTGCTGGTCCAGGCGCTGCGGCTCGGCCTGCACCGGCAGCGCGAAACCGTAGCCGGCCAGCAAGCCCTGCGCCCAGGCAAAGTAGCCGGCGTTGGCCAGCAGCAGCGCCAGCACCAGCAGCCTCAGCATGGGCGCGTGCCTGTCGGGTCGCCAGCGGCGGCGGCGACGGGCCGCACGCTGACTTCGGAGCTGGTGATGGCGAGCATGCCAGTCGCGCTATGCACCAGCAGGGCGCCGTTTTCAGCCACGCCGCAGGCCGTGCCGTGGCTGCCGTCGGAAAGCTCAACGGCGCGGCCGGCCAGCACATCGCGAGCGGCGAAACGCGCCTGAAACGGCGCAAAGCCGAACTGCTCGAAAGCCTGCAGCGCCTGGACCAGCGGCGGCACGACGCGCAGCAGCGCCGCGGCCGCGTCAAGGCCGGGGTCGAGCTCCTGCAGGCCGGCGGGCGCGATGAGCCGTCTGGCCGGCGCAGCCAGGCCGCCGGGTAACTCGGCGGGTTCCGGCGGTGGCGGCCGGATATTGATGCCGACGCCGATCACGACGTAGCGAATGCCTTCCCAGCTGGCGGTCTCGACCAGGATGCCGGCCAGCTTGCATTCGCCTAGCGCGGTCGTCAGCCACAGGTCATTCGGCCATTTCAGCGCTATGCGCGGCGACTTGCCCGGGCTGGCCGGGTCCAGGCTCTCGGCCACGCTGATGCCGACGACCAGCGACAGGCCGGACCAGTCGGCCGGCTGCAGCGGCATGCCGAGTGAAAACATCAGGCTGTCGCCGCGCCGGCCCTGCCAGCTGCGGCCCAGCCGCCCGCGGCCGGCGCTTTGCTGCTCGGCCACCAGCAGCAGCGGCTCGGGCCGGGGCGCCACGCCCGGCCTGCCCCTGAAGCGCCGCATCAGCTCGCTGTTGCTCGAATCAAGCTCGGGCAATACCTCGACCGTAAAACCCGGCAGCGAAGGCGCAATGGCCTGCCACAGGGCTTCGGCGGGCCAGGGTATGGGGGTGGTCAGGGGCGTCACAGGCGGGGGCGGCAGGCGTTGGGGGGCGGGAAGGCGGCGTGACGGGACCAGGCCGCGCTCAGCCCTTGTTGCCTTTTTTCTTTTCGGCCTTCTTTCGGGTTTTCTTCAGGGACTTGCCGTCGGACCTGGCTTCGGCCTTTTCCGTCTTGTCTTTGGCCTTGCCCGGCTTGACGGCCTTGTCCTTGGGCGCGAGCAGCGTGCCGCGGCAGTTTTTGGCGCCGCACCAGCAGGGGTATTCGGCCAGCAGTTTTTTGGTGTAGCGGGCGTCGATGATCAGGCCGTAGTCGTAAAACAGCTCGTCGCCGGCCTTGATGTTGCGCAGCGCCTTGATGAAGACGCGCCCGCCGTCTTCGTCAGCCTCGCAGTTGGGCTGGCAGCTGTGGTTGATCCAGCGCGAGGAGTTGCCGCCCACCTTGGCGTCGATCACATGGTCTTCGTCGATGTGGAAGTAGAAGGTGTGGTTGGGGTCGCCGGGGTCGTGCGGGTGCCGGCGCAGCGCTTCGGGCCAGCTGATGACCTCGCCCACGTATTCGATCAGCGTCTCGCCCTCGGCCAGGTCCTGCAGCGCAAACACGCCCTTGCCATGCACACCGGAGCGCCGGGTCTGGATGCGGCGGGTGTCGCTGCCGCGGGCGTGCGCAGTTGCTGGCAATGGGGTTGCGGAAGCCTGGATTTTTGACACGGCGTTTTTTTTGGTATGGTTAATTCATGTGTGTGCGTGCGCACTGGCGCGCGTGCATGCGCGTGAAGGGCTTATTGTAGTGAGGCGTTTGAGTCGCCGCCTGCAGGGCGTCCCGGGGCGCGCATGATGGAAAGAATTGACGTGGCCGCAAGCGGGGCATCCTTCCCCGACGCGGCCCATGGTTTGAAGAAGTACTTATGAAAACTCTGGTAATTGCAGAAAAACCCTCGGTGGCACAAGACATTGTGCGTGCCATCACGCCCACGGCGGGCAAGTTTGAAAAGCACGACGAGTACTTCGAAAGCGAAGACTGGATCGTCACCTCGGCGGTCGGCCACCTGGTCGAGATCCAGGCGCCCGAGGAGTTTGACGTGAAACGCGGCAAGTGGAGTTTTGCCAACCTGCCGGTGATTCCGCCCTACTTCGACCTCAAGCCGATGGACAAGACCAAGACGCGGCTCAATGCCATCGTCAAGCTGACCAAGCGCAAGGATGTAGTCGCGCTGGTCAACGCCTGCGACGCGGGCCGCGAGGGCGAGCTGATCTTCCGGCTGATCCAGCAGTACGCCAAAAGCAAACACCCGATCAAGCGGCTGTGGCTGCAGTCGATGACGCCGGCTGCGATTCGCGACGGCTTTGCCGCGCTGCGCAGTGACAAGCAGATGCTGCCGCTGGCCGACGCGGCGCGCTGCCGCTCCGAGGCCGACTGGCTGGTCGGCATCAACGGCACGCGGGCCATGACGGCCTTCAACTCGCGCGATGGCGGCTTCTTCCTGACGACGGTGGGCCGGGTGCAGACGCCCACCCTGTCGGTGGTGGTCGAGCGCGAGGAGAAAATCCGCAAGTTCGTCAGCCGCAACTACTGGGAAATCCACGCGTCCTTCAAGGCCGAAGCCGGCGAGTACCCGGGCAAGTGGTTTGACCCGAAATGGAAAAGGGCGGCCGCCAATGCCGCCAGCGGTGAAGGCGCCGAACCCGACGCCGAACTGAAAGCCGACCGGCTCTGGACCGAGCGCGAGGCGCGCGCCATTGCCGACGCGGCGCGCGGCCAGCTGGCGAGCGTGAGCGAAGAGTCCAAACCGACCACGCAGGCCGCCGGCCTGCTGTTTGACCTGACCTCGCTGCAGCGCGAGGCCAACGGCAAGTTTGGTTTCTCGGCCAAGACCACGCTGGCCATCGCGCAAAGCCTGTATGAGCGCCACAAGGCGCTGACCTATCCGCGTACCGATTCGCGCGCCCTGCCCGAAGACTATGTGCCGGTGGTGAAGCAGACCTTTGAAATGCTGGCCGCCAGCCAGATGAAACACCTGGCGCCACATGCGGCCACGGCGCTCAAGGGCGGCTACATCAAGCCCAGCAAGCGCATTTTCGACAACGCCAAGGTGAGCGACCACTTCGCCATCATCCCGACGCTGCAGGCGCCCAGCGGCCTGAGCGACGCCGAACAAAAGCTGTACGACCTGGTGGTGCGCCGCTTCATGTCGGTGTTCTTCCCGAGCGCCGAATACCTGGTGACAACACGTATTTCGACAGTTGCCGCAGCGCCGGGCCGCCCCAAGCAAGGCACGGCCCCCTCGGGGGGCAGCGAAGCACACGCAGTGGCGAGCGTGGGGGCGACCAGTCACAGTTTCAAGACCGATGGCAAGGTGCTGGTCAAGCCGGGCTGGCTGGCGATTTACGGCAAGGAGGCGGCTGACGAGGTGGCCGATTCCAAGGACGGCGACAAGGGCCAGAGCCTGGTGCCCGTCAA
>JBKJKI010000303.1:0-9443 GCA_046597475.1 Polaromonas sp. | reverse complement strand
GCGGCAAGGGCGGCGGCGTGAAGGTCGCCAAGGGCGAGGCCGACGCCAAGGCCGCGATCGCCAAGATCTTCGGCATGCAGCTGGTCACGCACCAGACCGGCGCCGAGGGCAAGAAGGTGCAGCGCCTGCTCATCGAGCAGGGGCTCGACATCGCGCGCGAGCTCTACCTGGGCATCACGCTCGACCGCACCATCAGCCGCAACGTGATCATGGCGTCCACCGAGGGCGGCATGGACATCGAGGAGGTCGCGGCCGCGCACCCCGAGAAGATCCTGCGCGTCGCCATCCACCCGGCCGGCCTGCAGACCTACCAGGGCCGCGATCTCGCCAAGCGCCTCGGCCTCGAGGGCGAGGCCGCCAAGGAGTTCGGCAAGTTCCTCGCCGCGCTGGTGCGCTGCTACGACGAGACCGACTGCTCGATCCTCGAGATCAACCCGCTGGTCATCACCAAGCAGGGCAAGGTGCTCGCGCTCGACGCCAAGGTGAACTTCGACGACAACGCGCTCTACCGCCACAAGGACATCGAGGAGCTGCGCGACCCGGCCGAGGAAGATCCCGCCGAGCTCGAGGCCAAGAAGTACGACCTCAGCTACGTGGCGCTCGAGGGCAACGTCGGCTGCATGGTGAACGGCGCCGGCCTCGCCATGTCGACCATGGACATCATCAAGTACTTCGGCGGCCAGCCGGCCAACTTCCTCGACGTCGGCGGCGGCGCCACGACCGAAAAGGTCACCGCCGCGTTCAAGATCATCACCAAGGACCCGGCCGTGAAGGGCATCTTCGTGAACATCTTCGGCGGCATCATGAAGTGCGACACCATCGCCAACGGCATCGTCGCCGCGGTGAAGGAGGTCGGCCTGAAGGTGCCGCTCGTGGTGCGCCTCGAGGGCACCAACGTCGAGCTGGGCAAGAAGATCCTCGCCGAGAGCGGCCTCAACGTGATCGCCGCTGCCGACATGGCCGACGGCGCCAAGAAGATCGTCGAGCTCGCGCGTGGCGCGGGCGGCGGGGAGCAGTCCAAGTGAGCGTCCTCGTCAACAAGAGCACCAAGCTGATCGTCCAGGGCATGACCGGCTCGGTGGGCGCGTTCCACGCGCGGCAGATGAAGGAGTACGGCACCAACCTCGTCGGCGGCGTCACGCCCGGCAAGGGTGGCGCCAAGGTCGAGGGCCTCGACGGCGTGCCCGTCTTCGACACCTGCCGCGAGGCGGTCGAGAAGACCGGCTGCAACGCGACGGTGATCTACGTGCCGCCGGCGGGCGCCGCCGACGCGATCTGGGAAGCGGTGGAAGCCGACCTGGAACTGGTCATCTGCATCACCGAAGGCATCCCGGTGCGCGACATGCTGAACCTGCGCAGCCGCATGAAGGACAAGGAAACCAGGGGCGGCCGCAAGACGCTGCTGCTGGGCCCCAACTGCCCCGGCCTGATCACGCCCGACGAGATCAAGATCGGCATCATGCCCGGCCACATCCACCGCAAGGGCCGCATCGGCGTGGTCAGCCGCTCCGGCACGCTGACCTACGAAGCCGTGGCACAGCTCACCGAAATCGGCCTCGGACAGTCGACCGCGGTCGGCATTGGCGGCGACCCGATCAACGGCCTGAAGCACATCGACGTGATGCGCGCCTTCAACGACGACCCGGACACCGACGCCGTCATCATGATTGGCGAAATCGGTGGCCCCGACGAAGCCGAAGCCGCCGAATGGTGCAAGGCCAACATGAAAAAACCCATCGTCGGCTTCATCGCCGGCGTGACGGCGCCTGCCGGCAAGCGCATGGGCCACGCCGGCGCCTTGATTTCCGGCGGCGCCGACACGGCCGACGCCAAGCTCGCCATCATGGAGGCCTGCGGCTTTACCGTGACGCGCAACCCGTCTGAAATGGCCAAGTTGCTCAAAGCACTGCTGTGACTAAGCAGTAATACGCATTCCGGCGGGGACGGGCCGGGCGTAAACTGAAAGGAAATTGAAAGAAAGCGCTATCCGGCGCTTTTTTTCATTCCTAACAACGGAGCCCCCATGATTTTCGGACTCGACCTCGCGTCGCCCTTGTTCTGGAGCGCCTTTGGCTCCATCGTGTTGGCCAATATCGTGTTGTCGGGTGACAACGCGGTGGTGATCGCCATGGCCGCCCGCACCCTCAAGCCCGAGCAGCGCGGCAAGGCCATCTTCTGGGGCAGCGCCGCGGCCATCGTGATGCGGATCATGCTGACCATCGTCGCCATCCAGCTGCTGTCCCTGCCCTATCTGAAAATGGTGGGCGCCATCTTGCTGGTCTATATCGGCGTTGACCTGCTCAGCGCCGAAGAGGAAGAGGACGGCCAGGGCAAGGAAATCAACAGCCTGGGCACGGCCATCCGCACCATCCTGGTTGCCGATCTGGTCATGAGCCTGGACAACGTGCTGGCCGTCGCCGCCGCCGCCAAGGGCGACCTGCCGCTGCTGGTGCTGGGCCTGCTGGTCAGCATTCCGCTGATTGTTTTCGGGGCCACGCTGCTCACCAAGGTCATGGAACGTTTTCCCATCATCATCACCATTGGCGCGGCCCTGCTTGGCTTCCTGGCGGGTGAAATGCTGCTGACCGACCCGGCGCTCACCACCCATCTGGGGGCGGTGTCAGAGCAAACAGTCACCTTCGGCGGCGTGCTCGGCGCGGTGCTGGTCGTGGCCCTGGGGACTTACCTCACGAAGCGGGAGCCAAAGAAGGCCTAGCGCCTGCGGGCATACCTGCATGGGGCCAGGGCGGGCTGTTCCTGGGCAGCGTCGATGGAAAAATGGCTTCAAAAAATAGTACCGGTTCGTGTAAAAGTTGCATATCTGAATTGTTCGTGCCTGATCGTGTCTACAGTCCCCCCGGCCTGATACAGTGGAACGCTGGTCCGGCAGGCCCGGTCTGATAAACCGGCTGCAATACGGGTGGCCAGCAAGCCAAACAGGGGTCAAACCTCGGCACGAACATGATGATGTATGAAATTTGTGCGCTGACGGACCCGGGTCTGGTACGCAAGAACAATGAAGACGCGGTTGCCTTCGACGCGGAGAATGGCCTGTGTTTGCTGGCCGACGGCATGGGCGGCTACAACGCGGGCGAGGTTGCCAGCAGCATGGCGATTGCCTTCATCGACTCCGAACTGGGCCGCTGGCTGACGGAGGCGGGCGGGCAGCCGACCACCCGGGACGTGCGCCGCGCCATGGAAATCTGCGTGGAAAACGCCAACCATTCGATCTTCAACGCCGCGCACGCCAACCGTCAGTACGCTGGCATGGGCACGACGCTGGTGGTGGGCGTCTTCCAGGACAGCCGCCTGGTGCTGGGCCATATTGGCGATTCGCGCTGTTATCGCCTGCGCGGCACCGAGCTGCAGCAGCTTACCAAAGACCATTCGCTGCTGCAGGAGCAGCTTGACGGCGGGCTGATTAGCCCCGAAGAGGCGCTGGTATCCCTCAACAAGAACCTGATTACGCGCGCCCTCGGGGTTGAATACACGGTGCTGCTTGACGTCAATGAACACCGCGTCGCGCCGGGAGACCTTTACCTGATGTGCTCGGACGGCCTGTCCGAGATGATTAGCCACGCGGGCATGGCCGCCATCTTGCTGGGCGCCCAGACGCTGGAGCACAAGGCCGGCCAATTGATAGCCGCCGCCAACCAGGGCGGCGGGCGCGACAATATTTCCGTGGTGCTGGCGCAGGCGAGCGAAGCGTCGGCGCGGCGCGGCCTGCTGTCCAGAATGCTGGGAAAATAGCGTGGCAATTACAATTTTAGAAACAGACAGGAGTCGGCCATGCCGAAAATGATCGTCTCTCTTGATGGCGTCGTGATCAAGGAAGTCCAGCTGAGCAAAGACCGGACCTCGCTGGGCCGGCGGCCTTATAACGACATCGTCATTGACAACCTCGCGGTCAGCGGCGAGCACGCCGTTTTGCAGATGTCCGGCAACGAGGTGTATGTCGAAGACCTCAACAGCACCAATGGCACTTATGTCAACGGCAAAACCGTCAAAAAACAGCTGCTGCAAAACGGTGACTTCGTCGAAATCGGCAAGTACCGGATCCAGTATGCGAGCGAAGCCAGCGCGGCCGAGCCCGCGCGCGGGGCTGCGGCAGCGCCCGGCGGCGCGGCAGCTGCCGGCGCATCGATCAAGGTCATGTCAGGGGCTGCAGCAGGACGTGAAGTCCCGCTGGTCAAGGTCGTGACCACGCTTGGCAAGCCCGGCATTGCGGTCGCGGCCATCACCAACCGGGCGAGCACCTTCGTGATTGCCCATGTCGAAGGCGAGAGCAAGGCCACGCTCAACGGCGTGCCTGTCGGCATCGAGCCGGTCACGCTTAAAAACGGCGACATGCTGGAGCTGGCGGGGACCACAATGCAGTTCCTCCAGGCCTGACGCGCCGCCCCGCCGGTTCAGCCTGCAGTGAATGCCTGTTCCCGTCACCTTGCCGAGCTGGCACCCTGCGCCCCGCAAATCCTGATGGAAAACCTTCCAGAGGCTGCATTCCGGCCTAGGCGCAAGCACTGAGATATCACCGGAAAAACGCATGAAAGTTCGCGTATTGGGCTGCTCTGGAGCCATCGCCAGGGACTGCCGCACCACGTCTTTCCTGGTCGACCACGACATGCTGGTCGATGCGGGTACTGGCGTGGGTGACCTCACGCTCGATGAAATGGCCGGCATTGACCATGTCCTGCTGACCCATTCCCACCTGGACCATATCGCCGCGCTGCCGCTGATGGTTGACGCGATAGCCAGCAGACGGACCACGCCCTTGCGGGTGCATGCCCTGCAGGACACGATCGACGCCCTCAAGGCGCATGTATTCAACGACATCATCTGGCCCGATTTTTCAAGAATCCCCACGCCGGCGGCGCCCTTCATCCAGTTTTGCCCGCTGCGGACCGGTGAAAAGCTGGCGCTGGGCGACAAGCAGATCGAGGTGTTGCCGGCCGTGCACACCGTGCCGGCAGTGGGCTACGCCATCGGCGCGGGCAAGGGCCACTGGGTGTTTACCGGCGACACCGAGCACAATCCGGCGCTGTGGGCCCGCCTTAACCAGATCGACATCGCCCTGCTGGTGATTGAAACCGCCTTCAGCAACCGTGAACGCGGGCTGGCGCTGCGCAGCCTGCACCTGTGCCCCAGCTCGCTGGCGACCGAACTGGCCTGCATGGCAGCGGGCCAAGACTATCCAATCTACATCACCCACACCAAGCCGGCCGAGACCGAACTGATCATGGCTGAAATCAGCTTGGCCGAGAGCCTGCGCATGACGCAGGCGGAGCCGCCCGACTCCCTTGCCGCGCAGCACGACATCAGGTGGCTTTGCGTTGGGCAGGAGTTTGAAATATGAATGCCGCTTTGACAAGCGCCACCATGCCCGTCGACCACCGCAAGGCCGAATTCCTGGCCTCGCAAAGGCTGGCGCCGCAAGAGCGCGGCACCGCTTTCGAGGCGCTCTACCTCCGGCAACTTCAGCTCGTGACCAACCGGATTCACGACACCGAAAATGTGGGCGAGATCATGCTCGAGGTCAGCCGCGACATCTGCGAACTCTTCAATGCCGACCGGCTGACGCTCTACGTGGTGAACGAAGACCGCAGCGCCATCATCTCGAAAATCAAGACCGGGCTCAGCACCAGCCGCGAGCTGAAGCTTCCTCTCACTTCGCAAAGCATTGCCGGCTACGTTGCCATGACCCGGCAGATGGTCAATATCGCCGACGTTTATGACGGCGCGGCGCTCAAGAAGCTTCACCCTGCGCTCAGGTTTCTCGACGAAGTGGACAAGCGCTCGGGCTACCGCACACGCCAGCTGCTGGTGCTGCCCATCCTGGAGGGCGAAACCCTGTACGGCGTGCTTCAGCTCATCAACCACCGCGCCAACCTGCCTTTCGGCCGGCTCGACGAAGACGGCGCGCGCCAGCTGTGCCAGACACTGGCCATTGCCCTGCGCCAGCGCCTGCAAAAAGCCGCGGCCAGCCCGCCGCGCAAGGCCAGCAAATACGACAGCCTGGTTGCCGATGGCGCGCTGGTTTCGGCAGACTTGCAGCAATGCCTGCAACAGGCGCGCGACGAGGGGCAGTCGGTCGAGCACCTGCTGGCGGTCAAATACCACGTTCGCCCCGAGCAGATCGGACACTCGCTGGCGCGTTTTTTTGGCGCGGCCTATGAGCCCTTCAGGGCCGGCCGCAGCCGCTCGGACACCCTGCACGGGCCGCTCAAGCGTGATTTTGTCGAGCAGCAGGGCTGGGTGCCGCTGGAAGAGACGGCTGACGGCCTGGTCGTCATGTGCCTGGACCCGGAGGCCGTGCGCGGCGCGCGCGTGGTGCCGCAGGTGTTTGCGCGCAGCAGCAAGTTTGCCTACCGCGTCACCACCCAGGCTGAGTTTGAGGAAACCGTGGCACAGCTGTTCAAGGCCGGCGCCGACAGCAGCTCCATCAACCAGATGCTGGCCGACATGGACTCGCCGCTCGACGCCGACACGGCTGACGACTCCGCGCTTGAATCCGCCGCCGCCGACAACGAGCTGGTCAAGTTCGTCAACAAGGTCATCATCGACGCCTACCACCAGAAAGCCTCTGACATCCACATCGAGCCGCAGCCGGGCAAGGCCACGACCGGCATACGCTTTCGCATTGACGGCACGCTGCATCCGTATATTGAAGTGCCGGCCCACTTTCGCCAGGCCATGATCACGCGGCTCAAGATCATGTGCGACCTCGACATCTCCGAAAAGCGCAAGCCGCAAGACGGAAAAATCAGGTTCCGGAAGTACGGCCCGCTCGACATCGAGCTGCGCGTCGCCACCATTCCCTCGGCCGGCGGTGTCGAAGACGTGGTGATGCGCATCCTGTCGGCCGGCGAGCCGATTCCGCTGGAAAAGCTCGGGCTGACGGAGCACAACAAAACGCGGCTTGAAAAAACCGTCTCCCGGCCCTACGGACTTTTTTATGTCTGCGGCCCGACCGGCTCGGGCAAAACCACCACGCTGCATTCCATCCTGAAGTTCCTCAACACGCCAGACACCAAGATCTGGACCGCCGAAGACCCGGTGGAGATCACCCAGAAAGGCCTGCGCCAGGTGCAGATCAACCGCAAGGCCGGCATCGACTTTGCCCTGGTCATGCGCGCCTTTCTGCGTGCCGACCCCGACATCATCATGGTCGGCGAGTCGCGCGACAAGGAAACCGTGGCCATGGGCGTTGAGGCCTCACTGACCGGCCACATGGTGTTTTCCACCCTGCACACCAACTCGGCGCCCGAGTCCATCACCCGCCTGCTCGACATGGGAATGGACCCCTTCAATTTTGCCGATGCCCTGCTTGGCATTCTGGCCCAGCGCCTGGCCAAGAAGCTCTGCGACTGCAAGCAGGCCTACCAGCCCGGCCCGCAGGAGGTGCGCGACTTCATCCGCGAATACGCCGAAGAACTGCGCCATACCGACGCCTGGCAGGCCGACGCCGGTGGCGAAGCCCAACAGCTGCTCGACGATTGGACCACGCAATACGGCCACAACGGCCAGCTCACCCTGTACCG
Organism: Polaromonas sp.; assembly: GCA_046597475.1. Classification (GTDB taxonomy): domain Bacteria; phylum Pseudomonadota; class Gammaproteobacteria; order Burkholderiales; family Burkholderiaceae_C; genus Polaromonas. The sequence continues at coordinate 1,905 of JBKJKI010000303.1, read as the reverse complement.
CGCCGTCGGCTGCGACAAATGCAAGCAGAACGGCTACAAGGGCCGCATCGGCCTGCATGAGCTGATGGTGGCCGACGATGAACTGAAAAAACTCATTCAGGAGCGCGCCCGCGTGGCCGAACTCTTTTCAAGCGCCGTGCGCAGCGGCATGCGCACGCTGAAGATGGACGGCATGGAGAAAGTGCTGATGGGGCTGACGGATCTGAAGATGGTCAGGTCGGTGTGCATCAAGTAATGTAAGGATGTGGCACGTAATAGCCTCCCGATTGTCATTCCCGCGCATGCGGGAATCCAGTATGACGCTTGGATTTTCGTAGGACGACTGGGTGCCCGCCTGCGCGGGAACGACGAAAATATCAGCCACCTGATTAGTTACTCTTTGCAAGCTCTCTAGTGCTGCAACCGTTGTATTTACTGCGCAAGTAACTATGCTTTTTATAGTAAAAGGCAGCCGGTCAGACCTATGAATTCGTAATGGATTGATGGAACTACCCTCCACGGATACTTAATATGCGTGGGGCTGTGGAGAAGATACTGATTCTGGGGCTGGCTCGTGCGGCCGATTTGTTCGGCGCTGACGTGAGCAGAAGCATGCGGATGCTGAATATGAGCGAAATGGAGAAAGTCTTGATGGGGCTCACCGATTTGAATAGGGTCGGTTCGGTTTGCATCAAGTAACAGGAATGGCAAATACATTCACTCATCATGTTGCACCGCCATCTCAACCACCAACGTTTTACGCTTGCCGCCATTGACGACGTGATTTCGCGGGGTCGCTGGCAGGACTGGGCGGCTTTGCGTCGCGCGGCGCTTCAAGACCGGTCGCTTTTTGAAATGGTGCGGCGCATCTGCCAGCCCTACGCGGGCGATCCTTACGCGCAGCGGTATCACTTCTGGATGCACTATGTTGAAGAACACCAGTCTTCCTGACTGGGAGCTGGTTTTATCTGCCGCTGCCCGCCTTCAACGCATTCTGCCGGAAGCCGTGCTTGTCGGTGGTACGGCATCCGCCATTCATGCGGGGCGTCGTTTCTCGCGTGATGCTGACCATGTATTGACCGATCTTCGCTTGCGCTTCGACGGGGTGCTGGCCGAGCTCGAATCGGTGGCGGGTTGGAAAACCGCCCGTGTTCAACGGCCAGTGCAGATTCGCGGCAGCCTTGACGGCATAGAAACCGGTGTGCGGCAATTGATCAGGGATCAACCCCTGGAGACCATGGCTCTTGACTATCACGGCGAACGGCTGACCGTGCCGACAGCAGCAGAGATTTTGCGCATCAAGGGCGTGCTGATTCTCAAACGCAACGCCACGCGGGACTACCTTGACTTCGTGGCGCTTGCTGACCTCATGGGCGACGAGAAAATGGCGCAAGCCTTGCGATCCTTTGACAAGCTATACAGCCAGGAAAATGGCGAGTCACCATTGCAACAGCTTCAAGTTCAGCTTGCAAACGCAGTTCCTTACGATCTGGACGATGTTTCGCCGCAACTGCCCGAATACAAGAATCTTGCCCTTAAATGGCACGACTGGCGCATTGTGAAAGCGGCTTGTGCGCACCTCTCAACGGTCATCTTTGATCGGGTTTGTGATCTCGGGGACGAAGACGACAACCCCAGGCCTCTGCGGTAAACAGCGGTATGCGCACCCTGAAGATGGACGGCATGGAAAAAGTGCTGATGGGGCTGACCGACCTGAAAATGGTTCGGTCGGTGTGCATCAAATAAGCGGGCGGCAGGTCAATCCGGCTCAATCAAGACTGAACGTACGGTTTCAAGTGTCATGACCAAGGTCATTGGCTCCAGGGGCGACTCCACGAAACCGCGCGACAGGTAAAAGCGTTTGGCCTGCTCGGAAAGGGCGTGAATCAGGATGGCAAACACGCCGGTGTCGCTGGCCACGCTCAC
>JBKJKI010000238.1:0-18533 GCA_046597475.1 Polaromonas sp. | reverse complement strand
GTGGCCACGCTGGCGGTCGACATTGACGAGAACGCCGGTTTGCGTCCCGGCTACAAGCTCAAGCTCAACAGCTATGACCTGGGGGTTGACATCGAGCTGAACGACGCGGTCAACCGCATCCGGTTTGAGCACCCCGAAGTGCGCACCGTGGTGGTGACCAGTGCCAAGGAAAAGGTGTTTTGCTCCGGTGCCAACATTTTCATGCTGGGCGTGAGCAGCCACTCCTGGAAAGTGAACTTCTGCAAATTTACCAACGAAACGCGCAATGGCCTGGAAGACTCCTCCCGCTACAGCGGCCTGAAGTTTCTGGCGGCGGTCAACGGCGCTTGCGCAGGCGGCGGCTACGAACTGGCGCTGGCCTGCGATGAAATCATCCTGATTGACGACCGTTCGAGCGCCGTCAGCCTGCCTGAAGTGCCCTTGCTCGGCGTGCTGCCGGGCACGGGCGGCCTGACCCGCGTCACCGACAAGCGCCATGTGCGGCATGACCTGGCTGACCTGTTCTGCACCAGCGTCGAGGGCGTGCGCGGCCAGAAGGCCAAGGACTGGCGGCTGGTCGATGATATTGCCAAATCGGTCGATTTTGCGAAGAAGGTGCAGGCCCGCGCGCTGGCGCTGGCCGGGCAGAGCGACAGGCCCGCTGACGGCAAGGGCGTGGTCCTCAAGCCGCTCCAGCGCACGGTGGAGGCCGATGCGCTGCGCTACTCGAATGTGACGGTCGAAATCGACCGCGCCAAACGCACCGCCACCTGGACCGTCAAGGCGCCCAAGGGCACCCAGCCCCCGGACATCGCCGGTATCGAAGCGCTGGGCGCAGCCTGGTTTCCGCTGGCCCTGGCGCGTGAGCTGGAAGATGCCATCTTGATGATGCGCACCAACGAGCTGGACATCGGCGTCTGGCTGATCAAGACCGAAGGCGATGCCGCCGCCGTGCTGGCGATGGATACCCTGCTGCTGGCCAATCAGGGCCACTGGCTGGTGCGTGAAACCATTGGCCTGCTGCGCCGCACGCTGAGCCGCCTTGATTTGTCCTCGCGCAGCCTGTTTGCGCTGATTGAGCCCGGTTCGTGCTTTGTCGGCACCTACCTTGAACTGGCGCTGGCCTGCGACCGCAGCTACCACCTGGCCCTGCCCGACGACGAAGACCGCGCCCCCACGATCACCGTGGCCGACACCAATTTCGGCCTTTACCCCATGGTGACCGGCCAGAGCCGGCTGGGGCGTCGCTTCTACGACGAGCAGCCGGCGCTCGATGCCGTGCGCGCCAGGGCGGGTCAGGCGCTGGATGCCGATGCCGCCTTTGCCGTTGGCCTGGTCACGTCCAATCCTGATGACATCGACTGGACCGACGAGCTGCGCATTGCCGTCGAGGAGCGCGTGTCCATGTCGCCCGATGCCCTGACCGGCATGGAAGCCAATCTGCGCTTTAACGGCACCGAGAACATGTTTACCCGGATTTTCGGGCGCCTGACGGCCTGGCAGAACTGGATTTTCCAGCGGCCCAACGCCGTTGGCGAAAAAGGCGCGCTCAAGGTCTATGGCAAGGGTGACAAGGCACAGTTCGACTGGAACCGCGTCTGAGTTTGGGCCTTCCCGTTGTATGGCGCGGTCCGGGTGGCGCGCCGTAACCAAAATTCTTCCCCCGAATCTTGTTTTTTTGGAGACCATGATGTCCGGCATTAACTACAGCGAAAAGATTCCCAACAACGTCAGCCTGAGCGAGGACCGCACCTTGCAGCGTGCGCTTGAGCAGTGGCAACCGAACTTCATCAACTGGTGGGACGACGTCGGCCCGGTGGGCTCCACCGACTCAGAGGTCTATCTGCGTACCGCCGTCAGCGTGGATCCCAACGGCTGGGCCCAGTTTGGCCATGTCAAGATGCGCGACTACCGCTGGGGCATTTTCCTCAACCCCGGCGATGCCGACCGCAGCATTCACTTTGGCGACCACAAGGGCGAAAAGGCCTGGCAGGATGTGCCCGGCGAACACCGCGCCAACCTGCGCCGCATCATCGTCACGCAGGGCGACACCGAGCCGGCATCGGTCGAGCAGCAGCGCCACCTGGGCCTGACGGCGCCCAGCATGTACGACCTGCGCAACCTCTTCCAGGTCAACGTCGAGGAAGGCCGCCACCTGTGGGCCATGGTCTATCTGCTGCACAAGCATTTCGGCCGCGACGGCCGCGATGAAGCCGAGGGCCTGCTGGAGCGCCGCAGCGGCGACGCCAACAACCCGCGCATCCTGGCCGCCTTCAATGAGGCGACGCCGGACTGGCTGAGCTTTTTCATGTTCACCTATTTCACCGACCGCGACGGCAAATACCAGCTCTGCGCGCTGGCCGAAAGCGCCTTTGACCCGCTGGCGCGCACGACCAAGTTCATGCTGACCGAGGAAGCCCACCACATGTTCGTCGGCGAGAGCGGCATATCCCGCGTCATCCAGCGCACCGCGCAGAAGATGAATGAGCTGAAAACCGACGACGTGGGCAAGCTGCGCGCCGCCGGCGTGATTGATCTGCCAACCATCCAGCGCTATATCAATTTCCATTTCAGCGTCACCATTGACCTGTTTGGCGCGGACGAGTCGAGCAACGCCGCCACCTTTTACAGCTCCGGCCTCAAGGGTCGCTACGAAGAAGGCAAGCGCGTCGATGACCATGTGCTCAAGGGCCAGACTTACAAGGTCATCGAGGCCAAGGACGGCCAGCTGGTCGAAAAAGAAGTGCCCATGCTTAACGCGCTGAATGAGGTGCTGCGCGACGACTACATCAAGGACTCGGTGTCGGGCGTCGAGCGCTGGAACAAGGTGCTGGACAAGGCCGGGATTCCCTTCAGGCTCAGGGTGCCGCACAAGGCCTTTCACCGCAACATCGGTGCGCTGTCTGGCGTCAAGGTCTCGCCCGATGGCCGCGTGGTCTCCGAGGCCGAGTGGAATGCCTCGGTCAACCAGTGGTTGCCCAGCACCGAAGACCGCGCCTACGTCGCCAGCCTGATGGGCCGCGTCGTCGAGCCGGGCAAGTTTGCGAACTGGATCGCGCCGCCCGTCATGGGTATCAACCGCCAGCCGGTGGATTTTGAGTACGTGCGCTTTAATTGACCCCAGCAATTGACCCCCACGCTTGTCGCTTCGCGTACTGCGCTGCCCCCCGAGGGGGCGCTGCGCCTGCGGCCCGGCGGAGCCGGTTCCGCGGCCCCTGCTGGGGTGGAGAGGAAGTCCGTACGCTCGTTTGCCGCTCCTGTTTGTCATTGAAGCCGATTACCGGGAACCCGCCATGGACATGACTGAATTACACGTCATCAAGCAGCACTTGATTGACCCTGAGATATGCATCCGCTGCAACACCTGCGAATCGGTCTGCCCGACCGGGGCGATCACGCATGACTCGCTGAACTACGTCGTCAATGCCGAGACCTGCAACCTCTGCATGGCCTGCATCTCGCCGTGCCCGACCGGCTCGATCGACAACTGGCGCACGGTGCTGAAGGCCAAGGCTTACACGGTCGCCGAGCAGCTCGGCTGGGACACATTGCCCGCCGAGCTGCCGCTGCCCGAAGGCGTTGAGTTCGATGAAGGCGCGGCCGTGCCGGCGCCGCAGGCGGTTCCGGCGACGCAGCTCGAGTCGGGTGAGGTGCCGTTCGTCTCGTCGGCCTGGGGTGCGGTTTTGCCGCCGTGGTCGGCGGCGCACGCCTATACCAATCTGTACGGCCCGAAGAGCGGGCCGACCACCGCGACCGTGACCGGCAATTTTCGCGTCACCGAGGTGGGCAGCGATGATTACGACACGCACCACATCGTGCTCGACTTCGGCGCCATGCCCTTCCCGCTGCTCGAGGGCCAGTCGATCGGCATCCTGCCGCCGGGCTTTGACGCCAACGGCAAGCCGCATTACGCGCGCCAGTATTCGATCGCCAGTCCGCGCAACGGCGAGCGGCCCGGCTACAACAATGTCTCGCTCACCATCAAGCGCGTGCTGGAAGACCACCAGGGCAGGCCGGTGCGCGGCGTGGGTTCGAACTACATGTGCGATCTGCAGGTGGGCGACAAGGTGCAGGTGATCGGTCCGTTCGGCAGCAGCTTTTTGATGCCCAACCACCCGCGCTCCAATATCGTGATGATCTGCACCGGCACCGGCAGCGCGCCCATGCGCGCCATGACCGAATGGCGTCGCCGGCTGCGGGCCTCGGGAAAATTCGAGGGCGGCAAGCTGATGCTCTTCTTTGGCGCCCGCACCAAGGAAGAACTGCCTTACTTTGGTCCGCTGCAAAGCCTGCCCAAGGACTTCATCGACATCAACTTTGCCTTCTCGCGCACGCCCGGCGCGCCCAAGCGCTACGTGCAGGACGCGATGCGCGAGCGCGCCGCCGACCTGGCCCTGCTGCTGCAGGACCCGGACACCTGCTTTTACGTCTGCGGCCTCAAAAGCATGGAGGAGGGCGTGGTGCTGGCGCTGCGCGACGTGGCGCAGCAAGCCGGGCTGAACTGGGACACGGTCGGCGCGGCGCTCAAGACAGAAGGCCGCTTGCACCTGGAAACCTATTGACCGACGGGCTGGCGGCCGCTTTCGGGCAGTTTTTCGCAATTTCTTGATGAAATATGCCTAATGCCCAATGAATATGGTAATTGTTTGCTATTGATTGTGTAGCTGCCTGAAAATTTCCTGCCCATGGCCCGGACGGCGGCTTTTCGCGCCCAATCCCATTCAATCCCGGTTAAGCTTGCCCGCCATGCCAGCCCCAAACCTCTCCCCGTCCCGTCGCCAATTCATGCGCAGCGCGCTGGCTTGCGCCGGCCTTGCCGCCTGGGGCCGGGCGAACGCCCAGGGCTTGAGCGGCGCCGGCTATGTGGTGAATCCATGGGCCGGACCGGCATCGGACTTTCAATTGCTGGACACGACGGGAAAAACCTGGAGCGCCGCCGACTGGAAGGGGCGGGCGGTGCTCTTGAACTTCTGGGCCAGCTGGTGCGAGCCCTGCCGGGCTGAAATGCCCAGCTTGCAGCGGCTTGCCGAGCGCCATGGCCCTGACAAGCTGCTGGTGCTGGCCATCAACTTCAAGGAAACACCCGTCCGCGCCCTCCGTTTTGCCCAGAGCACCGGCCTCGGCCTGCCCGTGCTGCTGGACCTTGACGGCCAGGCGGCGCGCCGCTGGGGCGTGAAGATCTTCCCCAGCACGCTGACGCTGGACCGGCGCGGCCAGCCGCGCCACCGCGTGCAGGGCGAAGTGGACTGGACCGGCAGCGCCGCCGAAGCACTGGTCGCCGAACTGCTGCGCTGATTCAGCGCGGCCTGGCGCGCATGGCATGACGTGCGATACCCGGGGCCAGGCCCGCTGCGGCGATAATTGCCGGGTCTTTCACCCAGCCGGCCGCTTCAGGCCGCCGGCATGGCAGACACAAGCTCTGGCCGCATCTTTACCTGCGGCCATGCACCTTACCCTCTCACCAATCTCCCATCCGGAGTCCTTTCATGACCACCCCACGTCGCGTCTTTCTCAAGAACACCGCAGCTGCCGCCTTTGGCGCCGCCCTGCCGGCCCTCGGTTTCAGCCAGACCGCTGCTTCGCGCAGTCATTTCGCCCCGCAAAGCGGCAACTGGCGCACCTTCGAGGTCACGACCCGCGTGGACATTCCCACGCCCGAAGGCGCAAGCCGCGTGTGGCTGCCCATCCCCTCGGTCGACAGCGACTACCAGCACTCGCAGGAAAGCAGCTTCTCCAGCAACGGAACGGCCCGGTTCATGCGGGACGGCCAGCAGGGCGTGAAGATGCTCTACGCCGAGTTCGCCGCCAGCGAAGCCCGGCCCTTTGTCGAGCTCACCAGCCGGGTGCAGACCCAGAACCGCGCCCTTGACTGGTCACAAAAAACCGCCAGGGCCGAAGACGCCGATACGCTGCACTATTTCACCCGGGCCACGGCGCTGATTCCGACCGACGGTATCGTGCGAAAAACCGCCCTGGCCGCCACGCAGGGCGCCAGAACCGATGTGGAGAAAACCCGCATGCTGTATGACTGGGTCGTCGCCAACACCTACCGCGAACCCAAGGTGCGCGGCTGCGGCGAGGGCGACATCGAGACCATGCTGGAAACGGACAACCTGGGCGGCAAGTGCGCCGATCTGAATGCCCTGTTCGTCGGCCTGTGTCGCTCGGTCGGCGTGCCCGCGCGCGACGTCTACGGCATTCGCCTCGTGCCCTCGGCCTTTGGCTACAAGGAGCTGTCGGGCAACCCGGCCAGCCTCAAGGGCGCGCAGCACTGCCGCTCCGAGGTCTATCTCAAGGGCTACGGCTGGGTGGCCATGGACCCGGCCGACGTCGCCAAGGTGATGCGCCTGGAAACCGCCGACTGGATCAAGAGCACCACCAATCCGGTGGTGGCTCCCGTCAACAAGGCGCTGTTCGGCGGCTGGGAAGGCAACTGGATGGCCTACAACACCGCGCACGACGTGGCCCTGCCCCAGGCCAAGGGTGAAAAGCTCGGCTTCTTCATGTACCCCGTGGCTGAAAATGCGGCGGGTCGCTTCGACTCCTACGCGCCCGATGACTTCAAATACCAGATCACCGCCAAGGAAATCAAAGCCTAGAAATCGCCCCCACGCTGGTCGCTGCGCGTACTGCGCTCCCCCCGAGGGGGCCGCTGCGCCTGCGGCCCGGCAAAGCCGGTTCCGCGGCCCCTGCTGGCTTGAAGAGCAAGGCCGGCGCTGCCGCTGATGGCCCCAGGCTGGCGACCGCCGGGTCAAAACTTCAAAGTGAGCCGGCTCTCAAACCGCCTCGCCTGTCCGCTGAAGGGGTCGGCAAAGGCGATTGATTTGGCCAGCAACTGCAGCGGCTGGGCATAGTCATCCTCGGGTGTCACTTCGACGGGTGGGTACATCCTGTCATTGACGATGGGAATGCCCAGCGCGTTCATGTGGACGCGCAACTGGTGCTTTTTGCCCGTGACCGGGCTGAGCGCATACCGTGCCCGTTCACCCATGACTTCCAGTACCTCGACCTGTGTCTCGCTGTTGGCCTCGCCCGGCACTTCGCGTTGCCTGAAGAAGGGCTCGTCCTCCACGATGCGGGTTTGACGCAAGAGCGGAAACTGCAGCCCGGGCCGCCACGGGGCGATGGCTTCGTAGTGCTTGCTGACCTCATGGCGCCTGAACAAGGCCTGGTAGGCATCGCGCTCGGCCGGCTTGACCGAAAACACGACCAGGCCGGCGGTCTCGCGGTCAATCCGGTGAATCGGGATCAGGCTGTCCAGCCCAAGCTGGTTTTTCAGCCGCACCAGCAGCGTCTCCTGCAGGTAGTGGCCCGAGGGCGTGACCGGCAGGAAATGCGGCTTGTCGGCGACCACCAGGTGCTCGTCCTGGAAAAGGATCTCGGCCTCGAAGGGGATGCGGGTTTCGGCCGGTGGTGCGCGGTAGTAGTACAGGCGCATGTGGCCCCGGTAGGGCCGCTCGGGCGTGACCGGGGCGCCAAACTCATCCACGACCAGGCTGGATGCCATGCGCTCAAGCCAGGTCTCCCGGCTGATGGCCGGGAAGCGCTGCACCAGGAAATCCGTGAAGGTCGGCCAGTCGCCCGAATCGGCAGACGGCAGGCCGACGCAGCTCGGGCTCACGCCGCGCTTTGTCGGCAGGCCGCCGTGGGCCAGCGTTGTAGCGGTCGTCACACGCGCGTGAACACCAGGTCCCAGACGCCGTGGCCGAGTTTGATGCCGCGGTTTTCAAACTTGGTCAGCGGCCGGTAGTCGGGCTTGGGCGCATAGCCATCACTGGCCGCATCGGCCGTGTTTTTCAGCAGGGGCTGGGCGCTGAGCACTTCCAGAATCTGCTCTGCATAGGGCTGCCAGTCGGTCGCGCAGTGCAAATAGCCGCCGGGTTTCAGGCGCGCCGCCAGCTTGGCGATTAGCGGCGCCTGGATCAGGCGGCGCTTGTTGTGCTTGGTCTTGTGCCAGGGATCGGGGAAAAAGATGTGCGCGCCGTCCAGACTGCCAAGGGCCAGCATGTGGTCGATGACCTCGACGGCGTCGTGCTGCAGGATGCGGATGTTGGCCAGCGACTGCTCGTCAATCCGCTTGAGCAAGGCGCCCACGCCGGGTGTGTGGACCTCGCAGCAGAGGAAGTTCTTGCCGGGCATCAGGCCGGCGATATGCGCGGTGGCCTCGCCCATGCCAAAGCCGATTTCGAGAACAGTGGGCGCGCTGCGCCCGTAGGCGGCCGTGAAATCCAGCGGCTCGCCGCTGTAGGGCAGCAGAAACCTGGGCCCGACATCGGCAAAGGCCTTGGCCTGGCCGAGCGTGGTGCGGCCGGTGCGCCGCACGAAACTGCGGATGTTGCGGGGGTGACTTACGTCAGCGGGAGCGCCTTCGGTGGCGGCGGGCGGTTTGGAGCAGGGGGTTTCAATCACGCCGCAATTTTAATGCGGCGGCGTCAGGCCTTGAGGTAGCGGTCTTTCCACTGCGCCAGGGCTTGCTCCAGCCACTCGGCCGGCGTGCTGCTGCCCGCTTGGCCAGGCAGTCCCAACGCCAGTCCCGCCTGTGCCAGGGCGGCCAGCGGGTCGCGGATGTCAAGCGCCTGCGCGCCGTTCTGTTTGGACAGCTTTTCGCCGTTGGCTCCCAGCACCAGCGGCGTGTGCAGGTAGCGTGGCGTGGGCAGGTCCAAGGCGCGTTGCAGCAGGATTTGCCGCGCCGTGTTGTCCGCCAGATCCTGGCCGCGAACGACATCGCTCACTCCTTGCGCGGCGTCATCGACCACCACCGCCAGCTGGTAGGCCCACAGGCCATCGGCGCGCTTGAGCACGAAGTCGCCGACCTCCCGACAGACGTCCTGGTGTTGCGGGCCGAGCAGACGGTCGCTCCACGCGATCTCGCAGTCGTTGTTGTTGACTCCTGATTTGATAGCTGACTTTGACCGTATTTCCTGGGCTTGAGCCGTATTTGATTCATTTTTTCCGGTTTTGAAGCGCCAGGCACGCGCCGCCCGGCCCTGCAAGCCGCCGCGACAGGTTCCCGGGTAAACCAGCTCGCCATGGCGCGCCCGAGGCTGGCCGGCGACGGTGAGCGCATCCGCGATGTCCTTGCGCGTGCAGGCGCAGGGATAGGCCAGACCGTGGGCCACCAGCCGGTCAAGCGCCTGCTGGTAGGCAGTGCCGCGCCGCGACTGGTAAACCGGCGCTTCATCGGGCTCCAGGCCGCAGGCGGAGAGTTGCTGCAGGATGATGCGGTCAGCGCCAGGCACGCAACGCGGCGTGTCCACGTCTTCGATACGTACCAGCCAGAGTCCGCGGTGCGTCCGGGCGTCAAGCCAGCTCGCCAGCGCCGCGACGAGCGAGCCCGCATGCAGCGGCCCGGTGGGCGAGGGCGCGAATCGACCCTTGTAGGAAGTGGCCCCCACGCTCCCCACTGCGTGTAGTTCGCTGCCCCCCGTGGGGGCTGGCCTTGCTTGGGGCGGCCCGGCGCTGCGGCCGTTGGCCCCCTTGCTTGTCATGTCGCCTGGTTAAAGAATGGCTAAAGCCATTTCGAGGCCGGAGACGAAGCCGTCCTCAACCCGGTGGCCCAGACACCAGTCGCCGCAGGCACCGATGCGCGATTTGGCGTCCCAGGCGTGGGTCTTGCCCAGCGGGGTGTCGGTCTGCGCATCACGCCAGCGGTGCACCTCGGCATGCTGGGGTTCGGTGCGTATGCCGGTGACTTCGGTGAAGGCCCTGAGCAGCTTGGCCTTGACGCGCCCGGCATCGTCTTCCAGGTGGCGGCCAGACCATTCAGGGCTGGCCTGGACGGTCCAGCGCTCAACCGGTCCGCGGCCGGGTTTGGACGACTCCCTGGCAAGCCAGGCAATGCGGTGATGCGTGCTGCGCGCCGCGTTCCACTGGGGCCCCAGGTGGGACAGCGTGGGCTGAAGCGCGTTGGGAAACGCCACCATCAGCGTCCAGCAGGGCGCGACGCTGACGCCTGTCAGCTCGGGCAGCAGGCTTTGCCCCTGTTCCGAGGCCTGCAGCAAGGCCTGCGCCTGCGAGGAAGGAATCGCCAGCACGACGGCGTCAAAGCCCGAGTGCACACTGCTTTGCGCGCCCGGCCCTTCGGTTTGCAACTGCCAGCGCTGGGGCTGCAGCTTGTCGGCCTCAATCCGCGTGACCTGGGTGCCTGGCATGAGCTGGCCGGCATCGGCCAGCGGCTGCGCCCATTGCCGGACCAGCGCATCCATGCCCGGCGTGGCCACCCAGTGGGACTCCTTGGCGGGCAGCGAAGCGGCGACGACGCGGCCCAGTTCATCGAGAATCCGCACGGTGTTCGCGCTCCAGGGGCGTACCAGCCCCGAGGCGGTGGCCAGCGCTTTCTCAAAACGGGAGTCCCTGACCGTGAAGTACTGCGTGCCAAGGTCGAAGCTGCCAAATTCGGTTTCCCGGGTCGACATGCGTCCGCCCGCGCCCTGGTCTTTTTCGAAGACGGTCACGCGGTGCCCGGCCTGCGCCAGCGTGCGCGCGCAGGCGATGCCGGCAATGCCGGCACCCACGACGGCAATGTGGCGTGGGGCGGTCGATTCGGAAGACGCGCGTCGGGGTTTTTTGGGGCGGGGTTTTTTTGTCATGTCTTTGTACTTTTCTGGGTTGATGAAAGGGCCGAAAACGAAAACCACAAGCACACTCTACACGCTGCTGAGCCGTGCCCGCGCGTGCAACGCCATTTAAAGCGACTGCTCACGCTCCAGCAGTGCTTTTCGGGTCGCCGGCTTGTCGAGTTGCTCAAGCCACCATTGCAGGGCCGGCCCTTCGCTGTGGTGGCCGGTGCGGCGCCAGGCATAACTCATGGAGATCAGGCGCGCGGCCCGCTGCATTTTTTTCTCGACCAGCCGGCCCGTGCTGACATGCGGCCGCGCCAGGTATTCGGGCAGGAAGCCGCCGCCGATGCCGCGCAACTGGGCGTCGAGCTTTTCCTGCATGCCGGGCACGGTGAAAACATCCTGTCCGCCCATCAGGCCCACGGTCATGCCGCTGCCGCGCTGCACCGAGTCGGCCACGGCCACGGCGCGATGCGGCATCAGCATGGCGTCGGTGACGGGTTCTGGCGCACTGGCCAGCGGGTGGTGCGGCGCCACGGCGTAGATGAAGCGGACAGCGCCCAGCGGCTTGCTTTGCACCGCCTTTCCCAGCGGCGACTCCATGGCGACGCCAATCGCCAGGTCAGCCTGCCCCGATGTCAGGGCCTCAAGAGTGCCCGACAGGGCTTCCTCGCGAATCCGCAGGCGGGTGGGCGGGTTCAGCATGAAAAACGCCTCGCACAGTTCCATCACGGTGGTGCGCGAAATGACACTGTCCACCGCCAGCGTGAGCTGCGGCTCCCAGCCGGTCGCCACGCGCTTGACGCGGTTGGCCACGGCGTCGAGTTCGAGCAGCAGCCGATTGCCCTCGTGCAGCAGTTCACGCCCGGCGGCAGTCAGCCTGGCCTGCCGCGAGGAGCGGTCGAACAGCAGCACGTCGAGCGCATCCTCTACCTGCCGGATCCGGTAGGTAAGCGCGCTCGGCACCACGCCGAGCTCCCGCGCCGCAGCGGCCATGCTGCCGGTGCGGTGCACCGTGCCTATCAGTCCTATGGTTTCGGGGGTCAGGACATTGCGGATAGCGGTGTTGATGCCTGGCATGGTGATCATTCAAATAATTTGAATGATGCCATCAAATCCGTGCAATCGCCATGCGCGGTGTGGCCCTTACATTGGAGGTATTGCAACGCACCTTGAAAGGAGCACCTCATGATGAAAGTACGCACCTCCAGCGAACGCGGTTTTGCCGACCACGGCTGGCTCAAGTCCTTCCATTCCTTTTCCTTTGCCGGCTACTTCGATCCCGCGCACATGGGCTTTGGCAAGCTGCGCGTGATCAACGAAGACCGGATCGCCGCCGGGCGTGGCTTTGGCACGCACAGCCACAGGGACATGGAGATCATTAGCTACGTGCTGAGCGGCGAGCTGGCCCACCAGGACAGCATGGGCAACGTCAAGGGCATCCCGCCCGGCGACGTGCAGCGCATGAGCGCGGGCATCGGCGTGCAGCACAGCGAGTTCAACCACGCCGAAGGTCAGACCACGCACTTCCTGCAAATTTGGATAGCGCCGAATGTGACCGGAATTCCTGCCAGCTATGAGCAGAAGACCTTTCCCGACGCTGAAAAGCGGGGTGCGCTACGCCTGGTCGCGTCGCCCGATGGCGCGCAGGGTTCCGTGCTGATTCATGCCGACGCAAAAATGTATGCCGGCCTGTTTGATGGCGACGAGTCCGTCACACTGGCGCTTGACCCCGGTCGCAAGACCTATGTGCACCTGGTTCGCGGCCAGCTTGACGTCAACGGGCAGGTGCTGCATCAAGGTGACGCCGCCAAGCTTGAATCTGAAAGCCAGTTGCAACTGACTCATGGCCAGGCGGCCGAAGTACTGGTGTTTGACCTGGCGCCCTGAGGCACCGGCAGCTTCCGTGCAGGGAATGGGCGTCAGGTTTTGGTACTTGCCCATTTTCGTTTTTTATTCCAACATTTTCCTGCTTACATTTTCACAAAGGACTTTTTATGCTTGACTCTCTCAAAAATCCCCTGTCGCTCATTGGCCGACTGTTGATGGCCATGCTGTTTTTGCCCGCAGGCTGGGGCAAGCTGACGGGCTTTGCCGGCAGCGTGGGCTACACGGCCTCCGCCGGCATTCCCATGCCCGAGATCGCAACGGCCTTGGCCCTGGTCATTGAGATCGGTGGCGCACTGGCGCTGATTTTCGGCTTTGCTACGCGTTGGGCTGCCTTGGCGCTTGCCTTCTTCACATTGGTGGCCAGCTTTTTCTTTCACAAGTACTGGGGCGTGCCGGCCGAGCAGGTCATGATTCAGCAACTGATGTTCTTCAAGAACATGGCCATCGTGGGAGGCCTGCTGACCCTGGCCGCCTGGGGCGCCGGTGCCTGGAGCCTGGACGCCAAGCGCGGCAACTGAATCACTTTCTGATAATGTCGCTCAACAGCGCCCGGGCGCTGTTGGCGATTTTTTTGGCGATGACTTCCAACACCCCCGACTCAAAGGATAAAAATGGCAGAAGTGGTCGTGGTTTACCACTCAGGTTACGGACATACCCAGCGCATGGCGCAGGCCGTAGCCGAAGGCGCCGACGCGGAGATGCTGGCCATTGATGCGGATGGCAACCTGTCCCAAGACGCCTGGAAGACGCTGGATGCCGCCGATGCCATCATCATGGGCTCGCCCACTTACATGGGCGGCGTCAGCTGGCAGTTCAAGAAGTTCGCCGATGCATCATCCAGGCCCTGGTACGCGCAGACCTGGAAAGACAAGCTATTTGCGGGCTTCACCAACAGCGCCGCGCTCAATGGTGACAAGACCTTGACGCTCAACTACCTGTTCACCCTGGCCATGCAGCATGGCGGCATCTGGGTCAGCCAGGGGGTGATGCCGAGCACAGCCAAGGCGGCGCAGCGCAATGATGCCAATTACCTGGGCTCCTACAGCGGGGCCATGGCCCAGTCGCCGTCGGACGCGGGGGCAGGCGAGATGTTTGCTGGCGATCTCGAAACGGCCCGCCAATTTGGCCAGCGCGTGGCCGATGTGGCAGGGCGGTTTCAGCGCTAATACCATGGAGGTTGCGCTGCGATTTTTATGTTTCACTTTCAGGGAATCCAGCATGACGATTGAACTCAGGCTTGACCAAGGCAAAAAGCTCGCCCAGACCGTGCATATTCGCGGTCACGCGCTGATGGCCGACATCAGCGAAGCCGAAGGCGGGGACGATGCCGGCCCCAGCCCGCACGATTTTTACGATGCCGCGCTCGGCGCCTGCAAGGCTCTGACCGTGCTGTGGTACGCCCGCAAGAAGGGGATTCCCGTCGACGACATCCAGACGCTGATCGAGCATGACGATTCGGGTGAACGCGGTGGCGTGTACCGCTTGAGCGCCAGGTTGAAGATTCATGGTGAGCTGAGCGACGCGCAATTGCAGGAGTTGCAGGCGGTGGCTGAAAAATGCCCGGTTCACAAGTTGATGACCCGGGTCACGACGGAAATCACGACTGTGGTGGAGAGACTGTCATGACTGTCCAGCAAAAGCTCCAGGGCCAGGAAAAAGACCTGGGAGGTGGTTTCCTGGTAAGCCGGCTCCTGCCCGCGGCGGCCCGCCGGTCGGTGGGTCCCTTCGTCTTTTTTGACCATTTTGGCCCGCTCACTGTCGAGGCCGGCGCCAACCATGATGTGCGGCCGCATCCCCATATCGGGCTGGCGACGGTGAGCTATCTGTTTGAAGGCGCCATCATGCACCGCGACAGCCTGGGCTCGGTGCAGCGGATCGAGCCCGGCGCCATCAACTGGATGACGGCGGGGCGCGGCATCGTGCACTCCGAGCGCACGCCCGAGGACTTGCGTGACAAGTCTTACCGCCAGCATGGCCTGCAGCTGTGGGCTGCCCTGCCCAGAGCAGATGATGAAGCCCTGCCGGAGTTTTCGCACACGCCCGCGGCAGACATCCCGGTGTTTGCGCGGGACGGCGCCGAGGTGCGGGTGCTCATCGGCGAGGCCTTTGGAAAAACGTCGCCTGTCAAGACCTTCGCCAAAACCATTTATCTCGATATCAAGCTTGCGGCCGGCGCCAGGCTTGAATTGCCGCCATTGGCCGAGGAACTGGCGGTCTATTCGGTGGGCGGCGATCTGCTGGTCGATGGCGAGCCGCTGGCTGCTGGTATCCTGGCGACGCTGGCGCCCGGGGTGGCCACGCAGCTGGCCGCCAGCGATCCGGTCCGTCTGGTGGTCATCGGTGGCGCTGCGCTGGACGGGCAGCGCTTTCTCTGGTGGAACTTCGTGTCCAGCCGCAAGGCCCGCATCGTTCAGGCCAGCGATGACTGGCTGGCGCAAAAAATGGGCAAGGTTGCCGGTGATGACGAGTTCATCCCCCTGCCCGAGCGGCATTTCAGCGCCAGCCAGGCCTTGTAGTCAGGCGTCAGGCGCCGCGCCGGTATTGACTCTTGGCTGGAGCGCGGCATCAACGGCACGGCGCTGGTCAAACACGAAACAGTCGCCGTCGAAATGCGCGTGGCCGCATTCCTCGAAGTATTTCAGGATGCCGCCGTCGAGCTGGTAGACATTCGCGACGCCGGCCTCCTGCATGAAGATGGCGGCCTTTTCGCAGCGAATGCCGCCAGTGCAAAAGCTCACGATGGTCTTGCCTTCGAGTTCTTCGCGGCGCTCCATCAAGGCCTGCGGAAACTCGCTGAACTTGTCAATGCGCCAGTCGACCGCGCCCCTGAACGTGCCCACGTCGACCTCAAAGGCATTGCGCGTATCCAGTGTCACGACAGTCCGGCCCTCGTCGTCATGCCCGCTGTCCAGCCAGCGTCTGAGCGTTGCAGCACTCACCGCAGGTGCGCGCCCGGCTGACGGCCGGATCGCCGGGTGGTTCATGCGGATGATTTCGGGCTTTATTTTCACCAGCAGCCGGGCAAAGGGCTGAGCGGCCGACCAGCTCTCCTTGGCTTCGAGACCGGCAAACCGGGCGTCGGCTTTCAGCCATGCCAAAAAGTCATGAATAGCGTCGCTTTCGGCGGCCAGGAAAAGGTTGATGCCTTCGTGGGCGAGCAGCACGGTGCCCTTGACGGCGCGCGCCTGCAGCGCCGCCAGCATGCGGGCCTGCAAGTCCGGCAGGTCGTCCAGCGTGACGAATTGATACGCTGCAATGTTCAGAATCTGCATGATGCGGCTGATTGTAGGCAACCGGATTTAGTCTGCGCCCGCTCATCCGGCAAAGCCCGCCATGGCCAGACCTAAAATGAAGCGCATGTTTGTCCATTTAAGAATTCACACCGAGTTTTCAGTCGTTGACGGCACCAACCGCATCGATGAGATCGTCGCCGCCGCAGCCGCCGACCAGCAGGCCGCCCTGGCCATTACCGACCTGAGCAATCTGTTTGGCACGGTCAAGTTTTACAAGGAAGGCCGCAAAGCCGGTGTCAAGCCCTTGATTGGGGCCGATGTCTGGGTCGAAGTGCCGGGCAAGGAGGCCAGTGCGCCGGCTTCCCGTCTGCTGCTGCTGGTGCAAAACCGCCAGGGCTATCTGAATCTGTCCGAATTGCTGACACGAGCCTGGACGAAAAACCTGGTGCGCGACCAGGCGGTCATCAAGCTGGCCTGGCTGGAAGAGCTCAATGCCGGATTGATTGCGCTTTCGGGGGCGCAGGGCGGCGCCGTGGGCCAGGCCTTGATCCAGGGCGACAGCACGCGCGCCATGGAATGCGCGCTGCGCCTGGCGGGCATGTTTCCGCACCGTTTTTACCTTGAGCTGCAGCGCGCCCAGCGCGTTGACGACGAACGCCATGTGACCGCCGCGGTGCAGCTGGCGGCGAGGCTCGGCTTGCCGGTGGTGGCGACGCATCCGGTGCAGTTTCTGACCTACGAGGACTATGAGGCGCACGAGGCCCGCGTGTGCATTGCCGAGGGCGAAATTCTTGGCAATGCGCGGCGCGTGCGCAAGTTCACGCGCGAGCAGTATTTCAAGTCCTCGGCGCAGATGGCCGGGCTTTTTGCCGACCTGCCGTCGGCGCTCGCCAACACGCTGGAAATTGCCAAGCGCTGCAATCTGACGCTGGAGCTGGGCAAGCCCATGCTGCCCGAGTTCCCCACGCCCGAAGTCGATGGCGTGCGCATGCCGCCAGACGCCTATTTCCGCCACACATCGTTCGAGGGCCTTGAAGAGCGCCTGCTGCACCTTTACCCCAATCCGGCGCAGCGCGATGCCAGGCGGCCCGAGTATGTGGCGCGGCTGGAGTTCGAGATCAACACCATCCTGAAGATGGGGTTTCCGGGCTACTTCCTGATTGTGGGTGACTTCATCCAGTGGGCCAAGAACAACGGCTGCCCGGTCGGACCGGGGCGTGGTTCGGGCGCCGGCTCGCTGGTCGCCTATGCGCTCAAGATCACCGACCTTGACCCCTTGCGCTACAACCTGCTGTTCGAGCGCTTCCTGAACCCGGAGCGGGTGTCCATGCCCGACTTTGACATCGACTTCTGCCAGAGCAATCGCGACCGCGTGATTGACTACGTGAAAGACAAATACGGCCACGAGGCGGTCAGCCAGATCGTGACCTTCGGAACCATGGCGGCGCGAGCGGCGATTCGCGACGTGGGCCGGGTGCTGGACTTTCCCTACGGGTTTTGCGACGGCATTTCCAAGCTGATCCCGAACAAACCCGGTCAGGCCGTGACGCTGCAACTGGTGCCCGCCGAGCGCAAGAAAAATGACAAGATGGTCTATGCGCTGGAGGCCGAACCCGTACTGGCCGAACGTGAAAGCAAGGAGGAAGACGTCCACACGCTGCTGGAGCTGGCGCGCAAGCTTGAAGGCCTGACCCGCAACGTCGGCATGCACGCGGGCGGCGTGCTGATTGCACCGGGCAAGCTGACGGATTTTTGCCCGCTCTACCTGCAGCCCGGCAGCAGCTCGGCGGTCAGCCAGTTTGACAAGAACGACGTCGAGGCGATTGGCCTGGTCAAGTTCGACTTTTTGGGGCTGGCCACGCTGACCATCCTGGAAATTGCGCGCGAGTTCATCATCCAGCGCTACCCGGCGCAAAAGGATTTCAGCTTCGAGAATCTGCCGCTGGACGATAAACGGGTTTATGCCCTGTTCAGCAGCGGGCAGACCGAGGCGGTGTTCCAGTTTGAAAGTATCGGCATGCAACGCATGCTGAAAGATGCCAAGCCCGACCGGCTGGAAGACCTGATCGCGATGAACGCGCTCTACCGTCCCGGCCCTATGGACCTGATTCCGACCTACATTGCCCGCAAGCAGGGCAAGGAGGTGCCCGAGTACCCGGACCCGCGCGTCAAGCCGATGCTGGAGGAAACCTACGGCATCATGGTCTACCAGGAGCAGGTGATGCAGACCGCGCAGATCCTGGGCGGCTACTCGCTGGGCGGCGCCGACATGCTGCGCCGCGCCATGGGTAAAAAAGACGAGAAAGAGATGGCCCAGCACCGGGAAATTTTCCGCAAGGGTGCGGGCGTCAACGGCTTGACGCAGGAAAAAGCCGACGAGGTGTTTGACCTGATGGAAAAGTTCGCGGGTTACGGCTTCAACAAGTCGCACTCCGCCGCCTACGCGCTGCTGGCGTACCACACCGCCTGGCTCAAGGTGCATTACCCGGCCGAGTTTTTTGCCGCCAACATGACCGTTGAAATGGGCGACACCGATAAGCTCAAAATCCTGTTTGGCGACGCGCTGAAAATGGGGCTGACTTTTGAAGTGCCCGACATCAACCGCGGCGAATACCGCTTCGAGCCCATCGGCAACGCCAGCGTGCGCTACGGCCTGGGCGCCATCAAGGGCACCGGCCAGCAGGCCATCGCGGCCATCGTGGCGGCGCGCCAGGAAGGCGGGCCCTTCACCTCGCTGTACGACTTTTGCGTGCGGGTGGACCGCAGCAAGCTCAACAAACGCACGGTGGAAGCCCTGATCAAGGCCGGCGCTTTTGACAACCTGCAACTGAACCGCGCTTCGTTGCTCGCCTCAGTGGACAGGGCCTTTGAG
>JBKJKI010000189.1:0-7254 GCA_046597475.1 Polaromonas sp. | reverse complement strand
GCAGTCGTTTTGCGCCAGCGACGGCCAGCGCCGACCGGTGCAACTGATGGAGCGATTCATCAACGCAGACTGCGAGACCTGCTGGACCGACCCGGC
Organism: Polaromonas sp.; assembly: GCA_046597475.1. Lineage (GTDB taxonomy): Bacteria > Pseudomonadota > Gammaproteobacteria > Burkholderiales > Burkholderiaceae_C > Polaromonas. Next base: position 7,158 of record JBKJKI010000189.1, on the reverse strand, counting down.
GACGCCCACTGCGAGCACGGGGGTGCTTGCGCTGGACTGGATTGCTCCTGGCAGCGGGGGCGACGAAGCTCCTCTTTCCGCCGTGGCCATCCGTGACACCACGCTGCGTCTGCAGGCGCTGGGTGAAGCAGTTCCCCCCGCCTCCCGCACGCGCACACGCCCCGTCAAGGGGCTTGCAACTGCCACGCTCCGGGTCGCCCACGGCCTGCCGCTGGCCGACTACATCGGAGCCTCCGTAGAACTCAAACCCATTCCCGCAGCCGCGAAGCAGCAGAACTGGACTTCCTGGCTGGCGCTGGTTGAAACGCTGCCCGCCGGCACCGAGGGCTCGCCCGTCGCGCGTAATCTGGTCAGAAACCTGCTCCAGTCCAATTGGGACGGTCACAAGCAGCTATTAAAAGGTGAGCAAAACCGTTTCTACGAATCACGCTCGATGGCGATCGCCCCCGCCGCCAACCCGAACCGCCTGCGCGTGATCGGCTGGGTAGAAGATGAGAAGGGCCGCGTTGTCGCTGCGACGCAATCGCTCTGCAACGAACAGTAATTCATTGGGCCGAAACCCGCATCCTGCATTTCAGGGCCATGCCAAGCGGGCTTTCACGTTCGGCACCAAGCGTTTAGAATCAAGCACCGGGCCCAAGCAATTGCGCCCGGTTTTTTTATGCCCTTTCCCCGCCGGGGAGCACAAGCAGCCAAAAGCCGGCCAGTTCCTAAGCGCCTCCTGTTCATCAACAGTTTTTTCTGAAGCTTGGGGAAATATCATGGAAATTTTCGACTACGACAACATCCTGCTGCTGCCGCGCAAATGTCGGGTGGAGAGCCGCTCGGAGTGCGACGCCAGCGTGACACTTGGCGGGCGCAGCTTTCGCATCCCGGTGGTGCCGGCCAACATGAAAACGGTCATCAACGAAGCCCTCTGCGTCTGGATGGCAAAAAACGGCTATTTCTATGTCATGCACCGCTTCGACCTGGACAACCTGCAGTTCGTTCGCGACATGAAGGCGCAGGGCGTTTACGCATCCATCTCGCTGGGCGTGAAGCAGCCCGATTACGACACGGTCGACCAACTGGTCGCCGAGGGCCTGGTGCCCGAGTACATCACCATCGACATCGCCCACGGCCATGCCGACACGGTGCAGAAAATGATCCGCTACCTGAAGCAGAAACTGCCGGCGTCGTTTGTGATTGCCGGCAACGTGGCCACGCCCGAGGCGGTGATAGACCTGGAAAACTGGGGCGCCGACGCCACCAAGGTGGGCATTGGCCCGGGCAAGGTCTGCATTACCAAGATGAAGACCGGCTTTGGCACCGGCGGCTGGCAGTTGTCGGCGCTCAAGTGGTGCGCGCGCGTGGCCACCAAGCCCATCATTGCCGACGGCGGCATCAGGGAGCATGGCGACATTGCCAAGTCGATTCGTTTTGGCGCGACCCTGGTGATGATCGGCTCGATGCTGGCGGGCCTGGAAGAAAGCCCGGGCCAGACCGTCGAGGTCGATGGCAAACTCTTCAAGGAGTATTACGGCAGCGCGTCTGACTTCAACAAGGGCGAGTACAAGCATGTCGAGGGCAAGCGCATCCTGGAGCCGATCAAGGGCAGTCTGAAAGACACGCTGCGCGAGATGGAAGAAGACGTGCAAAGCGCCATCAGCTACGCCGGCGGCACCAAGCTCATGGACATCCGCAAGGTCAACTACGTCGTTCTGGGCGGCAAGAATTCGAGCGAAGACCTGATGATGTGAGCCAGCCCGCGCGGCATCTCAGCCGCGTGCCGCCGCGCTGGCGCCAAGCAGCTCCAGCGCCAGCTGGTGCAGGCGGTGCGAAGACTCGGCCAGGGCCTCCAGCACGCTGAAGTGATTGAGCCCGGCAAGCGCCTCGCAGACCGGCACGGTTTGCGCGCCCCATGCCTGCCGGATCAGCCGGTTCTGACGCAAAAACTCTTCGCTTTCATCGCCGCCCGCTACCGAATAAAGTTGGCCTTGTGCCGGTCCTGGCAACAAGGCGGGACTGGCTTGCCTGACCTGCCCGGCCGTCAGCTTCAAATCCCTGAGAAAAGGCGTGTGGCGGATCGGTTCCAGATCAAACAGGCCTGAGATCGACAGCGCATTCCTGACCAGGCCTCCCGGCAGATCGGGCGCATGGGCCGCCCAGTCGCAGGCCAGCAGCATGGCGGCCATATGCCCGCCTGCGGAGTGGCCAGCCACCGTGATGCGTGTCGGGTCTCCGCCATGGTCGGCAATATGCCGCCACGTCCAGGCCAGCGAATTGACCATCTGATCGACAATTTGTGGAACGCTCACCGCCGGGCACAGGGCGTAGTTGGGCACCACGACGCAAGCACCGGCCTGGGCAAAGGCTGATGCAACAAAGGAATGATCGGCCTTGTCCAGCGCGCGCCAGTAGCCACCGTGAATGAACACCAGCACCGGTGCACCCTGGACAGGCCTAGGCCCGCTTGCCGGAAAAACATCCAGCACCTCCGCCGCCGTGTCGCCATACGGCAAGTCAAGCTCGCAGGCCCGCTGGCTGCGGGTTTCAAGGGATCTTTCGGCCCAGCTGGCCAGGTGCGCCGGATGGCCAGGCACCAGCAGGCGGTTGTTGTACATGCTGTCCAGCCATTGCGGATTCCACTGCATTGCGACGCTGTTCATGGGTGTTTTTTCTGGAGTTCCAGGAAAGCCGTATCTTGGCACAAGCACCTCGCCAGCCACCTCACCACGAAAAAGGCCGCTGCCCACCTTTCGGTGGGCAGCGGCCCTATGGCCTGCAGGCCTGACAGCTAATCAAAAAATCAGCTGCTCATGCCAAGCTTAGTCGCGGAAAGGCTTGGTGAATTTGCCTGGTTTTTTGGCCGCATCACGGGGCACAAATACCTTGCCGGCTGGTTTGGCAAATGCGGGTTTGCGGTTCGCAAAATCAGGACGGGGCGCAAAGCCTTCGTTGCCGCCGCCAAAGTTGCGGTCATCACGCGGTGCAAAACCGGCGTTGTTGTTGCCGAAACCACGGTCATCCGGGCGACGGGCATTGCGGTCATTAAAGCCCGAACGGTCCGCATAGGCATTGCCGTGGGGCGCTGGCGGACGGCCCTGGAACCCACCGCCGCGGTCATCACGGTTGCCGCCGAAGCCGCCACCGGAATCACGGTTGCCACCGAAGCTGCCGGCATTGCCGCCACCAAAGCCGCCACCGGCTGGCTTGCGGCCAGCAAAACCACCACGGTCACCACCGCCGCCGAAGCTGCGGCCGCCGCGATCGCCACCAAAGTTGCCACGTGGGCGCTCGGAAGTCGGTGCAAAACGCTGCTGCGGCTCCAGACCGGCGATCACGCTGGGCTTGAGGTTTTGCTGCGTGTAGTGCTCGACGTCCTGGATCTTGCGGCGGTCGCGGAATTCGGCGATCGTGATCGCCTGGCCTTCGCGGCCGGCACGGCCGGTACGGCCAATGCGGTGCACATAGTCTTCAGCCTTCATCGGCAGGCCGTAGTTGATGACGTGGGTGATGGTCGGAACGTCCAGGCCACGGGCAGCCACGTCGGTAGCCACCAGAATCTGCACGCGGCCGTCACGGAAAGCCATCAGGCGGCGGTTGCGCAGGCCCTGGCCCAGCGCACCGTGCAGTGCCACGGCGCTAAAGCCTTCCTGCACCAGGTCATTGGCCAGGCCGTCACATTCCACCTGCGTGCAGGCAAACACGATCGCCTGGTTGATGGTGGTGTCGCGCAGCCAGTGATCCAGCAGCTTGCGCTTGTGGCTCATGTTGTCGGCCCACAGCAGCGACTGGGTGATGGACGCATGTTTTTCGTGCGGCGAGTCGATCTCGACGCGCTGTGGCTGACGCATCACGCGGGTCGCCAGTTGCATGATGCGCGGCGCGAAGGTGGCGCTGAACATCATGGTCTGCTTGCGCTCGATGGTGAGCTGATTGACTTCGGTCAGGTCGTCGGCAAAGCCGAGGTCAAGCATGCGGTCGGCTTCGTCAACCACCAGGAACTGAACCTGGTCGAGCTTGATCTGCATGCTGCGCTGCAAATCAAGCAGACGGCCTGGCGTAGCCACGACCAGGTCGGCGTTTTGCAGCTTGGCAATTTGCAGCTGGTAAGGAATGCCGCCAACCACGTTGGCAACGCGCAGGCCGCGGCAATGGCGAACCAGGTCGATGGCGTCGGCGCAGACTTGCTGGGCCAGTTCGCGGGTCGGGCACAAAATCAGCGCGCCCGGCGTGGCGGCCTTGAAGTTGCGCATGTTGGTCGGGTCTTTGCGCTTTGGCTTTTTCAGGGGCGCTTCGCCGCGGGCGATGGCTTCGGCGCTCAGGCGCTCGAATTCAGCGCGTTCGTGACGCTCGGCCTCTTCCTGCTGCTTGAGCAGGGTGTGCAGCACGGGCAGCAGGAAAGCAGCGGTTTTGCCGCTACCGGTCTGGCTGGAAACCAGCAGGTCGGTGAATTTCGGCGCTTTGGGGTCAGCATCCAAGGCTTGCATGGCCTTGGGGATGGTGGCCATTTGCACGGCGGTCGGCTGGGTAAAACCCATGTCGGCCACGGCTTGCAGCAATTCCTTGGCCAGGCCCAGCTTCACAAAGCCATTGGGCTCGGCTACAACGGCTTCCAGCGACGTTGCGACAGCAACAGGCTCGTCGGAAGAGAAGTCTGGAATCACGTTGATTTCCAGATCAGAAATGGTTTCGTTGGTTTCAGGCGCAAAGTCGCCGCGAGTCTCAAAAGAGTCAGTCATGTGTTTTTCTCACTAATCCCCTGCACGCTCCGTTTTTGGCGAAGGAACAGGAAACTCCACCTCCCGCGATGCGGAAGGCTTCGTTCATGGTTAATAAAACATCAACCATCAAACGAATATGCGGATCAAAGACAGAATTGTCTTGATGCGGTGACTCTGAAAATAGAGTCCAAAAGTGTGAGGTAGATGTGCAAATGCAATCAGCACGGTGTGCAACTGCAAGTCTTCGATTATGGCATGGTTTAGGGGTTTCTACCAGTCCCCTTCAACGGAAAAAGGTTATTGCCAGGTCATTTACTATTATTTTGGTAGCTAACAAATCCCGCTGATATTGGGCAAGAGACCTATAACAGCTGAAATCACCTCAAAAAGTGATCCCGGTAGTGTTGCAGCTCGTCGATCGACTCATGCACATCCGCCAGCGCGGTATGGCTTCCGCGCTTCTTGAAGCCCGTGTAGACATCGGGTCGCCAGCGCTTGGCCAGTTCCTTGAAGGTGCTCACGTCGACGTTGCGGTAATGAAAAAATGCTTCCAGTTTGGGCATGTATTTGGCAAGAAAGCGCCGATCCTGGCCTACGGAGTTGCCGCACAGCGGGGTCGTTCCCTTGGGCACGTATTTGGCCAGGAACTCCAGCACCTGCGCCTGCGCGTCTTCCTCGGTGACGGTGCTGGCCCTGACCTTTTCGATCAGCCCCGTACGGCCATGGGTGCCCTTGTTCCATTTGTCCATCTGGTCGAGCAGCTCATCGGACTGGTGCACGGCGAGCACCGGGCCTTCCATGCGCGGCGTCAGTTGCGGCCCCGTCACAATCACGGCGATTTCTATGATGCGTTCTTTCTCGGGGTCAAGACCGGTCATTTCGCAGTCAAGCCACACAAGGTTCTGGTCGGATTTTTTCAGGGCGGGTTCGGTATCTAGCATCTTGCGATTCTCGCCGATAGCCTAAACTTCCTGCGATGAGCGATTTTTCTTCTGCATTTACCGTGTTGTTCGCCGCCACCCTGGTCGTGGGACTGCTGGTCCGCTTTTACCTGGCCTCGCGGCAAATCCGCCATGTGGCGCGGCACCGCCATGAGGTGCCGGCCGCATTTGCATCGACCATTTCACTGGCGTCGCACCAGAAGGCAGCGGACTACACCATCGCCAAGTCCCGTTTTGGCATGCTGGAGATGGCTTTCGGCGCCGCCGTCCTGCTGGGCTGGACGCTGCTGGGCGGCATTGATGCGCTCAATCAGGCGCTGAGGAACTCCAGCCTGACGGCTTACGGCAGCCTGGTCCCGCAACTGGCCCTGCTGGCAGCGTTTGGGCTCATCAGCGGCCTGCTCGACTTGCCCTTCACGCTTTACACCACCTTCAGGCTTGAAGAGCGCTTCGGCTTCAACAAAATGACGTTCAGGCTGTGGCTGGCCGATCTGCTCAAGTCAACGCTGGTCGGCCTGGTCATCGGCCTGCCCATCGTCGCGCTGATTTTGTGGCTCATGGGCAGCGCGGGCAGTTGGTGGTGGCTCTGGGCCTGGGGCGTCTGGATGGCCTTCAACCTGCTGGTGCTGGTGCTGTTTCCAACCGTCATCGCGCCACTGTTCAACAAGTTCAAGCCACTTGAGGACGAAGCGCTCAAGGCACGCGTCACGGCCCTGATGCAGCGTTGCGGCTTTGCCGCCAAGGGCCTGTTTGTGATGGACGGCAGCAAACGCTCGGCTCACGCCAATGCCTACTTCACCGGTTTCGGCGCGTCCAAGCGTGTCGTGTTCTACGACACCCTGCTCAAGCAGCTCAGCCCCGCCGAGGTGGACGCCGTGCTGGCCCATGAGCTGGGCCACTTCAAGCACAAGCACATCATCAAGCGCATCGCGCTGATGTTTGCCATGAGCCTGGCCGGCTTTGCCTTGCTGGGCTGGCTCTCGTCGCAGGTCTGGTTTTACACCGGCCTGGGCGTACAGCCGAATTTAGCCCCCACGCTTGGCGCTATCGCGTCCGCGCTGCCCCCCGCGGGGGCGTTCGCGCCTTGGGGCGACCCGGCGGCGCTCAGCCGCCCTTCCGTACCGTCGCCGCGCACCAGGTGCCGCGCCTCCTCAACCATCCATTGAGCCTCGGCCAGGTCGGTCGGCGCCTCGTACACCCGCACCGGCTCGCCCGGACCCTGGTCGGTGCGCAGGTTCTTGCCCAGGCGGGTCTTGTTGTGGCTGATCAGCGCGTTGGCCGAATCGAGGATGTTGCTGAAGCTGCGGTAGTTCTGCTCCAGCTTGATCTGGTGCTTCACGTCGAACTCGCGCACGAAGTCGGCCATATTGCCCACCCGCGCACCGCGGAAGGCATAGATGCTCTGGTCGTCGTCGCCCACCGCCAGCACCGAGCCGCCACCGCTGCCGGCCACGCCGGCCAGCATCTTGATCCAGGCGTACTGCAGCTTGTTGGTGTCCTGGAACTCGTCG
>JBKJKI010000081.1:0-8356 GCA_046597475.1 Polaromonas sp. | reverse complement strand
ACAGCAAAATGATGCGCGCGATGCGCCCGTTGTCGGCGCCAAAGCGCTCGGCCAGCATGGCGACGTTGCTGGTGCTGGTGGCGGCCCTGCCCAGCGCCAGCAACGTCGCCATGCTGGCCGAGCGCTTTGGCGCCGACAACGGGCGCATCGCGCGCATCATTTTGCTGTCAACCGTGCTGGCGTTCTTCAGCTTTTCGGCGGCGGTGGCTTTGCTGGCCTGAAGGGCTGCCACGGCGGCAGCGCGAGGAAGTGGTCTCATGGCGCATTTAGCGCTGCGCCAATAAAATTGCAAGGAGTTCTTCAGGTTTCAGCCTGCCGCATCGTCTCGACCAGTGCCCGTTCGAAGCGCGGATCTGCAACGGCTCCAACGTTGAATCGTGACCACGGAGACGTGAGGGTCGAATCGACGCAGAACAGCCTGCCCGGGGCCATGAGAATCTTGCGGGGCAGCATCTCACGCGCGAGCTTCAGCGAATCCGTCACGCCCGGCAGCGTCGCCCACAAGTAAAGTGAATGAGGCGCGCGGGCGAAGATACTGGCGCCCAGACTGGTGAGGACTTTTTGAGCCCGTTCCGTGGCCGTGCCCAAGCGCTCTCTCAGCCGGGTCAGGTGCTGCTGATACCGGCCTTCGCTCAAAATTACATCCAGCGTACGTTCGCAGTATTCCGAACTGTTGGCATGGATGAGCGCCTTCAGATCCGTAAGGTCACTGGCCAAATCCACGCTGCAGGCTATAAACCCTACCCGCAGTGCAGCCGAGAATGACTTGGAGAAACTCCCGATGTAGATGGTGCGCTCGAGCTGGTCGAGCGACGACAGGCGTGTCGAGGCCATAGGTTTGAAGTCCGCCAGTGGGTCGTTCTCGACGATCATCAAGTCATGCTGCTGCGCGAGTTGCAGGATACGGTAGGCCTTTGCGGGCGAGGTGTCCGAGCCCGTGGGGTTGTGGGCCACCGACTGTGTAAAGAACAGCCGCGGTTTCAGAGTAACCAGTAGTTGCTCCAGCGCCGCTAAGTCCGGCCCGTCGGGCAGACGCGGCACGCCCACAATGCGGGCTCCCGCAAGCTTGAGCTTGCCGAACAGAAGATAGTAGCCCGGGTCGTCGACCAGCACCGTGCCGCCGGGTGGCACAAAGTAGCGAATCACCAGATCCAGCGCTGCGTTGGCACCCTGTGTCAGCACGATCTGCCGTGGTTCGGTGCCAACGCCGAAATCGGCAAGCTTGCGTACCAGATGATTGCGCAGTGGGGGGTAGCCGAATCGCGTGCCATAGCGAAACAGTGCGCCTAGACCGGTACGGGCGACCTTATGGTGGTATTTGTCAAGCCGGACGTCGGATAACCATTCGACTGGCGGAAAACCATCACCCACAGGTAATGCGTCTGGTACCGTTTTGAACTGCTCGCGCATCATCCACACGATGTCCATTGCACGTCCTAGCGAGCCGGCTATCTCCTCGTTTTCATGGGTCTTGGATGGCGTCTTGACGAAATAACCCGCCCCTCGCTTTGGCTCCACAAGGCCGCGTGCCACCAGCAACTCGAAGGCCGTGACCACCGTATTCTTTGCATAACCATGAAGTTCAGCCAGAACGCGTAACGAGGGAAGCTTGTCGCCAGCCTTATAAGCGCCTTCGGAGATCTGGCGCTCTATTGAATCGGCCAACGTTGTGGCGATGGGTACTCTGACCATGGTGAATTTAATGTGCGGACACAAGTGGGTATCTGGAGACTATGACACGCACAAGTCACGATTAATACGCGCCATTCACTGTCCCTTCAAACTGTACCTTTAATTAATGGTACGGTGAAACTAAACTGTCCCAAGGAAGCCTTCGAAAATTTCTAAAGGAGACATTGCATGTTTAAGAACTGGACTCATTCAACGAAGCGCAGACTTGTTCTGACCGCCGCATTCTGCGCAATCGGCGTTTCCGCCGCTCAGGCACAGGACATCCGCATCGGCTTCAATGCCGATCAATCAGGCACGGCGGCAGCGGAGCTCGGCATGGCCGGACGCCACGGTTTCGAACTGGCGATCGAGGATGTGAACAAGGCCGGTGGTGTGCTCGGCCGCAAGCTGGTCGGCGTGGTGCGCGATGACACCGGTGCGCCGCCCAAGTCGATCCAGAACATGACCGAACTGATCGATAGCGAAAAGGTCGCAGCCGTGATAGGTCCTACCAACTCGGGTAACGCGCTAGCGTGGTTGCACATCCCGCAGCAGAAAAAAATCCCCGTGATCGTGCCTATGGCGACGGCCACCGACATCACGAAGCGCTATTCGGGCGAAGCGCAGAACTACACCTTCCGCGTGTCAATGGTCGATCGCGAGCAGGTCGCCCTGCTGCTGGCCTATGCGGTGAAGTCGAGCAAGAACAAGAAGATCGGCTTCATCGCCGACTCCACCGGCTTCGGCTCGCAAGGCTTGAAGGACGCGACCGAAGTGCTGGCGCTGCACGGCCTGAAGTTCGCGGCGATCGAGAAGTTCGGCCCCAAGGACACCGACATGACATCGCAGTTGGCAAAGATTCGCGATGCGGGTGCGGATACCGTGTTGATCTACGGATTGGCGGACGGCAATGCCCACACGCTGCGCAGCATGGAGAAGATCAACTACATGCCTACGGCGATTGGGACCTGGGGCAACATGAGCACGGTGCTGCTCAACACGGCAGGCAAGAAACTTGCCGAGCATCTGATCTTCGCCACCTCGACGGCGGAAGACAGCAATCCGCGCGCAGCGGCGTTGGCAACACGGGTGCGGGCGCGCTACCCGCAGATGGTCACATTCGTCACGGCGGCTCAGGCCTACGACTCTGTGTTGCTGTTGACGGCGGCAATCAAGCAGGCCGGCACGACCGACGGCGCCAAGGTCGCCGCCGCTCTCGAGACCGGTCTGCCCGACGTGCAAGGGGTTGTCAAGCTGTACCACAATCCGTTCACGAAGACGAACCACGAAGGCCTCAGCGTCGGGGACTTCCACCTGGCCCGCTGGAAAGACGGCAAGGTCGTCGGCTACAACGACGCCGTCACCAAGTCGATCACCCCGGCCGACCTGAAGAAGTAAACGGCGCGACTCGGCGTCTTTTCCGGAGAGTTTCATGATAAATCTGTTGCAGGCGCTGTTGAGCGGTCTGTCGCTCGGTGGCATCTATGCCCTCGTGGCGCTGGGCTTCAGCATCACCCATACGACGACCAAGACCCTAAACTTCGGGCAGGGCGAGTTCCTGGTCGCGGGCTCGTTCGTCGCCGTGGGAACGCTGCTGTTGCTGGCGGGCAAAGGCTACACCGGCGTGCTGGAGGCAGGCGACGTGACATTGGCGGTTTATGGCATCGCGCTGGTCGTGACGCTCGTCGTATTGGGAGTGTTGGGCGTGCTGCTGTATTTCACGGCCGTACGGCCATTTTTTGGCGCGAGTGGCATGGCCTGGGTAATGAGCACGATCGGCTTCGGCATCATCGTGCAGAACGGCGCGCTGGCGATTTGGGGCGCCGGCTCGGTGGCGATGCCATCGCCCCTGGGTGATGAGGTCATTCGCATCGCAGGCGCAGGCATACGGCCGCAAGAGATTCTGGTGCTGGTCGTCACCGGCGTCGTGATGCTGGGGCTCGACTATGTCCTGCGGCGCACGAAAATTGGCAAGGCGGTGCGCGCCGTGGCCGCCAATCAGCAAGCGGCGACCCTGATGGGCATCAACGTCGGCGTGATCGTGGTTTTGGCCTTCGTGGTGTCCTCGGGTTTGGCCGGTCTGGCGGGGCTGCTGATCGCGCCGATCACCACGGCCTCGGTCTTCATGGGTCTGACCATCGCCTTGAAAGCGTTTTCCTCTGCCATCGTCGGCGGCCTCACCAGCCCGCGAGGCTGCATTGCCGGTGGTTTTTTGCTGGGTGTCATCGAGGCCCTGGTCGGCCTGTGGCGCGCCGAGATGCGCGAGATCACCATCTTCGTGCTGATCATTCTGGTGCTCGTCGTCAAGCCTGAAGGTTTGTTCGGGCAGAAGTCTTTCGAGAAGGTGTGAAGGCAATGCGTACACACACCATCGCATTCGTGGTGGCGGCATTCGTTGCCGTCATTGCCCCCCTGGCGATCACCAATGAGTTCTATCTCAAGATCATTTTTACGGCCGGAATGTATTACGTGGCGGCCGCCGGCCTGAACGTGCTGGTGGGCTGGAGCGGGCAGAAGTCGCTAGGGCATGCGGGTCTATTTGCGGCGGGCGCCTACACGGCGGCGCTGCTGACGGCACAAGCCGGCTGGAACCCTTGGCTGGCGCTGATCGCGGCGGCTGTCGTTGCCGCGCTGTTTGGCGTTCTTATCGCCCTGCCTTCGCTTCGAGTCAAGGGGCCGTCACTTGCGATGGTCACGATCGGCTTCGGCATCGTCGTCGAGAAAATCGTCACTGAATGGGAAGTGCCGTTTGGCGGTCAGGCCGGCATCTATGGCGTGGTGCCGCCGTCTGTCGCGGGACAGACGATGGGTATCCGCGAATGGGTGTGGCTGGTGCTGGCTTTCGGATTCGCCACGCACCTGATGCTGCGCACGCTGTTGGGCGGCAAGTACGGCCGCGCGTTCCAGGCGGTGCAGGCCGCCGAGGTGGCGGCTGAAAGCGTGGGCGTGAATGTCTACCGCATGAAGGTGCTGGCTTTCGTCATCAGCGCCGTCACTTGTGGTGTGGCGGGTGCGTTGATGGCACAGCAGAACCAGTACATCAATTCCGATTTCATCACCTTCAACCTGTCCATCTTTCTGCTTCTGATCGTGCTGTTTGGCGGGCCGTCGCTGATGGGGCCGGCCCTGGGTGCCGTGGTACTGACGCTGCTGGATGCGTTCCTGGCGCGCTGGCCAGGGCTTCAGCATTTCACCTACGGGGCGTTGCTTTTGTTTGCGCTCTACGCGATGCCTCGGGGCCTGGCCGGTTCGTTGCGGCAACTCGGCCGCAGACTGTGGCCCAGGCTGAGCCGTTCCGCCGACCTGCCTGCCGCGCCCGGCGAGTGGGAGCCGAAATACCCCTCGAAGCGCGACGCGGCGGGCGTGATGCTGCGCACCACCGGCCTGTACAAGGCCTATGGCGGCGTGGTGCCGACCAACGATGTCAGCCTGGAATTGCGGCCTGGCCATGTGCATGCGCTGATCGGCCCCAATGGCGCTGGCAAGACGACGTTGCTCAATATCTTGTCGGGCATCGTGATGCCCGATCGGGGCCGCATCGAGTTCGCGGGTACGGACATCACCCGCTCCCGCGCCAGCGAGGTTTGCCGACTGGGCATCGGCCGCACATTCCAGAATCTCAAGCTGTTCATGCACATGAGCGTGCTGGACAACGTGCTCGTGGGCTTGCATCCGCACCTCGGCGTTGGGTTTTTGGCCAGTCTGGCCGGCTTGCCCGCCGCCCGGCGCGAGGAGCGCCAGGCGCGTGAAGAAGCGGTACGCCTGTTGCGCTTTGTCGGGCTGCACGAGCGCGCCAATGACGAGGCTGGCAGTCTGCCCTATGGCTTGCAACGGCGGCTTGAACTGGCCCGCGCACTGGCAACGCATCCGCGGCTGCTCCTGCTCGACGAGCCCGCAGCCGGCCTGAACCCGCAAGAAACGCAGGTACTCACGGCGCTCATCGCCCGCATCGCCAGCAAGGGCATCACCGTGCTGCTGATCGAGCACCACATGGACTTGGTGATGGCAGTGTCCGACCATCTGGTCGTGCTTGACTACGGCGCCAAGATCGCGGAGGGGGCGCCGGCTGACGTGCAGAACAACCCCAAGGTCATCGCGGCCTACCTCGGTGATGACGAGGACGTTGACACGGCGGCATCGCCTGCTCCGGTGCAGCTTACTTGAGACCATCATGCTGAAGATTAAAAACCTGGTAGTCAATTACGGCGCCATCCATGCACTGAAGGGTGTCAGCCTTGAGGTGAGCGGGGGGGAGGTAGTCACCATCATCGGCGGCAACGGCGCGGGCAAGAGCACCCTGATGAAAGCCATCTCGGGCCTGGAACCTGCGGCCGGCGGGCGAATCGAGTTCGAGAACCAGAACCTGACGGTCGTGCCAGCGCACCGGCGCGTTGCAATGGGCATTGCGCAGTCTCCAGAAGGCCGTCAAGTGTTTGCCGACCAAAGCGTGCGCGACAACCTGCTCCTGGGCGCTTACCTGCGCGACGCGAAAGACGCCGAGATCGAGTCGGATATTCGTGCGCAGTTTGACATCTTTCCGCGCCTGCGCGAACGCCAGAATCAGCTCGCGGGCACGATGAGCGGTGGTGAGCAGCAAATGCTCGCCATCAGCCGCGCACTGATGGCGCGGCCAAAGTTGCTGCTGCTCGACGAGCCTTCGCTGGGTCTTGCCCCGTTAATCGTGAAGGAGATATTCGGGGTGATCCGTTCCCTCAAGGCGCGGGGCGTAACGATCTTGCTGGTCGAGCAGATGGCCAATCAGGCGCTGAAAGTCGCGGACCGTGCGTATGTGCTGAAGACCGGTGAGATCACCTCATCCGGTACGGCGCGCGACATGCTGGCCGACCCGGCGGTACGCGAAGCCTATCTCGGCAAGCATTGATCGGAGCGCCATAGCCTGGCCAGATATCTCTTCCTGCGCGTGAGTTTCACGGTTTCTCGCGCGATTTCAAACTTCTCTCTGAAAGCATTCATCATGAATCAAGTCACTCCCAGCAGCCGACTCACCGGCTTTCATAAACAGTCCGTCGCGGACCGCATCGAGCAGGTCTCGGACTTTGCCGGCCTGAGCGCCGAGGACAGGGCCTTGCTCGCCAACACTGGTAACCTGCCGCAGGATCTGGCAAACCACCTGATCGAGAACATGGTCGGCACCATGAACATTCCGGTCGGCGTCGCCACCAACATGCGAATCGATGGCCGCGATGTGTTGGTCCCGATGGCTACGGAGGAGTCTTCCGTCGTGGCGGCCGTGTGCAATGCGGGCCGGCAGTGCTACGACAACGGGGGCTTCATCACTTCCATGTCGGGGACGCGGATGATCGCGCAGATCCAGCTGGTGGACATCGCCGATCCGGAACACGCACGCATCCGTATCCTTGAGCGCGTCAACGAGATTCGCGCGATCTGCGATGAATGCGACCCTATCCTGATCAAGCTCGGCGGAGGGTTTCGCGACCTCGAGGTGCGCGTGATCGACAGCCGCTCGGGCCCTATGGTCATCACGCACATCATTGTGGACACCCGTGACGCCATGGGCGCCAATGCGGTCAACACCATGGCGGAGAAACTCGCGCCATCGATCGCTGCCTGGACGGGGGGGCGCACCTACCTGCGCATCCTGTCCAATCTGGCCGATCGCCGACTGGCCCGCGCGCGCTGCGTCTGGCCCGTCGAGGTCATCGGAGGCGCCGAGGTGCGCGATGGCATGATGCTTGCCTACCATTTTGCGGAGGCGGATCCGTATCGCGCGGCCACGCACAACAAGGGCATCATGAACGGCATCAGCGCGGTTGTCATGGCCACAGGCAATGACACGCGAGCGGTTGAGGCCGGTGCCCATGCCTATGCGGCCCGCAATGGGCGCTACACCAGCCTCACAAGGTGGGAGGTCACCGCTGAAGGCCACCTGGCCGGCGTGCTGGAGTTGCCTATGGCGGTCGGGCTTGTCGGCGGCGCGACCAAGGTTCACCCGATGGCCCGGCTGGCGCTCAAGATGCTGGGTGTGGTCACTGCGGAACAGCTGGCGGGCATCATCACGGCCGTGGGACTGGCCCAGAACTTTGCCGCATTGCGCGTGCTGGCGACAACCGGTGTGCAGAAGGGCCATATGGCACTTCATGCGCATAACATTGCCATGATGGCCGGTGCCGTCGGCGGCGAAGTGGACGCGCTGGCGAAGGTTTTAGTGGCCGGAGGCAAGGTTCGAATTGACGTGGCTGAAGCCGAACTCAAGAAGCTGCGGGCTGCCGCCTGAATCCGCCCACGGACGATTGCTGGGCTGCTTCTGATTTTAAGGATGCGATGTTGATGTGGCCCGCTAATTCCTCAAATCGTCATCGGGTCCACATCAATCGCCCAGCGCACCAGGCTCTTGAATTCGACTTGCCTGCGGATTTCAAACAGCAGCGGCTGCCGGGCCGCCAGAAAGCCTTGCAGCGCGGCGCGTGACTCCTCCAGCATTGGCGCGCTGGCATCCAGCGTGGGTTTTGTTTTGCCCAAACCGCTCATGGCCACCGTCGGCCTGCTCGCCGATGCGGCCGCGCCGGTGGCCCTGTTCACGATTGGGGCGGTGCTGGCACGCTCTCAAATGCATAGCACGTCACGCACGCCGTTGATGGACTATGTGCCTGTGGCGCTCATAAAACTGGTGGTGCATCCGCTGCTGGTCGGCGGCGTGGGCCTG
>JBKJKI010000071.1:0-8242 GCA_046597475.1 Polaromonas sp. | reverse complement strand
CAGGCCCACGCCGCCGACCAGCAGCGGATGCACCACCAGTTTTATGAGCGCCACAGGCACATAGTCCATCAACGGCGTGCGTGACGTGCTATGCATTTGAGAGCGTGCCAGCACCGCGCCAATCGTGAACAGGGCCACCGGCGCGGCCGCATCGGCGAGCAGGCCGACGGTGGCCATGAGCGGTTTGGGCAAAACAAAACCCACGCTGGATGCCAGCGCGCCCAGCGCAATCGACCAGGGCAGCGGATTGGCCAGCACACCCCGCAGTGCCAGCCGCGCCGCCCTGGCCGCGCCGTGCTCGTCGGCGCCATCGAGGCGCGACAGCGCAATGCACAGTGACGAGGTCACCAGCATGTCCACCGCGATGGTCACGATCGCCGGACCGGCGGCCGGCGCGCCCAGCAGCGCGACCAGCAGCGGCACACCCATGAAGCCGGTGTTTGGAAAGGCGGCGACCAGCGCGCCGAAGGACGCATCGTTCCAGCCCATGCGGCGGCCCCGGCGCGAGAATGCAATCGTGAGGCCCACCAGCAGCATGGCGCAGAGCAGATAGACCAGCACCAGGCTGGCGTCCAGCAGCTGGGCAATCGGCGTGCTGGCGCCAAAGCGGTAGAGCATGCAGGGCAGCGCGAAATACAGCACAAAGCTGTTGAGCCCCGGAATCGCCGCATGGGGCAGCATGGCGCGGCGCGCGGCCACATAACCGCACAGCACCAGCGAAAAGAAGGGGAAGGTGACGAGGAGGATGTTTAGCACAAAACGCATTGTCACCGGGCGGCTTGGCGTTCCAACGACTGGCTATGATGGCCGCTGCATCTGGCCTTTTCCGGCCTTCTTGCGCACCTTTCCCTGCGCCTTCCTTGCGCCTTTCCGCGCCCATTTTTCGATATTTCGCGACGCCTGCCAGCATGTTCTCTCCCACCCCCATCGCCCACGGTCTCAACCTTGCCCAGCAGGAAGCCGTCAACTACCTGCATGGCCCCTGCCTGGTGCTGGCGGGCGCGGGCTCGGGCAAGACGCGGGTGATCACGCACAAGATAGGCCGGCTGATCCAGGCCGGGCTCAAGCCCGAGCAGATCGCCGCCATCACCTTTACCAACAAGGCCGCCGCCGAGATGCGCGAGCGCGCCAAGAGCCTCATCGGCAAGCCGGCGCGCGGCGTGCTGATCTGCACCTTTCATGCGCTGGGCGTGCGCATGCTGCGCCAGGACGGCGCGGCACTGGGCCTGAAGCCACAGTTTTCGATTCTGGACAGCGACGATGTCGGCAGCATCCTGAAAGATGCCGGCGACAGCACCGACGCGGCCACCGTGCGCCAGTGGCAATGGACCATCAGCGCCTGGAAGGGCATGGGGCTGAACGCCGCGCAGGCCGGGGAACAGGCCAGCGGCGATGAAGAACGCCTGACCGCGCGCGTCATGGGCCACTATGAAGAGCGGCTGAGCGCCTACCAGAGCGTGGACTTCGACGACCTGATCGGCCTGCCGCTGAAACTGCTCAAGGAACACGAGGCGGTGCGCAGCAAATGGCAGGCGGCGCTCGGCCATGTGCTGGTCGATGAATACCAGGACACCAACGCGACGCAGTACGAGGTGCTGAAGCTGCTGGTCGGCGAGCGCGGCCGCTTCACCGCCGTGGGCGACGATGACCAGTCGATCTACGGCTGGCGCGGCGCCACGCTGGACAACCTCAAACGCCTGCCGCAGGACTACCCGATGCTCAAGGTGGTGAAGCTGGAGCAGAACTACCGCTCGACCAGCGCCATCCTGCGCGCCGCCAACAATGTGATCGGACCGAATCCCAAGCTGTTCCCGAAAACGCTGTTCAGCGAGCTGGGCGAAGGCGAACCGGTGCGCGTGGTCGACTGCGACAGCGAGGAGCACGAGGCCGAGCGCGTGGTCGCGCGCATCCAGAGCCTGCGCGCCGAGGGCAGCCTGCAGGCCGAAGGCGGCCAGTACCGCGAGTGGAAGGATTTTTGCGTGCTCTACCGCGCCAACCACATGGCCAAGCCCTTTGAAAAGGCCTTTCGCAAGGCCAACATTCCCTACAAGGTCTCGGGCGGGCAAAGCTTTTTTGACCGCGCCGAGATCAAGGACCTGTGCAGCTGGATGGTGCTGATGGTCAACAACGACAACAACGCGGCCTTTATCCGCGCCATCAAGACGCCCAAGCGCGGCATAGGCCACACCACGCTGGGCGCGCTGAGCAGCTTTGCCGACGCCGGCAAGCTCAGCCTGTTCGAGGCGCTGTTCAGCCACTCGCTCGGCTCGGCGCTGCCGGCCAAGGCTGTCGGCTCGCTCAGCGAATTCGGCCGCTACGTGAACGACCTGGAATACCGCGCCAAGCGCACCGTGGGCGCCGAGGACGCGCGCGTTTTCCTGACCGACTGGCTCAAGGAAATCGACTACGAAAAGCACCTTTACGACGGCGAGGACAGCGAAAAGGTGGCGGCCGCGCGCTGGAGCAATGTGATGGATTTCTGCGACTGGATGTCGCAGCGCTGCGGCGGCCAGATTGCCGATGCGTCGGGCGCGGTGGTCGAGAAAGAAACCAAGACCATGCTCGAAGTGGTGCAGACGATTGCGCTGCTCTCGACCATCAGCGAGCGCGAGGGCGACCAGAACGTGGTGACGCTCTCGACGCTGCACGCCTCCAAGGGCCTGGAATGGCCGCATGTGGTGCTGGCTGGCGTGAACGAAGGCCTGCTGCCCTTCAAGCTGGACGACGACGACGGCGCGGACTCCGCAAAGACCGACAGCATCGCGCTGCGCCTGCAGGAAGAGCGCCGCCTGATGTATGTGGGCATCACCCGGGCGCAGCGCACGCTGGCGGTGAACTGGCTGCGCAAGCGCAAAAAGGGCCGCGACATGATTCCCGGCATGCCCAGCCGCTTCATCGCCGAGATGGGGCTGGACAAGACCACCCTGCGCGAAGACCCGCGCGAAAAACTCAAGGCCCTGCGCGCCGAGTTCGCCAAAAAATCGGCTGATGCGCTGGCCGCCGCGGCAGCCAGCGCCGAAAGCCGCTGACCCGCACCCGGCAGTCGTTGGCAGCGCTCGCCAGCCGCGCAAATCCCCGGCGTCACCTTTCAGATAACATGTCAGGCCAACTTTGACGTGGCGCCATGCGCCTGGCAGCCCTCTTCCATCCCGCGCCTGCGTCCCTGGCCAGGCCCCAGAACTAAGCACCCGTTTGAAAATTTTCCGCCACACTCTTTTTTTAATAGCAGCTTGCGCCCTTGCCTCAACGGCAAACGCCCAAAAACCCCCTGAACCCGGCTGCCCGCCGGCCAGCAGCATGAAAGCCGAACAGCTCCACGGGCGCTGGGCCGTGCGCTTCAGCCATCCGCCGGCCGGCCTGCCTGAGCGCGCTACCCTGCTTCTGCAGCGCCACGCCGAATTCTCCGAAAGCCTGGCGGGCAGCGTCAGCCGCGATCTTGGAGCAGCCGCCGGCACGCCCGCGATTGCGGGTCACACCGCGCAGGCGGCTCTGGCGGGCGACCTCGACGAGGGCTTGCTGCTGCTCGACGAATCGTCTGATCACATCAGCATCACCGGCACCTGGAACGGGGAAATGGTGGCGGGCTCATGCGGCAAGGTCTACCAGGGCGTCTGGAAGGACACCAGCCGCAGCGCCCCGCCCGACGCCCCTGGCGTGCCCTTTACGCTGACCCGGCTCCCCTGAGCGCGTGCCTTCCTGTTTTCCTGACCCGACCTCCATGAAATTCCAACCTTCACCCCTGCGCCGCACGCTGCTGGCTGCCGGCCTGCTGGCAGCCAGCCAGGCACAGGCGCAAACCACACCCGTTCCGGCCATTGCCCTGCCGGCCCATCGCCCGTCCAGCCTGGGCTGGCAAGCCTGCCAGGCGCTCAAGACCGATGCGGCGCAGTTGACGTGTTTTCAGGAGTGGGCGAATTCGCAGTTGCCGGCCAACACGCCGCCGGCCTCGCTGACCACCGCGCCGGCCAATCCGGCGACCGGGCAGCCGGCAACTGAAATCCTGCTGCTGCCTTCGCTCAACACCGAAGCGCCCGACGGCAAGCCGATTGGCTGCCGCAACACCCAGTATTCCGAGCTGTCCAGGTTCTGGGAGCTGCAGCGCGGCACCGATTGCGACACCTTTGCCCTGCGCGGCTACCGGCCGCTTTCGCTGGCTTTTGTGATGTCTGGCGGCGTCACGTCGCCGCCGGCCGGCGGCGCCTCGGCGCCTCCTGACTACCGGCATGCGGAAACCAAGATCCAGCTGTCGGTGCGCACCAAGCTCGCCAAGGGCCTGCTCAAGAGCGGCGACCAGGACGAGGACGACCATGATTCGCTCTGGTTTGGCTACACCCAGCAGAGCTACTGGCAGATCTTCAGCCCGGCGCTGTCGCGGCCGTTTCGCTCGACCGACCACGAACCCGAGCTGATCTACATCTATCCGCACCAGATCGCGCTGCCCGGCGGCTGGAACTACCGGCTCTCCGGCCTGGGGTTGGTGCACCAGTCCAACGGCCAGTCAGACCCGCTGTCACGCAGCTGGAACCGCACCTACCTGATGGGCGCGGCGGAAAAGGTGCTGGGCCAGGATTCCAGCCTGCGGCTGCAGGGCCGCATCTGGGACCGGTTGCGCGAGGCGCCGGCCGATGACAACAACCCGGGCATTGAAAACTACATCGGCCGCGCCGAACTCACCGGCACCTGGCAGATCAACAAGGCCAACACCGTGGGCGTCACGCTGCGCCATTCGCTGCGCAGCGAGGCCCGCGGCTCGACCCGGATTGACTGGCTGATGGCGCCCTCCTCGTCGCCCAGCTACACCGGCCTGCGCTACCACGTCCAGCTGTTCAGCGGCTATGGCGACAGCCTGCTGGACTACAACAAGAGGCGCAATGTGCTGAGCGTCGGCCTGAGCCTGGTGGACTGGTAGCCGGCTGGCGGCGAATCGCCAGACAGCTCCTTTTTAGATAGCAGTAAAACACTGCAGTCATTGGGCCTGAGGCGTATTTAATCATTTTTAGCGCCTGATTCGGTGAAACCTGGCCGCGGCGGCGGCACGCGCCGCCCTGCGCGCGCCTTCAGCCGCGTGCCTTAAGCTGTGCGGATGTTCCAATTCGCCCCGCGCAGTCGCCCGCGAGCCCGCTCATGCTAGACATCGACAGCTTCACGCTCGGCTTGATGGTGGTCGGCCTGCTGCTGATCACCATGACGCTGAGCGGCTCCTTCATCGCCCGCCTGCCCATGAGTTCGGCCATGCTCTACCTCGGCGTGGGCGTGGCGATAGGGCCGCTGGGCCTGGGACTGCTGCGGCTTGACGCGCTGAAGAACACCGTGCTGCTGGAGCGCCTGACCGAAATCGCCGTGCTGGTCTCGCTGTTCACGGCGGGCATGAAGCTGGAGTTGCCGCTGCGCGACCGGCGCTGGCGCATTCCGCTGCAGCTGGCGACGCTCTCCATGCTGGTGACGGTGGCCGCCATCACCGCGCTGGGCGTAGGGGTGATGGGCCTGCCGCTGGGCGCGGCGGTGCTGCTGGGCGCCATCCTGGCGCCGACCGATCCGGTGCTCGCCTCCGACGTGCAGGTCGCCAACCCCGGCGACCGGGATCGGCTGCGCTTTGGCCTGACCGGCGAGGGCGGGCTGAACGACGGCACGGCCTTCCCCTTCGTCATGCTGGGCCTGGGCTCGCTGGGCCTGCATGAGCTGGGCGATGGCGGCTGGCGCTGGTGGGCGGTCGATGTGCTGTGGGCCGTGACCGGCGGCTTGGGCCTGGGCTGGCTGCTGGGCACGCTGGTGGGCCGGGCCATCATCTACCTGCGCGTGCGCCATCGCGAGGCGCTGGGTTCGGACGAATTCATTGCCTTGGGCCTGATTGCGCTGACCTACGGCCTGGCGCTGGCCAGCCAGACCTACGGCTTTCTGGCGGTGTTCGCCGCCGGGCTGGCGCTGCGCCGCATCGACGAGGTCAAGGCGCAGGCCAGCCCGCCGCCCGGGCTGAGCAAGGCCGACCGTGCCGCATCCGGCGCTGAAGCACCGGCCTACATGATGCGGGCGGTGCAGCGCTTCAACAGCCAGTTTGAGAGCTTCATCGAGGTCGGCATCGTGCTGGCAGTGGGCGTGCTGGTGGCGACGGTGAAGTTCCAGCGCGAGGTGCTGTGGTTTGTGCCGGTGGTTTTTCTGCTGGTTCGCCCGCTGGCCGTCTACGCCGGCCTGCTGGGCACGGGTGTCGAGCCGGCGCAGCGCAACCTCATGGGCTGGTTCGGCATACGCGGCATCGGCTCGCTGTACTACCTGCTTTACGCCATCAACCACCACATCCACCCCGCGCTGGCCGAGCGCCTGCTGTCGCTGACGCTGGCGGTGGTGGTGGCGTCGGTGATTGCGCACGGCATTTCGGTGACGCCGCTGATGGCGCACTACGAAGCGCGCAAGGCGGTCAAGCGGCGGCAGCAGCCGGATTACCGCGAGTGAAGGAATGAAGGAGTGAAGGGCTACCTGGCGCCGCGGCTTGCGGATTCAGCGCCAGACAGCTTCCAATTCACATTTTCCGGATCAAATCGGCTTTAAGCCCAATAGGAACGGCCATAGTTGGCTATTATTTTAATAGCACTCAACCAGCTTTGGAGTAAGACGAAAAAACGCCCCGGAGCCGCAAGGACCGCCGGGGCGTACGCAGGGCCAATGCCCCGCAACCCGCTCAATGGCTGGTTTTTCCCGAGGCGGCAGCAGCTTGGGGAGCCAGGCCCGACTTGTCAGGGCGCGACGCGCCAAGCGCCTGCTGACCGGTTGCACCGATGAAGCTGGCGCTGGCCATGGTGCCTTCGCGCTGGGCCTGCAGCATTTCGGCCTTGACCTCGGCACGCGTCTTGGCCGTTGGCGCCTTCATCTGGTCGAAAAGATAGGGGTTGAAGGTGTCGGCGGACGCTGCCGCGGAGGTGAAGGCGGCAATGGCGACGACGACGGCGGTGATGAAGCTTGATTTCATGATGAAGATTCCTTTGAAGTTGAAGTGACGTTCCGGGCATGGCGAGCCTGACTCCCTTGAGTTCCCCGTCTGTCCAGCCTCGGTGAGTCGCCCTGGAGTGGCTTGGGCTCATCGATGGCCGAACTTTATTCAATTCATATCCATCAAAAAACAGCATTTCAATCAATTCATTGATGTTAAAACAGCAACAATAGGCCTTAGGGAGAGTTCGATGGACAGACTTCAGTCGATGCGCGTGTTTCAGCAAGTGGTCGATGACGGCAGTTTTGCAGCGGCAGCGCGAAAATTCGACCTGTCGGCGGCCGTCGTGACGCGGCTGGTCGGCGACCTGGAGGCGCACCTGGGCGTGCGCCTGCTGCAGCGCACCACGCGCCGCCTGGCATTGACGGACGCCGGCGAAGCCTACCTGGCCCGCGTGCGCCACATCCTCAATGACATTGACGAGGCCCATGCGGCGGCGCAGGCGCATGCGCAGGAAATGTCTGGCGTCATCCGCATCCTTGCACCGCCACTTTTTGGCGTGCATGTGCTGGCGCCGCTGGTGGCCGAATTCGGCCGGCGCTACCCGCGGGTGGTGCTCGACATCCATGTGGAGTCGACGCAGCTGCCGCCGATTGAAGACTACGACCTGACCCTGCTGGGCGCGGCCGACACCTTTGATGCCAACATCATCGCGCGCCCGATTGCCTCGTCAGACGGCATACTGTGCGCCTCGCCCGGCTACCTGCGCGAGTACGGCACGCCGCAGCAGCCCCAGGACCTGCCCGGACACCGCTGCCTGAGGATCAAGGCGCCGACCAACCGGCACCGCAGCCTGCGCCTCATCAACCCGCTGGAGGGCCAGCGCGAAGTGGCGGTCGAGCTGACGCCCGCGCTGCTCGTGAACCACAGCGACACGCTGATCCAGGCCTGCGTGGATGGCGCTGGCATCACCAGCCAGTCCATCGCCCTGGTGGCCAAGCTGCTGCAGTCGGGCGAGCTGCAGCGCGTGCTGTCGCCCTGGATTACCGGCAGAAACACGCTCTACGCGGCGCTGCCCAGCCGCAAGTTCATTCCGGCCAGAACCAGCGCCTTCCTGGAGTTCATGACCGACTACACGCGGGCAGCCATCCGCAGGATGGAGCCGCCACCCGGACCGTGACGAGGCGCCGGGCATTACCGATGGGCACAATTTTCAGGCAACAAATGGCGTGAAATCTGACCACGCGGCGCTTGGAGCGGAGACTGACTTCGGCTAATTCGCAATTTCACACTGAGGCCGCGCGGGCGGGGCCAGACCGC
>JBKJKI010000186.1:0-46852 GCA_046597475.1 Polaromonas sp. | reverse complement strand
GCCAAAGCGCTGGCAGACACGGGGCCATGGCGCAGCCTCAAGGATGAAAACGAGCAACTCAAGCGCGAACTGCTGCGCAAGGAAAAGGCGTTGTCGGAGGCAGCAGCGTTGCTGATGCTTCAAAAAAAGTTCCGGGCGCTGTGGGAGGACGAGGTCAAATGACCAACCTCTTGCAGCGCCGCCAGGTCATTGCGCTGGTGGGCGAGGCGACGCAAGCGGGCGCGCGCCAGGAGCGCGCCTGTGCCGTCATTTGCCTGAGCCAGCGCACCCTGCAGCGTTGGCAGCGCGAGCAGTGCCGGGCAGACCGGCGCCCCGCGCGGGTGCAGGCGCCCACCAACAGGCTTAGCGAGTCCGAGCGCCAGGCCGTTCTGGCCGTGGCCAACTCGGACGAATTCGGCCACCTGGCGCCCAGCCAGATCGTTCCCCGGCTGGCCGACCGGGGCCAGTACATCGCTTCGGAGTCGACCTTTTACCGCGTGCTCAGGACCGAGCGCCAGCTCCAGCACCGCCGCGCCGAGCGGCCCGGGCAGCCACGCCAGGCCAAGCCGCGCGCGCTGCGCGCCACGGCGCCCAACCAGTTGTTCAGCTGGGACATCACCTACTTGCCCACGCGCGTCACGGGGCACTACTTTTACCTGTACCTGTTCCTCGATATCTTCAGCCGCAAGATCGTCGGCTGGCAGGTCTATGAAAACGAAAGCAGCGAACTGGCCGGCGCGGTCATGCGCGACATCTGCCTGCGCGAGCGCATCGCGCCCGGCCAGGTGGTGCTGCACTCGGACAACGGCAGCCCGATGAAGGGCGCGGCCATGCTCGCGACCCTGCAGGCCTTGGGCGTGATGCCTTCGCTCAGCCGCCCGGCGGTGAGCAATGACAACCCGTATTCGGAGTCGCTCTTCAGGACGCTGAAATACCGGCCCGACTACCCCGCCCGCGCGTTCGAGACCCTGCTGGCGGCGCGCCAGTGGGTGGGCGCGTTTGTGCATTGGTACAACCTGGAGCATCGGCACAGCGCCCTGCGTTTCGTCACG
Organism: Polaromonas sp.; assembly: GCA_046597475.1. Lineage (GTDB taxonomy): Bacteria > Pseudomonadota > Gammaproteobacteria > Burkholderiales > Burkholderiaceae_C > Polaromonas. The sequence goes on along the minus strand of JBKJKI010000186.1, from coordinate 45,821 downwards.
CCAGAAGAGCGCCATGCGGGCCAGGACAGCGCGCTACTGTCAAAGCGCGCGCAGGTCTATGAAGCGGCCAAGGCCGCCAATCCCCAGCGCTGGAGCGGCACCACGCGCAACTGGCAGCCCGTGCGCGAGGTGTACCTCAATCCCGATCAAAAGCATGACCCAAAGGAGGACCACAAGGAGTTCAGAAAAACCGCTTAAATTCAAGACTCACAGGCGACAACTAGCTTGACATTCACCGCCACCAGGTGCGCAGACGCTGCAACAAAACTGGGCTGAGCATAGCGTAGCGATCCTTGGCCCCCTTGCCCTGCTCCACGCGCAAGGTCATACGCTGGCTGTCAACATCAGTGACCTTCAGGCTGACGATCTCGCTGGCGCGCAGGCCAGCGCCATAGGCCACCGATAGGGCCACTTGGTGCTTGATGTTGCGGGCCGCAGCGAGAAGGCGCGAGACTTCCTCGCAGCTCAGGACCACAGGCAAGGTGCGAGGTACCTTCACAGGTTGCATCTTCGCCATCAGTTCGATGCGCCCCAGCGTGATGTCGAAGAAGAACTTCAGTCCGGTGAGCGTGGCGTTGAGCGTCACGGGGGATGAGCCCGTGTCTACCAGATGGAGCTGGAAATTGCGCAGATCCTCCACCGTGGCCGTGTCGGGCGAGCGCTTGAGGTAAGCCGCCAGCTTGCGCACGGCACGGATGTAGGCTTCTTGCGTGCGAGGCCCCAGCTTGCGCATACGCATGTCCTCAAGCATGCGTTGGCGCAGCGGCGAGATGGTTGGGGTCGAAGGGATCATGATTGCGCTCCTGTCAAAGAACGAGGCCGATTGCCTCACTCGCCAACATAGACAGGGGCGCGATGTTTACCCAGCGTCAGGGCCTTCGCGGCGGACTACCGCGCGAGCGGTTTAGTCCATCGCAGCAAAGGAGCCGTTCGGGGATTGGACCTCACGGGCCGCTTTGGGCCCTTTGCAGTCCATTGGCGATGGCAAACTCAGTTTCAGACTTCGCAGCGCAGATACCGCGACAGGGAACCGTGAGCCGCAAGTCTCAACCCTTGACCCGCGAAGCAAAAGTCTTGCGAAACTTCTCCACCTTGGGCCCCACCACAAAAGCGCAATAACCCTGGTTCGGGTTGTTCTCGAAATAGTCCTGGTGGTAGGCCTCGGCCGGCCAGTAATTGGCCAGCGGCAGTACCTCGGTCACGATGGGCTTGCCAAAGGTCTTGTCCTGGCTGGCTTCGCGAATGAAGTCGTCAGCCACCTGCTTTTGCTCGGGGTTAGAGTAATAAATGCCACTGCGGTACTGCGTGCCGGCGTCGTTGCCCTGGCGGTTCAGGCTGGTCGGGTCGTGGATGACGAAGAAGATTTCAAGGATTTCGCGCAGCGTGATTTCGGCCGGGTCATACACCAGCTTCACGACTTCGTTACAGCCGGTTCGCCCGGTGCAAACGTCCTCGTAACTGGGCCGCGCCGCCTGGCCGTTGCTGTAGCCTGATTCGACATCGGTGACGCCGCGCACCTTGACGTAGACCGCCTCTGTGCACCAGAAGCAGCCGCCGCCCAGGGTGATGGTTTGCAATTCGCTCATGGCCGGGTTTCCTTTTGCTGATCAAGGGGGATAGAGCCGCCACCGTGGCAACCGTTCCGTCTGAAGCTACTTTAGTGGTTTTGCCCATCGCCTGCAGCGCGCACCGCCTGAACGAATGCTGCCAGTGCGGCATTGTCGCGCGAGGTTTTCCAGAGGCAGTGCGTGTCGTAAGGCGTGGTGCCCAGGTCCAGCGGTACAAAGGAGGCGCCCGCCAACGCAGACTGGCTCAGCGCCGCCGGCACCAGCGCCACGCCCATGCCTTGCGACACCAGCGACACCACGCTCAGCCAGTGCCGCAGTTCGTAGCGTATTTCGGGGTAAAACCCGGCTTCGGTGCAGATGGCAAGGATGCGCTCATGGTAGTCGGGCGACACGGCGCGCGAGACAACGGCAAAGGGCTCGCCCTGCAGCGCCCGCAGCGACAGCAGCCGCTCGCCCGCCAGCGAATGAGCCGCCGGCAGGCAGCCGACAAAAGCCTGGCTCGACACCAGAATCTGCGACAGCTCGGGCGGCACGCGCGTCGTGTGAACAAAGCCGATGTCCAGCCGGTCGTGCGCGAGTTCGATCAGCTGCTCGCTGGAACTGAGCTCCCTGAGCATCAGCCGCAGCAAGGGATGTCGGGCCTGGAAGGCCTCCAGGATTTCGGGCAGGCCGCTGTAAAGTATGGTGCCGGCAAAGCCTATGCTCAGGCTGCCGGCCATGCCCTGGCCCACGTCGCGCGCGTGGCTGGCCGCCTGTGCCGCCTGTTCGAGCAGCGCCCGCGCGGCGGGCACAAAGGCCAGCCCGGCGGCCGTCAGTGCGACCTGCTTGCTGTTGCGCGTGAACAGTTGCGCGCCGATCGACGCCTCCAGCTGCTGGATATTGAGCGAGAGCGGCGGCTGGGACATCGACAGGCGGCGCGCGGCCCGGCCGAAGTGCAGCTCTTCAGCCAACACCAGAAAATAGCGCAGGTGACGAAATTCCATGAATACAAATAATATATCGTTGAATTGTTAAATGGTATTAGACAACTATGCATGCCCGCCCAACAATAGGGCCACCCACTACACTTTGCCAACCACCACCAGGACCCGCGCCATGAAAACCAAATTCAACTGGGAAGACCCGCTTTTTCTGTCCGAGCAGCTCACGGAAGACGAGCGCGCTATTCAAGAGGCGGCGCACACCTTCTGTCAGGAAAAACTCCAGCCGCGCGTGCTGATGGCCGCACGCCACGAGAAGTTTGACCGCGAAATCATGAATGAAGCCGGCGCCATGGGCTTTCTGGGCTCGACTATCGAAGGCTACGGCTGCGCCGGCCTCAATTACGTGAGCTACGGCCTGGTGGCACGCGAAGTCGAACGCGTCGACAGCGGCTACCGCAGCGCCATCAGCGTGCAATCCTCGCTGGTGATGCACCCGATCAACGCCTACGGCAACGAGGCGCAACGCCAGAAATACCTGCCGAAACTGGCCACCGGCGAATGGGTCGGCTGTTTCGGCCTGACCGAACCCAACCACGGCTCGGACCCGGCCAGCATGCTGACGCGCGCCAAGCCTGTGGACGGCGGCTTCATCATGAAGGGCGCCAAGATGTGGATCACCAACAGCCCGATCGCCGACGTGTTCATCGTTTGGGCCAAGCTCGAAGACCCTGACGGCAAGGTCGGCGGCCAGGAAAGCATTCGTGGCTTCATCCTGGAAAAAGGCATGAAGGGCCTGAGCGCCCCCAAGATCGAAGGCAAGATGAGCTTGCGCGCGTCGATTACCGGCGAAATCGTCATGGACGACGTGTTCGTGCCCGAGGCCAATCTGCTGCCAAACGTGAGCGGCCTGAAGGGACCGTTCGGCTGCCTGAACAAGGCGCGCTACGGCATCGCCTGGGGCGCGCTGGGCGCGGCCGAAGACTGCTGGCACCGCGCCCGCCAGTACACCATGGACCGCGTTCAGTTTGGCCGCCCGCTGGCGCAAAACCAGCTGATCCAGAAGAAACTCGCCGACATGCAGACCGAAATCACGCTGGGCCTGCAGGCCTGCCTGCGCGTCGGCCGGTTGATGGACGAGGACCGGGCCGTGCCGGAAATGATCTCGCTGATCAAGCGCAACTCCTGCGGCAAGTCGCTGGACATTGCCCGCATGGCGCGTGACATGCACGGCGGCAACGGCATCCACGACGAATACCATGTGATCCGCCACATGATCAATCTGGAAACCGTCAACACCTATGAAGGCACGCACGACGTGCATGCGCTGATCCTGGGCCGCGCGCAGACCGGCCTGCAGGCATTTTATTGATCATTTCGGCATCCAGTCCATACAATGTGGTCATAGTTTGCTATTTTTTTAATAGTAATTAATGGAGTTTGGCGCGCTCAAACCGCTGTTGACCAGCCTGCTCCTGCCGCCCGCCAGCTTGCTGCTGGCGGCGCTGCTGGGCCTGCTGCTGGCCTGGAAAAGGCGCTGCGGTGGCCTGGCGCTGACGGCCACTTCATTGCTGCTGCTGTGGCTGCTCAGTTGCGAGGGCGTCGCCGTGTGGCTGGCGCGCACGGCGCTGCCGCAGTTTGCGCCGGTGTCGGCTGACCAGATCAAGGCCGGCAGGGTGCAGGCCATCGTCATTCTTGGCGGCGGGCTGCTGCCCGAAGCGCCTGAATATGGCCAGGCGCAGCCCAGCGCCCGCACGGCGGCCCGTTTGCGCTACGGCATCTGGCTGGCGCGGCAGTCCGGCCTGCCGATTGCCTTCAGCGGCGGCACGGGCTGGGCGGCCGGCAGTGGGCAGGCGGCCAGCGAGGCCAGCGTGGCCGCACGCATTGCCCTGCAAGACTATGGCGTCAAACTGCGCTGGACCGAAGCGCAGTCGCGCGACACGGCGGGCAATGCCCGCCTGCTGGCGCCGCTGCTCAGGCGGGACGGCGTGCAGCGGATTGCGCTGGTCACCGATGCCTGGCATCTGCCCCGCGCGGTGGCCGCCTTCGAGCGGGCCGGCCTGACTGTCAGCCCCGCCCCGACGGCCTTTGTGCTGGCAGAGGAGCGCAGCGCGCTGCAGTGGCTGCCGTCGGCGCACGGCCTGCAGGCCTCGCACAGAGTGCTGCGCGAATGCCTGGCGCTGGCCGTCGGCAGATTCATTCCCCTGTAATTCCACTTCCAAATCAAACGTGCACTTTGTCGGCCTCGCTTGTCGTACGCCTGTACTGCCTGCGCTTCGCCTTCGCGTTCACGCTTGATTTAGGCATGGAATAGAGCGCCCTCCGCCCGTGGCCGGGTTTTCAGCGCGCCCGGTTGACGCCTGCATGGCAAATCGCTACATTACTAACCAGCCAGTCAGTAGCCATGCCACTTTCAAGAATCTTTTGCAACAAATCCCCTGAGGGCGCCGTCAAACGCGAGCGCCGCAAGGAGGCGCGCCCCGGTGAGCTGCTTGACGCGGCCCTCGAACTTTTTGTCGAAAAGGGCTTTGCCGCCACCCGGGTGGAAGAAGTCGCGGCGCGCGCCGGGGTCTCCAAGGGCACGCTTTTTCTCTATTTCCCCAGCAAGGACGAGTTGTTCAAGGCAGTGGTTCGCGAGAACCTCTCAGGCCGTTTTTCGCAATGGAACGATGAATTTGAAAGCTTCGAGGGCAGTACCGCCGGGATGATCGAGTACTGCATGAGCACCTGGTGGGAGCGCGTCGGCGCGACGCGGGCCTCGGGCATCACCAAGCTGATGATGAGCGAGGCGAAGAATTTCCCCGAAATCGCCGCCTTTTACCAGCATGAGGTCATACAGCCCGGCCAGGCCCTGATTCGCAAGATCCTGCAGCGCGGCATGGACCGCGGGGAATTCCGGGCGCTGGATCTGGACTATGCGGTTTACAGCGTGGTGGCGCCCATGATCTTCCTGATTCTGTCGAAGCACTCCACCGGGGTCTGCATTCCGGATCACATCGAACTGGACCCGAAAAAATACATGGCCTCGCAACTGGCCATCATCCTGCACGGCATCAGCCTGCCGCAGGCCAGCCATGCGGCCAGCGGCGCGGAGAAGCCGTCCTCGTGAAACGCTCGCTCAGCTGGATCATCGCCCTGCTCGTTCTCGTGCTGATCGGCGCCGGCGTGGTGCGCACCCTGGCAGCGCGCAAGGCCGGCCAGCAGACCGCCGCGACCGGCAACGCCGCCCATAACGTAGAGGTGGCGGGGCTGGCGGAGCTGGCCGCCACGGATGTCACCCGGGCGCAGACCCGTGACGTGGCGCAGGGGCTGTCCATCTCCGGCTCGCTGAAGGCGGTCAACTCTGCCGTCGTCAAGGCGCGTGTGGCCGGCGAGCTGCAGGGCCTGCTGGTTCGTGAAGGCGACTTTGTGAAGGCCGGCCAGGTGATCGCGCGCATCGAATCCAGCGAATACCCTTCGCGCGTGCGCCAGGCCAGGGAACAGGCCGAGTCGGCCAGGGCGCAGGTCAACGCGGCGCGGCGCCAGTACGACAACAACAAGGCGCTGGTCGACCAGGGTTTCATCTCCAAAACCGCGCTGGACACCTCGCTGGCCAACCTCAACGCGGCCGAGGCCACCTACCGGGCGGCGCTGGCCGGCACGGAAGTCGCAGCCAAACTGGTGGCAGACACCGTGCTGAAGTCACCCATTTCCGGCCAGGTGTCGCAGCGCCTGGCGCAGGCCGGCGAGCATGTGGGCATAGACAGCAAGATTGTCGAGGTGGTTGATTTGAGCCGCCTTGAGCTCGAAGCCAGCCTGAGCGCGCAGGATTCCATGAACGTTCGCGTCGGCCAGGCGGCAGAGCTGCAGATTGAAGGCAGCGGGCAAGCCGTCAAGGCCAGCGTCGCACGCATCAATCCCAGCGCGCAGGCTGGCAGCCGCAGCGTGCTGGTCTACCTCAGCATAGCCAACGCGGGCAGCCATGCCCTGCCCTTGCGCCAGGGCCTTTTCGCGCAGGGAACACTGGGCACGGCGCGCTCGTCCCTGCTGTCAGTCCCCGTCAGCGCCGTGCGCACCGACAAACCCCAGCCCTATGCCCAGGTGATTGAAAACGGCGTGGTGGCGCACAGGCCGCTGGTGCTGGGCCAGCGCGGCACGGCCGGCGGCGAAGCGGTCGTCGCCATCCAGGGGCTGGAGGATGGCGCGCTGGTGATACGCGGCGACGCGGGCGCCTTGCGCGAGGGCACGCGGATACGCTTTACCAGCATGCCAGCCACCACGGCGGCGGCGCCCGCCAGCGCTCCGGTCGGCGGCAAACCGGCACCATAAGGCCGCACCCGTATGTGGTTCACGCAGGTCAGCCTGAAAAATCCGGTGTTCGCCACCATGGTCATGCTGGCCATCGTGGTGCTCGGGCTGTTCTCTTACCAGCGCATGCAGGTGGACCAGTTTCCCAATATCGACTTCCCGGTGGTGGTCATCACCGCGGAGTATCCGGGGGCCTCGCCCGAAATCGTCGAGAGCGAGGTCACCAAGAAGATTGAAGAAGGCGTCAATTCGGTCTCCGGCGTCAACACCCTGAGCTCGCGCAGCCTTGAGGGGCAGGCTGTCGTCATCATCGAGTTCCAGCTCTACGTCGACGGGCGCAAGGCCGCCGAGGACGTACGCGAAAAAATCGCGGCGATACGCCCCACCCTGCGCGACGAGGTGAAAGAACCCCGCGTCCTGCGCTTTGACCCGTCAAGCCGCGCCATCTGGTCCATCGCTGTTCTGCCAAACCTGAGCGGAGCAGACAACGAACGCAGCGCCGGGCCGCCCCAAGCAAGTTCAGCCCCCTCGGGGGGCAGCGTAGTACGCGAAGCGACAAGCGTGGGGGCAACACCCCTTTCAGCCATCGAGCTGACCAACTGGGCCGACCAGGTGCTGAAGAAGCGGCTGGAGAATGTGCGCGGTGCGGGCTCGGTCACGCTGGTGGGCGGCACCAAGCGTGAAATCAACATCTACCTCAAGCCGCAGGCCATGGAGTCGCTCGGCGTCACGGCCGACCAGGTCGTCAATGCGGTGCGCAACGAAAACCAGGATCTGCCGCTGGGTGCGATCCGCTCGCTGGCACAGGAGCGTGTCGTCAAGATCGATACCCGCATGAAGCGGCCGGAAGACTTCGGCAACATCATCGTGGCGCGCAAGGGCAGCGTGGCTATCACCGTGAACCAGCTTGCCCGCATCGCCGACGGTGCCCAGGAGCTTGACAGCCTGGCGATTTACAACGGCCAGCGCACGCTGTTGCTGACCGTGCAGAAGGCGCAGGACGAAAACACCATTGCCGTGGTCGACGGGTTGAACCAGGCGATTGCCGAGCTGAAACCGCAACTGCCGCCGGGCGCGCGGCTGGAGCTGATCTCGGACGGCTCGCGGCCGATTCGCGTGGCCGTTGAAAACGTGCGCCAGACGCTGATCGAAGGAGCGCTGCTGACGGTGCTGATCGTGTTTTTGTTCCTCAACTCCTGGCGCTCCACGGTGATCACCGGGCTGACGCTGCCGATCTCCATCATCGGCACCTTTTGGTTCATGAACCTGTTTGGCTTCACCATCAACATGATCACGCTGATGGCGCTGTCGCTGTGCGTGGGCCTGCTGATCGACGACGCCATCGTGGTGCGCGAGAACATCGTGCGCCATGTGCAGATGGGCAAGACGCCTTATCGGGCCGCTATGGACGGCACGCAGGAAATCGGCCTGGCGGTGCTGGCCACCAGTTTTTCCATCGTCGCCGTGTTTTTGCCGATTGGTTTCATGGGCGGCATCATCGGCAAGTTCTTCCACGAGTTCGGCATCACCATCGTGGCGGCCGTGCTGATCTCGATGTTTGTCAGCTTCACGCTGGACCCCATGCTCTCCAGCATCTGGCACGACCCGGCCATCCTTCGACAAGCTCAGGACGGTCGGAAAACCTGGTACGACAGGAGCATTGGCCGCGTGACCGGCTGGTTTGACCGCGCCACCGAATCCCTGGGCCACGCCTATCAGGGCATCCTGCGCTGGGCGCTGCTGCACAAGCTGGCGACGCTGGCGCTGGCCGTGGTGATTTTTGCCGTCAGCCTGGTGATGGTGCCGCTGCTGGGCACCGAGTTTGTGCCCAAGGCCGACTATTCCGAAACCTCGCTGACCTTCTACACGCCGGTCGGCTCGTCGCTTGAGGCCACCGAAGCCAAGGCGCGCCAGGTCGATGCCATCTTGCGCGAGTTTCCGGAGGTGCGCTACACCGTCGCGACGATCAACACCGGCAGCGCCCAGGGAAAAATGTACGCCAGCGTCTATGTGCGCCTGGTCGACCGCAAGGCGCGCACGCGCAGCGCCGACGACATGTCGGCGGTGCTGCGCGAGCGCCTCAGGCAGGTCGCTGGCATCACCGTCACGCACGCCGGCCTGCTGGACCCGGTGGGCGGCAACAAGCAGATCGAGTTCTCGCTGCAGGGCTCCGACCTGAAGGAGCTTGACCGCCTGAGCCGCGTCGTCACCGACAAGATCCGCGGCATCCCCGGCCTGGTCGATCTGGATTCGAGCGTCAAGCCTGACAAGCCGGTGATCCAGATCGACGTGCGGCGTGAGGCTGCTTCCGACCTGGGGCTGTCGGTCGCGCAGATCGCGGCCTCGCTGCGCACGCTGGTGGCCGGCCAGACCGTGGGCAACTGGCGCGCGCCCGACGACCAGACCTACGACGTGAACGTGCGCCTGTCGCCCGATGCCCGCGAGAGGCCGCCGAACCTGGAGCGGCTGCCCTTCATGAGCAGCGCCGTCGGCAGCAATGCCGACGGCTCCACGCGCATCGTGAGGCTTGGCCAGGTCGCCAGCGTGAGGGAGTCGACCGGGCCGAACCAGATCAACCGGCGCAACCTGAGCCGGGAGGTCGCCATCAATGCCAACGTCTACAGGCGCTCGGCCGGTGAAGTCTCCGACGACATCAAGGCCGCGCTGGAGACGGTGAACTTCCCGCCCGGCTACCGCTACCAGTTCAGCGGCTCCACCAGGAACATGGCCGAGTCCTTTGGCTACGCCGTTTCCGCGCTGGTGATGGCGATTTTGTTCATCTACATGATCCTGGCCAGCCAGTTCAAGAGCTTTTTGCAGCCCATGGCACTGATGACCTCGCTGCCGTTGACGCTGATTGGCGTGGTGCTGGCGCTGCTGCTGTTTGGCTCGACGCTGTCGATGTTTTCCATCATCGGCATCGTCATGCTGATGGGCCTGGTGACGAAAAACGCCATTTTGCTAGTTGACTTCGCCATCCGCATGCGCGAGGACAGTCTGGACGTGGACGGCACGCGGATTCCCGGCATGGAGCGCAGCGAAGCCCTGCTGCTGGCGGCCAGGGTCAGGCTGCGGCCTATCCTGATGACCACGCTGGCGATGATCTTCGGCATGGTGCCGCTGGCTTTCGCCCTGAGCGAAGGCGCGGAGCAGCGCGCACCCATGGGCCAGGCCGTGATTGGCGGCGTCATCACCTCCTCGCTGCTGACCCTCGTCGTGGTGCCGGTGGCCTACTGCTACATGGACGATCTGGCCCAGTGGTTCAAACGCAAGTTCAGAGGCACCCAGCCCGCCCCCACGCCCGCGCCAATGGCTGATCTGCGTCAGGATGCGGCCGGTGGGTCCGTCTAAAATCACTGCTTGCAGCCGATCCTCACCCTCCCGCCCTTCACCCTGCCCAAGAACACACCTGCCATGAATTACGAACAAGCCCGCGTCAACATGATTGAACAGCAAATCCGCCCCTGGGAAGTGCTGGACAGCCAGGTCCTTTCCCTGCTCGCGGTGGTCAGGCGTGAGGACTTCGTGCCGCTGGCCTGCAAGGCGCTGGCTTTTGTCGACATGGAAATCCCGCTGCCGCCGCAACACAACCCCGGCCAGTGCATGCTGGCGCCCAAGGTCGAGGCCCGCATCCTGCAGGATCTGTCCGTGCAAAAGCATGAAAAGGTGCTGGAAATCGGCACTGGCTCAGGCTACATGGCCGCGCTGCTGGGACACCGTGCGCAACAGGTGATCAGCCTTGAAATCGAGCCCTCGCTAGCCGAAACCGCCCGCAAAAACCTGCAAAAGGCCGGCATCTACAACGCCGAAGTGCGCGTTGCCGATGGCGCGGCCAACCTGGCCGAGGCGGTTTCCGACAACGGCGCGCTGCGCGGCCCGTTTGACGTGATCGTGCTCAGCGGCTCGGTTGCCGAGGTGCCCGCAGCCCTGCTGTCCCAACTCAAGATCGGCGGCCGCCTGAGCGCCATCGTCGGCTGTGAGCCCATGATGCGCGCCACCCTGATCACGCGTGTGGGCAAAGACGCCTGGCGCAGCACCGAGGCCTGGGACACCGTGGCGCCCCGCCTGCTCAACTTCCCCGAGCCCTCGAAGTTTTCATTTTGACTCCCGCAAACCTGGCAAAAACGGCGAAGGCGACGCGATGATTCCCCAGCTCAATCCCTGCGATTTCGCGGCATGGCGCGACAGCGCCAGCGCCGGCCCTGCGGACCCGCCCGTCGTGCTTGACGTACGCGAGCCCTGGGAAGTGCAGACGGCCTCGGTCAAGCCCGACGGCTTTACGCTGGTCCACATTCCCATGCGCGAAATCCCGGTGCGCCTGGCCAGCCTGCGGGAAGCGCATGGCGCCGACCACCCCATTGCCTGCATCTGCCACCACGGCATGCGCAGCCTGCAGGTGGCCAACTACCTGGTGCAAAGCGGCTTCGGCGAGGTGGTCAACCTTCAGGGCGGCATCGACGCCTGGTCACAGCAAGTTGATCCGTCGGTTGCGCGGTATTGATATGAGCGGCCTTTATCAGCCGCGCGCATCCTGGCCCTTGCCTTGCAGCAGCTGATTTTCGGAACTTGTAATTCACCCACCTTACGCAGGACCCCCATGACCATGCCCCCGAACCTGAAGGCGCATCGCCTGCCCTTATTGCCACTGTCCGTGGCCATCGCCTCAGCCCTGATGGTGCTGGCCGCACCGGTCCGGGCGCAAAACCTGGTCAGCCTGTATGAGTCAGCCCGGGCCTTTGACGCCAGCTACCAGTCGGCAAAGCTGCAATACGACGCCAGCCTTGCCAGGGCGGATCAGGCCAGGGCTGGCATCCTGCCGAGCGCGGGGCTGGCTGCCGGGGTTTCGCGCAACCGTGTGGAAAACACCGTGCCTACCATCGACAGCAGCTTCACCACGCAAAACGCCACGCTGAGCGCCACCCAGCCGCTGTACCGCCCCGCCAACTGGGCCAGTTATGAGCAGGGCTTCAAGCAGGTCGACCTGGCACGCGCCCAGCTGGAGGCGGCCCAGCAGGACCTGATCGTGCGCACCAGCCAGGCTTACTTCGACGTGCTGGCCGCGCAGGACACGCTCACCTTTGTGCGGGCCCAGAAAGAGGCCGTGGCCGAGCAGCTTGCCTCGGCCAAGCGCAACTTCGAGGTCGGCACCTCAACCATCACCGACACGCGAGAGGCGCAAGCGCGCTATGACCTGGTGATCGCCCAGGAAATCGCCGCCGAGAACGACTTGCGTGTCAAGAAACTCGCCCTGGACACGCTGGTCGGCCAGGACAATGCACAACCCCAGCCCCTGCAGGCCCCGGTGAACCTTCCGCCGATGCTGCCGGCCGATGTCAGCACCTGGGTGGAGCAGTCAGACGTTCTGCACCCGGCCGTTCGCCAGGCGCGCAGCAACGTGGACATCGCCGAGCTGGAAGTCAAAAAAGCGGAGGCCGGCCACAAACCCACGCTGGACGCCACCGCCAGCTACAACATCACCAAAAACCCGTCGAACACGGCGCAAAACGGCCTTTCCTCGCGCGCCAACGCGACCAGCGTCGGCGTGCTTCTCAACGTGCCGCTGTTTGCCGGCTTTTCGACCCAAAACCGCATTCGTGAAACCCTCTCCTTGAGGGACAAGGCGCAAAGCGACCTCGAAGGCACGCGCCGCGCCGTGTCCCAAGGCACGCGCACCGCCTTTTATGGCTTGGAGTCCGGTCAGGGCCAAGTCAAGGCGCTGGAGGCGGCCGAACTCTCAAGCCAGAGCGCGCTGGACGCCAACAAGCTGGGCTACCAGGTTGGCGTGCGCATCAACATCGACGTACTCAACGCGCAAAGCCAGCTCTACCAGACCAAACGCGACCTGGCCCAGGCGCGTTACAACGTCCTGCTGGGAGGCCTGCGCTTGCGCCAGGCCAACGGCACGCTGACCCCCGAGGACTTGCAGCAGATCAACGGCTTGCTGGCCCGGTAAACGGCCCTGCAGCTGCCGGCTCATTCCTTTTCTAGCTTGTTTGCGGCCCTTGCGGGCACGCCACAACCTGGATCGGACCATGCATGGAGAAGCTAGGTGTAAACGCCAGCATCGGCGCCAAATTTTCTATTTAGAATAATATTTATATAATTTTTTCTATTTAGAAATTTTTACCCTATATTTCTAACGCATGCGCGAATTCTTCGACTCCACTGATCGTCGCCTGAGCAAGCTGCTGTCGACCAACGCGCAGGACAGCGTGAACCAGCTGGCCAACAAGATGCAGTTGAGCGCGCCAACCGTGCGGGCACGCCTGCGTTCGCTGATCGACAAGAACGTGCTGAAGATCGTCGGTTTGCTCAACCTGTCGGAGCGACCCGAGCTGATCGGGGCTGTCGTGGGCATCAACGCCAATGCCCAGGGAAACCTGGACGAGCTCATGAAGAAGATCGGTGAGCTGCCTTTTGTCTCTTCCGTGAGCACCGTCACCGGCCGGTTCGACCTGATCGTCGAAGTGCTGGTGGCCGGCGACGTGCAGGATCTTTACCGCTTCACCAGCGAGCTTCTGCCCAGGGTTGCAGCCCCGGGCGTCATCAGCCGCAGCGAAACCTTCGTGGTCATGAAGTCGCATAACAAATGGGTCAGCCTGACCGGCGGTTGCTGGGAAAACGGCGTCGGCGACACTGCCGAAACCCCGGGATCGCCCAGGGGATGACGCGCAAGTTCTTTCGCGCGGGATGGTCCTTCGCGGAGATTATCAGAGGAGACAAGTTATGAAACTGACCAAGTTTTTGCCCGCGGTTCTGCTGTCCTGCGCGGGCTTCATGGGAGCGTCGGCCACCGCCCACGCCGGCACCCTTGACGACATTCTCAAGCGCGGCGAGCTGAGGGTGGCCGTGCAGACCCAGGGTCCTCCTTTCTCCATGGTGGACAAGAAGGGGGAGCGCACCGGCAGCTCCGTGGAGCTTGCCAAGCTGATGGCCCAGGAAATGGGCGTCAAGGTGGTCTTTCTGGATCTGGACTGGGATGGCCTGGTGCCCGCCCTGATGTCTGGCAAGGCCGACTTGCTGGCAGCCGACATGACGCCCACGCTGGCAAGGGCCACCAAGGTGGCATTTACCAAACCATGGATCTTCGTCGGCCCCGTGGTTGCAACCAAAGAAGGCAGCAAATTCACCTCCACCGCTGCATGCAAGGCCCCGGGCGCAAAAATTGCCGTGTTGTTTGGCTCGACCGGCGAAAAGCTCGCCAAGACCGTGTTTCCGCAGGGCGAGATCAAGAGCTACAAAGGCGGCGGCACCTTGCTGCTCGACGCGGTGAAGAGCGGCCAGGCAGACTGCTTGCTCAATGACAACACCGCGGTAGCGGGCCAGGCAGCTGGATACCCCAAGGGAACGTTCAAGGTCATGCCCGAGTTGCTGGCGAAGGAATCGCTGGCTTTCGCAACGCGATATGACTCGATGGATCTTTTGACCTGGGCCAACCTGTTCATCGACACGACGACCCTGGACGGCCGTTTGCAAAAGAACCTGGATTACTGGGTCAACTCAACGAAATGGAAAGACGAACATTAATCAGCTGAGGCGCGTGGAGGCGCCGGCCTTGTTCTCACAACAAGTGCCGGCGCACGGCTTTTCTTCAAGGACTCTATTCCAGGATGCCTGATCGATGTTATCGGCTTTGAACTTTCGCGTGATTGCCGAAACCCTTCCGCAGTACTGGACGGGTTTTCTATCCACGCTGTCAATTTCACTGGCGGCTTTTGCGGGCGCGCTTGTCATAGGCATCATTGCCTGTGCGATGAGCATCCAGCCATCGCGCTTTATCCGGGCACCGGCCGTTGCGTACGTTGATCTGGTACGGGCAACGCCGCTGCTGGCTCAACTCTATTTTTTGTATTTTGGCCTGCCAAGCCTGGGCATCTTGATGCCAGAGCTGGTCGTTGGCGTCATCGCGCTTTCGCTGAACAGCGGCGCCTATGTCAGTGAAATCATCCGCTCCGGGATCATCTCGATTCCCGTTGGGCAGACAGAGGCCAGTGCCAGCTCGGGCATGAGCTATTGGCAGCAAATGCGCCTCATCATTCTTCCGCAGGCGTTTCGTCCCATGATCTCGCCCTTGATCGGTCAGGCCATCGTGCTGGTCAAGGACTCGTCATTGCTGTCGCTCATTTCAGTGCTTGAACTGACGCGCGTAGGCCAGACCCTGGCGAGCGAAAGATTCATGCCGGTCGAGGGACTTGCCACCACGGCCGTCTGCTATCTGATCCTCTATTACGGACTGAAGCTGATGGCTGCGGCATGGGGCCGCATGTACCACCCGCTCGCCAGCCACTGAGCACCCACACCATGGATTTATTTGTGGAGCAAATCGTCGGCATCGCCCAGTACTATCCGGTCATCCTGAAAGGTATCGGCATCACGCTGGCCTTGTCTGCCATCGGCATTGTTGCCGGATGCATCGCCGGCTTCCTGCTGGGCATGGGTCGCGCCAGCGCAAACAAGCCGCTGCGCGCCATCATTGGTGTGTATACCGACATCTTTCGCGGCACACCGGTTCTTGTTCAGGTGTTCGTGGCGTTTTTTGTCCTGCCCGAATTTGGCCTTGAACTGACTTCCTTCACGGCCGGTGCGGTGGCGCTGGCCAACCTCAACGCCTGCTTTGTGTCAGAAATAGTTGCCTCCGGCATTCGTGCGGTGCCGCGCGGGCAACTGGAGGCGGCATCATCATCCGGTCTCAGCCGCTTTCAGCAAATGCGGCTGATTGTTCTGCCCCAGGCCATCAGGATGATCATTCCCACGCTCGTCGGGCAATTCGTTTTGCTGGTCAAGGATTCATCGGTGGTGTCGGCCATCGGGCTGTTCGATCTGACCCGCTCGGGCTGGGTGATCGTGCAAAGCATCCCCAATGGTCTGCTGGTGTTTGCGATGGTCGGAATCGGCTATTTCCTGATCTGCTACCCCTTGCTCAATCTGTCTCGCCGACTGGAAAAACGTTGACATGTCACCCTCAGCGCCCAACGCGTTAAAACCCGCACCTGCAATGATCAAATTCAGCGAACTGAACAAATGGTTTGGAACGAATCACGTTCTGCAAAACATCAATCTGCAAGTCGCCAAGGCAGAGGTGGTGGTGGTGTGCGGCCCAAGCGGCTCGGGCAAAAGCACACTCATCCGCTGTGTCAATGGCCTGGAGAAATTTCAAAGTGGTGAGTTGCAGGTCGATGGTCATTCCGTTGGCAATGCAGCGCGCCTGCAGCAACTGCGAATGGAGCTGGGCTTCGTATTTCAGCAATTCAATCTTTACCCCCACATGACGGCGCTTGAAAACGTGACGCTGGCGCCCATTCATGTGCGCAAGCTGGCCCGCAAAGAGGCCGCCAGCCGCGGTCGGCAGTTGCTGGAAAAGGTCGGCCTGGGTGACAAGTTCGACGCCTACCCGCATCAGCTGTCGGGCGGGCAGCAGCAGCGCGTCGCCATCGCGCGCAGCCTGTGCATGCAGCCCAAGATCATGCTGTTTGACGAGCCAACCTCCGCGCTTGACCCCGAAATGATCAACGAAGTCCTCGACGTCATGGTGGCGCTGGCCAAGGACGGCATGACCATGATTGTGGTCACGCATGAAATGGGCTTTGCGCGCAAGGTGGCCAACCGGGTGGTATTCATGGACAAGGGCGTCATCGTCGAGGTCGCCGAACCCGAGTCCTTCTTCAAGAACCCCAGCAACGAGCGGACGCGTGAATTTCTCGGAAAGATTCTTCACCACTAGCCGCACCCGATCTTGCGGAACATGGCACACCCTTCTGACAGACATCGACAGCTCGCATGAACACAGCCGAAACAAACCGTCGCCGCTCCATAGCCGTAGTGGGGGCCGGCATTGTGGGGGCAGCGACGGCGCTGGCGCTCGCGGCCGACGGCCACGCGGTCACCGTCATTGACCGTGGCGATGTGGGCGCGGCAACCAGCTTCGGAAACGCCGGCGGCATTGTCGGCGGAGCCGTCATGCCCACGGCCACGCCCAGCCTCGTTCGTGCGCTTCCGTCGTATCTTTTTGATCGCCAGGGTGCGGCAGTGCTGCGGCCCGCCTACGCTTTCCAGGCGCTGCCGTGGCTGCTGCGTTTTATCGCCGCCGCCCGCCCGTCGCGCGTGGCCAGCATTGCCAGCGCGCTGCAGCCCCTGGTCTCCAACGCGGTGCAGGCGCACCATACGCTGGCGGGTCTGTGCGGCGCGCGTGATCTGATCCGGCCGGTCGGATGGCTCAAGGCCTATAGCTCAAGCGCCGCTTTCGTGAAAACCGCTTTCGAGCGCGAATTGATGACACAGCACGGCGTGAACTTTCTGGTTCTCAGCGCCAGGGAACTTGCCGACCTTGAGCCCTCACTCAACCCCGACGCCTACAGCTGCGGCATGTTTCAGCCTGACGCCGGTTTCGTCAACCACCCTATCGGCCTGGCCCAGGCCTACTTCAAGGGTGCGGTGCAGCGCGGCGCCCAGTTCATTCAGCAAAACGTGCAGGAAATCAAACCCTTGAATGAGGGCGTCTCGGTGCGAACGGAACAGGCCACGCACCGCTTTGATTCGGTCGTCATCGCCACCGGCGCGTGGTCAAAACAGTTCGCCACCCAGCTTGGCGACCCCGTCAGCCTGGACACCGAGCGTGGCTACCATCTTTCATGGGGCATGACGGATGGGCCGCTGCTGACCCGCCCGGTTGGCTTTCCCGAAAAAGACTGCGTGCTGTCGCCCATGCATGACGGAATCTCCCTGATCAGCGGCGACGAACTGGCCGGCCTGACGGCGCCGCCGGACTTCCGGCGCATCCGCGGGCTCATGCCCTTCGTCAACAGCGTGCTGCCCGGCACCCGCCTGCAGACTGTCCAGCGCGAATGGATGGGTTATCGCCCCTCAACCCCCGATTCATTGCCCGTGATCGGGCGCTCGCCCCGCTGCGGCAACGTTTTTTATGCCTTCGGCCACGGCCATGTGGGGCTGACCCTGTCCGCCATCACCGCCCAGCTGATTGCCGGCATGGCCGGCGGCCGTGCAGCCCCATTTGAACTGGCGCCTTACCGGATCAACAGGTTCTGAAAAGCGCCGGCCGGGCAAGCGCCGAAGTGGCCGGCTGCGCAACCACCTCTCTGAAAAATGCAAGGAGCATCATGACAAGCCAAACCAGCCTGACCAGGGTCGGCATTCTGTGCTGGGAGACCGGGCAGGTGCCCATGGGTCTGCGGCAGCTTGAAACCCTGGTCGGCAACAGCACCAACCCCGCGTCGTATGACTACCCGGTGCGCCTGCACCCGGTGCGCGGCGCCAATGTTCACACCATTCTTGAAAACCCCGACCCCGGCGTTCTTCGCACCATGATCACCGACGCCCAGGCCATGGCCGCGCAGGGCATCAAGGCCATCACGACAAGCTGCGGGTTCAACGCGATCTTCCAGCAGCAACTTGCCGAGGCCGTCAGCGTGCCGGTTTTCACGTCAAGCCTTTTGCAGGTGCCCTTGGTCCAGCGGATTCACGGCCCGAAAAGCGAAATCTGCATACTCACCGCCAACGCCGGGGCGCTGCGGCCCGAGCACCTGTCATCGGCCGGCATAGCCCGCACCGATGGCCTGCACATCCTGGGCCTCGAACAATGCCAGGAATGGACACGCATGTTTGCCGAACCCGATGCCGAAATCGATCTGGCGGTGATCGGGCAGGAAGTGCTGGGCACGGCGCTACGCGCGCTTGAGCTTCACCCCGGCATTCGCGCCTTCGTTCTGGAGTGCACCGACCTGGCACCCTACGCGGCAGCGATCCGCCGCCACTCGGGCCTGCCGGTATTTGATTTCATCTCCATGGTCAACTACCTGCATTCGAGTTTGTAGGGAAGATGTGCGCCTGGCCGGGATGCGCCAGTTATGGCAGCCACCGGCTCAGAAACGACACGGAGCGACTGGAAAAATTGTTTAAGCTGTATGCGAAGATGACGGTGGCAGTGGCCAAGACCAAGCCAGCCTCCAAAGCAACCAGAAGCAAGAAAGCATGAGCGGTGATATGAGTGATAGGCCCGTCCGTCTGACCCCGCCCCCCGCCGGGTATGCCGACTGGCTGGCCGACCTCAAAGGCCGTATCCACAGCGCCCAGCAGCGCGCCACACTGGCGGTCAACCGTGAACTGGTGCTGCTGTACTGGCATATCGGGCGTGACATTCTGGCGCGGCAAGCTGCGCAGGGCTGGGGTGCCAAGGTGGTCGAGCGGCTGGCGCATGACTTGCGCGAGGCCTTTCCTGACATGAAGGGGTTTTCGCCTCGCAACCTCAAGTACATGCGCGCTTTTGCTGAAGGCTGGCCGGATGCGCAATTTGTGCAAGAGGTGCTTGCACAATTGCCTTGGTACCACCAATTGGCGCTGCTGGACAAGCTGCCTGACCCCGAAACCCGCCGATGGTATGCGGCTAAGGCCATCGAGCACAACTGGTCGCGCAATATTCTGGTGATGCAGATCGAAACCCGCCTGCTGGAGCGCAGCGGCACGGCAATCACCAACTTTGATGTCAGCCTTCCCAAGCCGCAGTCTGACCTTGCACGCGAGTCCCTGAAAGACCCCTACCGTTTCGACTTTCTGGGCGTGTCTGACAAGGCGCAGGAGCGCGAAGTGGAAAACGCCCTGGTGAAACATGTCACCGGGTTCCTGCTGGAGCTGGGTGCCGGCTTTGCCTTTGTCGGGCGGCAGGTGTTGCTGGATGTGGGTGGTGACGAGTTCTTCATCGACCTGCTGTTCTACCACCTCAAGCTGCGCTGCTATGTGGTGATCGAACTCAAGGGCGGAAAATTCAAGCCCGAACACCTGGGGCAGCTTGGTTTTTATCTGACCGCAATCGATCGCCAGGTCAAAAGCGAGCACGACAACCCAAGCATTGGACTCTTGCTCTGCAAGAGCAAAAACAAGATCGTGGCCGAATATGCCCTGGGCGACAAGACCCAGCCCATGGGCATTGCCGAATACAAATTGCTCGAATCCCTGCCCGCCGAGCTGCAAACCAGTCTGCCCAGCATTGAGCAGATTGAACGTGAACTGGCGGGCAGCGGCACACTCCCACAAGACGACTCGCAATGACCCAGGCCGCCATGCCCACCAATACCTGCAGCTTGCCGCCGGTGTCCCTCGCCACGGAACGCACGCGCGCATAGGGTAAGGCCATCACGACGAGCTGCGGGTTCAACGCGATCTTCCAGCAGCAACTCGCCGAGGCCGTCAGCGTGCCGGTTTTCACGTCCAGCCTCTTGCAGGTGCCCTTCGCGCAACGGATTCACGGCCCGAAAAGCGAAGTCTGCATACTCACCGCCAACGCGCGGGCGCTGCGGCCCGAGCACCTGTCATCGGTCGGCATAGCCCGCACCGAAGGCCTGCACATTCTGGGCCTGGAACAATGCCAGGAATGGAACCGCATGTTTGCCGAACCCGATGCCGAAATCGATCTGGCGGTGATCGAGCAGGAAGTCCTGGGCACCGCGCTGCGCGCGCTTGAGCAGAACCCCGGCATTCGCGCCTTCGTTCTGGAATGCACCGACCTGCCCCCTTACTCGCCAGCGATCCGCCGCCACTCGGGCCTGCCGGTATTTGATTTCATCTCCATGGTCAACTACCTGCATTCAAGTCTGTAGGGAATACCGACGCCTGACCGCGATGCGCCCGTTACGGCAGATCAACCCATCCCTCATTTCGCTGCGATGCGGACAGCCAACCAAGCTGCGTCGACCATCCAAAAAAGACTGCTATGGAGAGCCGCCAAAGCCGACGTTCAACGTTTGAGTCAGGGCGCGTGCTACGGTTGCTTTGCGGATACGCATTGGATGCTCGAAAGCCCCGTGTTTGCCGTGGCGACCGTTTGGCACGCCAGCACTTGACGCGACGACGGTTCGTGGAACCAAACGGTGCTGGTGCTTCCACTCGATGACACCCCTATGGGAACATAGCTCGGTGTAGCTTGAATCTGCGACTGCGCTTGCGGCAGCATGACTACCGCGAGGACAAGAACGGCTGCGGCTGTGACGGCAGAAAGGCGAATGGTTGATGAAATCACTTTTCACTCCCGATTGTCTTGGGCGCGCTCTCACAAGGCCGGCACTGCGAAGGCGCCCTACCCAGCCGCAGCCCCGGAGAGGTGCAGCTTACTCTTTGGCGGAATAGGTGGTGCAGGTGCGGCCGGGAGTGGGCTCATTTGACCCGAAATACTTCAGCGTTGGACGGTGTTGCCGATTCGTAGCAGACATCGGCGAGGGATTGCCACAGGTCCTCTTCAGCGACGAAGTCTGGAACAGCGAACGCCGCCTGCGTCTCAAAGACGTGGATTTTGATCGCCAGGTGCCGGTGGTGCGGGAAGCAAAAGGCGGTAAAGACCGGGTGGTGATGTTGCCGCGCTCTTTGCATGTCCTTGCCAGTGCACAGCAGCAGGCCCACCGGCGGGTTGTCGCCCTCCTGCATCATGTTTTTCTGAAACCAAGCCGCGTAGGTATTGAGTTGGCCAATATGCTCATGGCGAAACGCATCCACTTTCGGTTCCACCAGCACATGGCACTTGAGAACACGGTGATAAAACACAGGGTCCACAAAGCCCCGCGTCTGCCCAATCAAGATGCTTTTTTGCCGCGCTTCCAGACAAAAGCCATGGCCCAGCTCCAACAAAAACTCCTGCAAATTGGCCAGCATCGCCTGCTCCAGGTCAGATTCCGCCACCGCCTCACTCGGTTTGAGCTCCAGAAACTCAAAAATATACGGGTCGCTAATCGTCAGTCGGGGCTCGATTTTCTCCGCCGCCGCATGCGCCATCACGGAGAGCTTTGTTTTTGTCCAGTGAAAGCCCTGACCGCTCAAAATACAACGAGCTGATTTGCCGTTTCAAAGCCCGCACCGACCAGTTCCCCCGGATGCACTCAAGCTCGTAAAAGGCAGGTTGGAGCGGGTCTTCGATGGCAAGGAGTTCTGCAAAATGGCTGAAGGACAGACGTTCCAGCAGCGTCTGACCTGGAACTCCCGACCGAGGCAACAGCGATGGCAAAGTGGCCCCTGCCAAAAGGGCGCCGAATTCGGGAGACGCCGACTCCCGAAGGGCCCAAGCCGAGGCGGGCCCCGATTCAGGAGACACTGACTCCCGAATCTGCGGATAGGCCACATAAAACGCACGGTATCGGCGCAGTTCACGCTCCTGCGTTCGGTCCATTTTTTCGTTGCCAAGCCGCTCAGCCAGCTTGGGCAAAAGGCGATCCCCGTAATCCGCCCGGTCTGCCCCATGGAGTTCGTAGTGGTGGATGTAAGCCCCAATGACCCAGGCCACCATGCCCACCAGCGCCTGCATCGTGCCGTCGGTGTCCATCATCACGACAGGTACGGGCGCATAGGGCAAGGCCATCACGACGAGCTGCGGGTTCAACGCGATCTTCCAGCAGCAACTCGCCGAGGCCGTCAGCGTGCCGGTTTTCACGTCCAGCCTCTTGCAGGTGCCCCTGGTCCAGCGGATTCACGGCCCGAAAAGCGAAATCTGCATACTCACCGCCAACGCGCGGGCGCTGCGGCCCGAACACCTGTCATCGGTCGGCATTGAGCGTACCGAGGGCCTGCACATCCTGGGCCTGGAACAATGCCAGGAATGGACGCGCATGTTTGCCGAACCGGATGCCGAAATCGATCTGGCGATGATCGGGCAGGAAGTCCTGGGTACGGCGCTGCGCGCGCTTGAGCAACACCCCGGCATACGCGCCTTCGTTCTGGAGTGCACCGACCTGCCCCCATACGCGGCAGCGATCCGCCGCCACTCGGGCCTGCCGGTGTTTTATTTCATCTCCATGGTCAACTACCTGCATTCGAGTCTGTAGGGAAGGTTTACTTTCCCCCTACTTGGACAAATCTGAGAGCGCTGATGCAATGCTTGGTTAGAGGGAACTCGAAAGGGTTATATCTCCGCGACAAATGTCTTTAGCGTTACCGCGAGTTCTGCGCACTTTTGCGTATTCTTGAAAAAGACTGCCAGATATGAGTCCGGGTAGTTTTGTTTGAGAAAGGCGTCAATCAAATCCGCAGCGTTGCCAATGAAAGCTCTCAGCGCCAGAGCATCGTCAAGCAGTTCAGCGGAACCAGCGTTAAAGACGGCCCACGACAAAACACGATTACCGTGCGTCAGCAATTGCTTCCTCTTCTGGTTGGGGGCGACTCCTTGTGCTAGCACAAGCGCAGCATCAATTTTTCGAAATTTCTGTACCTGATGCCAAGTGACCTCACCATTAATTCCCGCATGAAAGAGCTGTTGATAGGCAGTTGATTTCCGATCGAGCAACAGGCCAATGTTGCGTTTCGCAAGGACAGCGTTACTCACATCAGTGCTTGAGCAGGCCAAGGCAACCATTGCTTCGGTCACATCAAAGCCATTAGCCTTATCAATGACAGATTCTCCAGACCTGAATACGTATTGAATTCCTTTGGATAGCAACTCAATTTTGATCCGGTTTTGATTTGGATCCAATGTAAGGAAGTCCTTTTCCTCGACTCTATTTTGCTTATTTGTGGCTATGGTTATAACGTCAGTAAAGCCGAGCGGTGTTCCTTCAAGAGAAATGACTTTTATCATCGCAAAAGCCTTCGCGACCTTGACAGGCGATTTCTCGAAAGCTTTGGCTATTGAGCCAATAGTTTGCGCTCCGTTAACAATTTGGAGGCCTTGAAATATAAACGCTCCTGCTTGACGATTATCACCACCGCCAAGAGCCGTTTTTGAATATTTTGTACAAATGCCAGTCACGCCGTTATTCAAGTACCAAAAATCTTCTGGCTTGTTCAAAAGCGTTCCCACGATTTGGTTGTTAACCTCGCCATCTCCAAGGAATGAGCGTATGTTCGGCTCAAACAACGATTCTCCAATATCCGCATATAGCTTCGCGAGCTCTTCGCAGCAGATACGGCCGTAGATAGCTTGATGAGGCTCTACTGATTGCCCCCAATCCAAGAGCATCGCTGTAAACGGGGGTTGGGAGGAAAGAGTGGCAGTTCGAAAAAACCGATGCAAAGCCCGTAGATCAAGAACCTTTGTTTCCAAAAACTCACCTGCAGCATTTTGTTCAACTTCAAACTGCTTCAGCACTTCTTCACACTCGTCCCCAAGTTTGTTATCACCTGTAAATGCAACTGCAACAATTACGGAGACATCGGGTTTCAAAAGTACCTGATCTATCGTCGCCCTTTGTGCTTTGAATTTTTTTGAGAAGGTTTCCCAATTAGCGGAAAGCACGAGTTTGACGCCATGTAGGAATTTGAGGAGATCTCCTTTCCCAATGGTCTTTGTGCCATTTGCATTCCACTTGGACTGTACGAAAACGAGCGTATTTTTTCCTGAGTCAAAGAAACAACCGTCTATCCCCTGATCCCGCTCACCATCACAAACAAACGACGCAGTCTGGGTGACAGGGACACCCGTCAAGCCGCTCATAGCAAAGGCTGTGAGAGCACGACTAAGCGTAGCCTGCTTGATTTCCTGTTCGGCTTTTCCTGCAAGGTCAGTAATATCTATTGATGCTGTTACAGCGTTCACAAAATACTGTTCGAGTTGCCTAACGTGTACTGACATTTAAAATCCTTAGGTTGATCACCCATGCTTAGCTTGTTGACGCCCCCATTCAAGTAACACGGGGTTATGAATACAAAAAAGCTCATAATACATTATTTGTTACAAGTTAATAGCTGCGAGGGTGAGCGAGATCCGCTCGAAGGAACGCGAGTTGTCGTGCTCCGAAGAAAGCAGCGTTACCCGCAGCAACCGCACAAATGGAGAGGGGGCTGCACAAGCGTGCTCAAGCGAATTGACTACCTACCACCTCATGCTCGAACCAGCGACACAACACAATGGCGACACGAATGGTTGCGGAAAGCACCATTCAGCCCGCTACGAACGGCCTGCTGCGGGAAAACGGAATTGAGTTTCCAGAAGGCCGCCGGTGGTGAAGGCAGCAAACCCCGCCTCACAAACACCCCCGCAACGCCCCCGCCGTCCTCGCCGTCGCCCCCCGATTCCGCGCCGCAAACGCCAGCCCGGCAGCCACCGCCGCGGCCAGCGCGGGCGGATTGGCCAGCAGCGCCAGCGCGTCGTGCACGGCCTCTTCCATGTCCGCTGCGCGCAGCGCCGCACCCTCGGCCTGGGCCATTTCGGCGGCCTCGGTGAAGTTGAAAGTGTGCGGCCCCATCACCACCGGGCAGCCGCAGGCGGCAGCTTCAATCAGGTTTTGCCCGCCCAGCGGCTCAAAACTGCCGCCCAGCAGGGTCGCGTCGCTCAGGCCGTAATAGAGAGCCATCTCGCCCAGCGAATCGCCCAGCCAGACGTCGGCCTGCATGGCGTCGTCGCTGTCGGCCGGGCTGCCACCCCAGCCTGAGCGGCGCGACACGCGCAAGCCATGCTGGGCGACCAGCGCCTGGACCTCGTCAAAACGCTGCGGGTGGCGCGGAACGATCAGGAAGCGGACATTCTTCGAGCCCGCGTATGCTACTGAATCCATAGCTGCCTGCGCCCGTCCCTTCTGGGCCACAGCACTTATTTGCTTAAGAAACAGCTCTTCCTCGCCGTCCCGCGAGCTGGCGAACATCAGCACCGGCTGCGCCACCGCCCGCCGCCAGGCCTTGCCCTGCGCGTGCTGGCTGGCGCTGGGCGTGGCGTCGAACTTGAGGTTGCCAAAGACGCCTGCGACGGCGGCGCCAAGCTGGCCAAAGCGTGCCGCGTCGGCGGCGGTCTGCGCAAAAACCGCTGCCAGCGCGCGATAGGCCGGCAGCGACAAGGGCGCCAAGCGCAGCGCTTTCTTCAGCGATTTCTCTGACAGGCGGCCATTGACCAGAAACAGCGGCATGGTGCGGGCCTGGGCCTCGGCCACCAGGTTGGGCCAGATTTCGGTTTCCATCAGCAGGCCCAGGCGCGGCTTGAAGTGGCTGAAAAACCGCGCCACGACGGCCGGGCTGTCCCACGGTTGCCAGACCTGCACGTCGCCGGCCTGCAGCAGCGCCGCGCCCTCGGCCCGGCCGGTAGCCGTGCCGTGCGTGAGCAAAATGCGCAAGCCGGGGTGCTGCGCGCGCAAGGCCTTGAGCAGCATGGCCGCCGTGCGCGTTTCACCCAATGACACGGCATGCAGCCAGACCAGTTCCGGGGTTTCCTCAAGCGGCTGGGTGTAATGGCCAAAGCGCTCCTCGACCGCTTCCAGGTAGCCCGGCTCCTGCCGGCCGCGGCGCGCCAGCTTGCGGCGCAGCAGCGGCTGGCCCAGCGCCATGAGCAGCGAATACAGCCGGCGCGCCAGGGTGTTCATGAGGCTGCGGTTGATGCTTCGGCGGCCGTGGCGCTGCAGGCCAACCAGGCCTGCCAGACGGCGTCGACTGCAGGCGCGGGCTGCGCAAACACGCTGCACTGCCGCCCTGCCGCTGGCGGGCCGGTGCGCCAGGCGGTGTCGAAGTTGTAGAGCTGCACATGCGGCAAGTCGAGCGCGACAGCGATGTGGCTGACGCCGCTGTCCACGCCGATCACGCCGGCGCAGCCCGCGAGCCGATCTGTCAGCGCATCGAGCGCCAGTTGAGGCCAGACGACGGCAGGCGCTGGCTGGCCGTCGGCCTGGTCAATATTGAGCACGGCGGCGATGGCCTGGCTGGTGGCGAGTTCGGCGGCGCTGCCGTGCGGCAGGCCGACCTGGTAGCCGGCGGCAATGAGCCGGCGGCCGAGTTCCGTCCAGTGATCCAGCGGCCACTCCTTGTCGGCGCGCGAAGTGCCGTGCACGAAGGCAATCTGATTAGCTATGGTTTCAATAGCTGAACACGACCGTATTTGCTGGGCTTGAGGTTGTTTTAGTCCAAAATCAGGGCTGGCGTTCAGGGTGTAGCCCAGCGCCAGCCCCGCCAGCTCGCGTGAGCGCTGCACGGCGTGGCTATGCGGCGCAATGTGAATCGCGACATCGGCCACCCAGCGCGTCGGCGCCTCGTAGGCCGAGCCATCGGTCTGGTTGGCCAGCGCGTAGCGTTTGCCGTGCTGGCTCAGGCGGGCCAGCCGCGCCACCAGCGCCGATTTGCTCAGGCCCTGCAGGTCGATGACGGCGTCATAGGCGTCCAGCTGCAATTGCGCCTTGAAGGCGCGCCATTCGCCGCGCGTCGCGGCCGTCCAGAAGGACTTGCGCCAGCGCCGGATTTCACAGGCGATGACGCGGTGCAGCCCGGGGCAGCGCGCCAGCAGCGGCGCGAACGACTTCTCCACCACCCAGTCGATCTGCGCGCCGGGCAAGGCGGCGCGTATGTCCTGCACGACGGGCAGGGTGTGCGCCACGTCGCCCAATGACGACAGCTTGACAAGAAGAATCTTCACAACGCCCAAGCCGGCGGACAGCCACGCCGGGGCCGCGGAACCGGCTTAGCCGGGCCGCAGGCGCAGCGCCCCCTTGGGGGGCAGCGAAGTACAAGAAGTGACAAGCGTGGGGGCACCATCGCTAATGCGCCGGTGCGGCAAAAACGGCGTCCGGCTTGACGCTGCGCAGCAGCACCAGCATGTCGGCCTGGATGCGCTCTAGCGCCTCGGGCGTCTGCCCTTCAAAGCGCAGCACCAGCACGGGGGTGGTGTTGGACGCGCGGATCAGGCCAAAGCCGTCGGGCCAGTCGACGCGCACACCGTCTATCGTTGAAATTTTCGCCGGCGCATCGAAATGCGCGGCCTTGATCAGTTCGTCCACCACCGTGTGCGGTTCGCCCTCCTGGCAGGCGACGTTCAGCTCCGGCGTGCTGAAGCTGGTCGGCAAGGCGTTGAGCACCGCGCCGGCATCCGGCGAGCGGCTGACGATTTCCAGCAGGCGCGCGCCGGCGTAAGTGCCGTCGTCAAACCCGTACCAGCGGTCCTTGAAGAAGATGTGGCCGCTCATCTCGCCGCCCAGCGGCGAGCCGATCTCGCGCATCTTGGCCTTGATGAGCGAGTGGCCGGTCTTGTACATCAGCGGCACGCCGCCGGCGGCCTCGATCTCGGGCGCCAGGCGCTGCGAGCATATCACGTCGAACACGATGGTCTTGCCCGGCTCGCGCGCCAGCACGTCGCGGGCAAACAGCATCATCTGGCGGTCGGGGTAGATGTTCTGGCCGTCCCGGGTGACGATGCCCAGGCGGTCGCCGTCGCCGTCAAAGGCCAGGCCCAGCTCGGCGTCGCTGGTATGCAGCGCGCGGATCAAGTCCTGCAGGTTCTCGGGCTTGCTCGGGTCGGGGTGGTGATTGGGGAAGTTGCCGTCGACCTCGCTGAACAGCTCGATCACCTCGCAGCCCAGCGCGCGGAAAATCGCCGGCGCCGAGGCGCCGGCCACGCCGTTGCCCGAGTCGATGACGATTTTCATCGGCCGCTCCAGCTCCAGGTCAGAGACGATGCGTTCCTGGTAGTCGGACTGCACATCGGCCAGGCTGACCGCGCCCGGTTTTTTTGGCAGGGCCCAGCTTTCGGCCTCTATCGTGCGGCGCAACGCCTGGATCTCCTCGCCATAAATGGCGCGCCCGGCCAGCACCATCTTGAAGCCGTTGTAGTCCCGGGGGTTGTGGCTGCCGGTGACCTGTATGCCCGAGCTGGCGAGCGTGCCGGCGGCGAAATAAAGCATGGGCGTGGTCACCATGCCGACGTCCACCACGTCAATGCCCGCGGCGATCAGCCCGCGAATCAGCGCGGCACTGAGCGAGGGGCCGCTGAGCCGGCCGTCGCGGCCGACGGCGACGATTGTCTCGCCCTCCTTGAGCGCAGCCGTGCCAAAGGCTTTTCCAAGCGCTTCGGCCAGCGCTTCATTGATGGTGGATGGCACCACGCCGCGAATGTCGTAGGCCTTGAAAATGGATGGATTGGCTTGCATTGCTGATGCCCTCTAAGAGTTGAATCCGGTCGATTGTAGGCGTCGCTTTCGCCCCGCTCTGCCGTGGCGGGAGCCCCGGGCACAGGTCCGGAAACGGCTAGTAGCGGTTGGCGCGCGGCGTATCATTTCCACATGACACGCGCCATCACCCCTCTTGCCGACGACGATTGCTACCTCGCCCTGAAGGCGCGGGACGCCCGCTTTGACGGCAGGTTTTTCACCGGCGTTACCTCGACCGGCATCTACTGCCGGCCGGTCTGCAGCGTCAGGACGCCCAGGCGCGAGAACTGCCGCTTCTTTCGCCACGCGGCGCAGGCTGAACAGGCCGGCTTTCGGCCCTGCCTGCGCTGCCGGCCCGAGCTAGCGCCCCATTCGGTGGCCTGGTCGGTGCAGGACGCGTCTTTCATCCTGGCGCACCAGGCAGCGCGGCTACTCGATGAAACTGAAGTGTGGGCCAACTCGACGCCATCGGTGGAAAAACTGGCCGCGCGCCTGGGCGTGAGCGACCGCCATGTGCGGCGGATTTTCGAGGCGCAGTTCGGCGTCTCGCCGCTGCAGTATCTGCAGACGCGGCGGCTGCTCACGGCCAAGCAGTTGCTGGCCGACACCGGCCTGCCCGTCACGCAGGTGGCGCTGATCAGCGGCTTTGCCAGCGTGCGCCGCTTCAACGCCGCCTTCGTGGCGCATTACAAGCTCAATCCGACGCAATTGCGCCGCCAGGGCGATCGGCCGGCGGGCGGCGGCATCACCATCAAGCTGGGCTACCGTCCGCCCTACGACGTGGCGGCCATGCTGGGCTTTTTCGCCGAGCGGGCCATCAACGCTATCGAATTTGTAGCTGCTGATGACCGCCAGCCCTGCACAGGCCGCACATTTCGTGTGGAATCCGGCGGCCAGTCGCACACTGGCTGGCTGCTGGCCGGTTTTGACGAGGCGCGCTGCCAGCTGGTACTCCGGGTCAGCGACTCGCTGCGCGAAGTCTTGCCGCTTGTGATCCGGCGCGTGCGCGCCATGTTTGACCTGGACGCCGACCCTGCCGCCATCAACGCCGTGCTGCAGGAGAGCTTTCCGGGCGCGGGCGGCCTGCGCGTGCCGGGCACGCTGGACGGCTACGAGCTGGCCGTGCGCGCGGTGCTGGGCCAGCAGATCACGGTGGCGGCGGCGCGCACGCTGGCGCAGCGCCTGGTGGAAAAGTTTGGCGAGCCGATTGAAACACCGTGGCCGCAACTCAGCCGCCTCTTCCCCGCCCCGGCCGTACTCGCCGCCGCCACTGGCGACGCGCTGGGCCAGCTCGGCATCGTCAGGCAGCGCCAGGCGGCCATCGTCGGCATCGCGCAGGCCGTGCTTGAGAAACGCCTGCACCTGCACGGCGGCGCCGATGTTAACGCCACCGTCGCCCAGCTCAAGGCGCTGCCCGGCATTGGCGACTGGACGGCGCAGTACATCGCCATGCGCGCGCTGCGCTGGCCCGATGCGTTTCCGGCGGCCGACGTGGCCCTGCACAAGGCGCTGAAGGTACAGGGGCTGAAAAATCCGGCCAAGGAGGCCGGGCAGGCCTCGCTGGCGTGGCGGCCGTGGCGCAGCTATGCGGTGATTCGCGCCTGGAGCGGGCTGGCGCAGGGAAACCCAGAAACTCCCGATTTGATAGCTAAGAAGAGCCATATTGCAAGGGCTAGAGCCTTAAAAGACCAGAAAATTACGATAAAAGCCCCGGCGCGGCAGCCGCCCGGCTAATTAAGGGACACTCAAGGAGATCATCATGAAATTCGACCCATCCACCGTCCGGACCAGCGTGCCAAGCCCGCTGGGCAACATCCTCATCGCCGCGACGGCCAGGGGGCTGACGGGCCTCTGGTTCACCGAAAACCAGCGCTACCTGCCCTCTGAACGGGCCGGCAACAGCGCCTGGCCCGAGGATCCGGAGCACCCCGTGCTCAGGCAGGCTGGCGAGCAGCTGCACGAGTATTTCGCCGGCCAGCGCAGCCATTTCGACCTGCCGCTGGACCTGAGCTGCGGCACGGAGTTTCAGCAATCGGTCTGGCAGGCGCTGCTGGATATTCCGCTCGGCGAAACCGTCAGTTATGGCGAAGTCAGCCGGCGCATTGGCAATCCGGCAGCCGTGCGTGCCGTGGGCGGCGCGGTCGGGCGCAACCCGGTCAGCATCATCGTGCCCTGCCACCGGGTGATGGGCAGCAACGGTTCGCTGACGGGTTATGGCGGCGGGCTGGACCGGAAAACAGCGCTGCTCCGGCTCGAGGGCGCGTTCGAGGAGGAACTGCTGTGAACTCTCGCGCATCGGCCATCACACCGGCCGGCATCGCGGGCGCCGGCCCGAAAAGCTGGGTCAGCGACTTTCTGATGCTCGCTGCTATCTGGGGCGCGTCCTTTCTTTTCATGCGCATCGGCACGGTCGAGTTTGGCCCCTTGCCCACCGCGGCCGTGCGGGTTGGGATTGCTGCGCTATTTCTGCTGCCCATCGTGTGGCTGCGCGGCCTGTTGCCCGTGCTGGGTCAAAACTGGAAGCGGATTTTTCTCATTGGCCTGCTTAACTCGGGCATTCCGTTTGCCTGCTTTTCGTTTGCCCTGCTGTCCATTACCACGGGCTTGTCGGCCATCCTCAATGCCACGGTGCCAATGTTTGGCGCGCTGATTGCCTGGGTCTGGCTGAAGGACAAGCCCACGCCTTCGCGGGTGCTCGGGCTGCTGATCGGTTTTGCCGGCGTGGCGCTGCTGGCCTGGGACAAGGCCTCGTTCAAGCCCGATGCCTCGGGCGTGGCGCCGGGCTGGGCCGTGCTGGCCTGCCTGCTGGCGTGTATCTGCTATGGCATTTCGGCCAGCTACACCAAACGCTACCTCTCGGGTTTGCCGCCGCTGGTCACCGCCGCCGGCAGTCAGATCGGCGCCACGCTGGGCCTGGCCCTGCCGGCGCTGTGGCTGTGGCCGGCGCGCATGCCGGGCGGCTCGGCATGGCTGGCGCTGCTGGCCGTCGGCGTGGTCTGCACCGGCGTGGCCTACATCCTGTTTTTCAGGCTGATTGAAAACGCCGGGCCGCCGCGTGCGCTGGCGGTGACCTTTGTGGTGCCGGTTTTTGCCGTGCTCTACGGCGCGCTGTTGCTGGGCGAATCCGTCACGCCGTGGATGCTGGGCTGCGCCGCCGTGATCGTCTGCGGCACGGCGCTGGCGACCGGGCTGCTCAAGCTGGGCCGGGCCCGCACCCAGGCAGCGTGAGGAGCGCAGCGTGAGCTCGGCGCGAAAGATCAAGCTCAAGCTGCCGGCGCCCAGGCCGCGCAATCCGCTGGTGGCGCCGGCCATGAAGCGCAAGGCCGGCGCACATCGCAAGTCATCGTCCGCGCTCAGGCACGCCGACAAACTGGCGCTGAAAAAGCAGCTGCGCGAAAGCTGAGCCGCAAAGCGCTCACCACTGGGCGGCTTACTGCAGCGCGCCAGCGACGACGTTGATGCTGAGCGCCAGGATCAGCATGTTGAAGCCAAAGGACAGCACGCCGTGAAACAGCGTGAGCCGGCGCATCTCGCGCGAGGTGACCTGAACGTCGGAGACTTGCGAGGTCATGCCGACCACATGGGCGTAGTACAAAAAGTCGAAATAGTCGGGGTCCAGCCCGCCCGGGAACTGCAGTCCCGCGCCGTCGGGTTCGTGGCGCAGGGCTTCCTGGTAATAGCGGTGGGCATAACGAAACGCAAACATGGTCTGCATGAACAGCCAGGAGGCCACCAGCGCCACCACCGACACGGCCAGGTGCAGCGTTCGCCCGGCCCCTGACAAACTCTTGCCCTGCTGCATCATGACCACGATGGCGGCGACGCAGGCCAGCGTTGCCAGCAGCATCAGGAAAAACAGCACCACACTGGGTTCGTCCTGCGCCTGCGCCCGCTCACGGGTGCGTTTGGCGTCAAAACGCTCGCACAGCCACCAGGCCAGCGCCAGATACACCGCCACGCCAACGCTCCAGCCCAGCAGGCCGCGAAACTGCCAGAGCAGCGGCAGCGGAGCCGCGCCGGTGGCCAAACCGGCCAGCAAGCCATAAAACAGTCGCTGCGGACCGGTCGTTTCGGAAATATGTTTGCGCATGACGGTGATTGTGGCGCAGGCAGGCCAGCTTCCCGGGCCGGACAGGCTTTTGCCAGCGTCAGGAAAGCTCCGCTTGACAAATTTAGTTTAAGCCTAAACAATTAAGACAAGATTAATCTACAGAGTACGCATCTCATGCACATTCTTTGTCTGGGCGGAGGCCCCGCCGGTTTGTATTTCGGCCTGCTGATGAAGCTGCAAAACCCGGCACACCAAATCACTGTTGTCGAGCGCAACCGGCCTTTCGACACCTTTGGCTGGGGCGTGGTGCTGTCCGACCAGACACTGGGCAACCTGCAGGCGGCCGACCCGGTCAGCGCCGGGCTGATTGACGATGCCCTGAACCATTGGGACGACGTCGAGATGTTTTTCAAGGGGCGCAGCGTGCGCTCGGGCGGCCACGGCTTTTGCGGCATAGGCCGCAAGCGCCTGCTCAACATCTTGCAGGACCGCTGCATCGAACTGGGTGTCGAACTTGTATTTGAAACCGACGTGCAGGACGACCAGGCGATCGCCGCGCAGTACAAGGCCGACCTGGTGATTGCCTGCGACGGGCTGAACAGCCGCATACGCAGCCGCTACGCCGACACCTTCAAGCCCGACGTCGAACTGCGCGAATGCCGCTTTGTCTGGCTGGGCACGCGCAAGACCTTTGACGCCTTCACCTTTGCCTTCGAGCGGACCGAGCACGGCTGGTTTGCCGCCCATGCCTACAAGTTCGACGACAGCACCTCCACCTTCATCGTCGAGACGCCCGAGGCGGTGTGGAAGGCCCACGGCCTGGACCAATTGAGCCAGCAGGACGGCATCGCCTTTTGCGAGCGCCTGTTCGCCAAATACCTGGACGGCAATGCGCTGATCAACAACGCCACCCATGTGCGCGGCTCGGCGATCTGGATACGCTTTCCGCGCGTGGTCTGCGAGCGCTGGGTGCATCACGAGCGCATCGCCGGCAAGGACGTGCCCATCGTGCTGATGGGCGACGCGGCGCATACCGCCCATTTTTCCATCGGCAGCGGCACCAAGCTGGCGCTGGAAGACGCCATCGAGCTGACGCGCTGTTTTGCCGCCCACCCCGACGCCGACGCGGCGCTGCAGGCCTACGAGGCCGTGCGCTCGGTCGAGGTGCTGAAGATCCAGAACGCCGCGCGCAATTCGACCGAATGGTTTGAAAACGTCAACCGCTACAGCGGGCTGGAGGCCGAGCAGTTTTTTTATTCCATGATGACGCGCTCGCAGCGCATCAGCCATGAAAACCTGCGCGTGCGCGATGCCGCCTGGCTGCGGGCTTACGAGCAGTGGCTGGCACAGCACACGACCCGCGACGCGAAGGGCCGCCCCGAGCTAGCGACGGCCCCCTCGGGGGGCAGCGCAGCACACGCAGTGGCAAGCGTGGGGGCCATGCCACCGCCGCCGCCCATGCTGCTGCCGCTGAAAGTGCGCGAGTTGCAATTGAAGAACCGCATCGTCGTCTCGCCCATGGCCATGTACAGCGCGGTTGACGGTGTGGCCCAGGACTTTCACCTGGTGCACCTGGGCGCGCGGGCGCTCGGCGGCGCGGCGCTGGTGTTCGTCGAGATGACCTCGCCCGACCCCGAAGGCCGCATCACCCCGGCCTGCACCGGCCTGTGGAACGAGGCGCAGATGCTGGCCTTCAAGCGCATTGCCGATTTTGTTCATGCCTCGGGCACTGGCGCGAAGATCGGCCTGCAACTGGGCCACAGCGGCCCCAAGGGCTCGACCCAGGTCGGCTGGGAGTCGCCCGACGAGCCGCTGCCCGAGGGCAACTGGCCGCTGCTGGCCGCCAGCGCCGTGGCCTACGGTCCCAGCAACCAATTGCCGCAGCCCATGACGCGGGCCGACATGGACCGCATCAAGGCCGAGTTCGTGCAGTCCACCCGCTATGCGGTGCAAGCCGGTTTTGACTGGCTGGAGCTGCATTGCGCGCACGGCTATTTGCTGTCGAGCTTCATCACGCCGCTGACCAACCAGCGCAGCGACGACTACGGCGGCAGCCTGGAAAACCGCTGCCGCTATCCGCTGGAGGTGTTCAGCGCCATGCGCGAGGTCTGGCCGGCGCAGCTGCCGATGAGCGTGCGCATCTCGGCGCACGACTGGGCGCCAGGCGGCAACACCGCCGACGATGCGGTAGGCATCGCCCGCCTGTTCAAGGCCGCCGGCTGCGACTTCATCGACGTCTCATCGGGCCAGACCACGCGCGCCGCCAAACCCGTTTATGGCCGCATGTACCAGACGCCGTTCGCCGATCGCATCCGCAACGAGGTCGGCATCCAGACGATTGCCGTCGGCGCGATTTCAGAGGTCGATCACGTCAACAGCATCATTGCCGCAGGCCGCGCCGACCTGTGCGCGATTGCCCGCCCGCACCTGGCCGACCCGGCCTGGACGCTGCACGAGGCGGCCAAGCTGCAAAGCCGGCATGTCAACTGGCCCAAGCCCTATCAAAGCGGCCGGGATCAGCTCTACCGCGAAATTTCCAAACAAAATAGCATGTAGCCCAATAAATACGGTCATAGTTTGCTATTGAATAAATAGCGCATTCCACAGACAAGAGAGAATGAAAATGGACCTGGAAGCACGCGGCCACAGCGAACACCCGGAGGAATTGCGGCTCTGGCTGCGAATGCTCACGCTCACGCAACTGGTCGAAAAGCAGGTGCGCACCCAGCTGCGTGAACAGTTTGACACCACGCTGCCGCGCTTTGATTTGATGGCGCAGCTCGAGCGCAAGCCCGAGGGCCTGAAGATGAACGAGCTGTCGCGCCGCATGATGGTGACCGGCGGCAACGTGACCGGCATCACCGACCAGCTGGTCGCCGAGGGCCTGGTCGAGCGCGCCCTGGTCGAGGGCGACCGCCGCGCCTACCGCGTACGCCTGACAGCCCGCGGCCGCACACTGTTCGGCGAGATGGCGCGCGCGCACGAGGCCTGGATCGTCTCGGCCTTTGACGGCCTGAGCCCGCGCGAGGTCGAGTCCCTGCACAAGCTGCTGGGCAAGGTCAAACAGCATTACAACGAAACAAAACTGGAAGTTTTATGAAGCACTACATAGGCCCCGCCAACCCCATGCACGCGCAGTTCGACGCGCTGGCCATCTACCAGGCGCGGCATTTCGCCTATGCCTTCGAGGGCGGCGTCGCCACGCTGACGCTGAACTGCCCCGAGCGCAAGAACCCGCTGACCTTTGACTCCTACGCCGAGCTGCGCGAGCTGTTCCGCGCGCTGAACTACGCCACCGACGTCAAGGTCATCGTGCTGACGGGTGCCGGCGGCAATTTCTGTTCGGGCGGCGACGTGCATGAAATCATCGGCCCGCTGACCAAAATGAGCATGCCCGAGCTGCTGGAGTTCACCCGCATGACGGGCGACCTGATCAAGGCCATGCGCCTGTGCCCCCAGCCCATCGTCGCGGCCATCGACGGCATCTGCGCCGGCGCCGGCGCCATGCTGGCGCTGGCCGCCGACCTGCGGCTGGGCACGGCGCAGGCCAAGACGGCCTTTCTGTTCACCCGCGTCGGCCTGGCCGGCGCCGACATGGGCGCCTGCGCACTGCTGCCGCGCCTGATCGGCCAGGGCCGCGCCTCGGAACTGCTGTTCACCGGCCGCGCCATGAACGCGCAGGAAGGCCTGCAATGGGGCTTCTTCAACGCGCTGCACGAGCCCGAAGCGCTGGCAGGCGCGGCGCACAAGCTGGCGCACGAACTGGCAAGCGGCCCGACCTTCGCCCACGGCATGACCAAGACCATGCTGCACCAGGAATGGGCCATGACGCTGGACCAGGCGATAGAGGCCGAAGCGCAGGCGCAGGCGATCTGCATGCAGACGCAGGACTTCACCCGCGCCTACGAGGCCTTTGCCGCCAAACAAAAACCGGTGTTCCGGGGCGACTGAGCGCCGCCTTCAGCCAGCTCACACAGAAAGCCTGACGCATGCATCCCTCGACCGCCCACCTGGCCCTGCCCTTTTTTGACGATGTTCACCGTGCGCTCGGCGCCCGGCTGGCCGACTGGATGGGCGGGCAGCACATTGACGAAAGCGACGACCGCCAGGCCTGCAGGGAGTGGGTCGCACTGCTCGGCGAAAACGGCTGGCTGCGTTACTGCGTGCCGGCCGGCCCGGCCGGCGCGCTGGGCGGCGCGCTGGCCAGACTCGACTCACGGGCGCTGGTGATCCTGCGCGAAACGCTGGCCTTTCATTCGCCACTGGCTGATTTTGCCTTTGCCATGCAGGGCCTGGGCAGCGGCGCCATCACGCTGGCCGGCACGCCCGCGCAGCAGGCCGCCTACCTGCCGCAGGTGGCCAGCGGCGCAAAAATCGCCGCCTTCGCGCTCAGCGAAGCCGATGCCGGATCAGACGCCGGTGCGATGACAACCAGCGCGACGCCAGCAGCAGGCGGCTGGCAGATCAAGGGCAGCAAGACCTGGATCAGCAACGGCGGCATCGCCGATTTCTACGTCACCTTTGCCAAGACCGATGTGGCCGCGGGCACGCGCGGCATCACCGCCTTCATCGTCGATGCAAACACGCCCGGCCTGGACACGAGCGAGCACATCGCCGTGATGGCACCGCACCCGCTGGCCACGCTCAGGTTCACCGACTGCCAGCTGGCGCAGGATGCGCAGCTTGGCGCGCTGAACGGCGGCTTCAAGCTGGCCATGCAGACACTGGACATCTTTCGCGCCTCGGTGGCGGGCGCGGCGCTGGGCATGGCGCGCCGCGCCCTGGCGGAGGCTGTTCAACATGCCAGATCGCGCAAGATGTTCGGCCAGACGCTTGGCGACTTCCAGCTCACGCAGGCCAGGCTTGGTGAAATGGCCGCGCTGGTCGATGCGGCCGCGCTGCTGACCTACCGCGCGGCCTGGCTGCGCGATGAAGGCGAACGCCTGGGCCACCCCGTGCGGGTCACCGCCGAAGCCGCCATGGCCAAGATGACGGCCACCGAAAACGCCCAGCGCGTCATCGACATGGCGCTGCAGATGCACGGCGGCCTGGGCGTGAAGGTCGGCACCAAGGTGGAAAGCCTGTACCGCGACATACGCTCGCTGCGCATCTATGAAGGCGCGACCGAGGTTCAGCAACTCATTATTGGCAAGGCAGTACTGCAATCATGACTTCCTCCACATCCTCCATCTCCGCACAAACCGACCGCTTTGTTCACGACCGCCTGCCACCGCCCGAGCAGTGGCCCAGGCTGGTGTATTCGCTGCTGCCGGAGCTGAACATTCCGGACCAGGCCAACCTGGTCGATGTGCTGTTCAGCAGAGCGCTGCGCAAGGGCCACGCCGACCGGCCCATGCTGCGCTCCGACAAAATCACGCTGAGCTATGCCGATGCGCTGGAGCGCGTCAAGCGGATTGCCCAGGTGCTGACGGAAGACTGCCAACTGGTGCCGGGCAACCGGGTGCTGCTGCGCGGCGGCAACTCCATCGGCATGGCGCTGGCCTGGCTGGGCGTGGTGCAGGCCGGCCTGGTGGCGGTGGCGACCATGCCGCTGCTGCGCGCCAAGGAACTGGACGAGATCATCAGCAAGGCGCAACCCACCGTGGCCATCTGCGACGCCAAGCTGCTGGATGAACTGGAGCAGGCCCAGGCGGCACAGCCGGTGCTGCGCACCATCCTGAAATTCAACGCGCTGGGCGACCCGCAGGATCTGGGCGCGCTGTGTGCCGCCAAATCCGGACAGTTCGCACCCTGCCCAACTGCGGCCGACGAAATCGCCATGATGGCCTTCACCTCGGGCACCACGGGCAAACCCAAGGCCGCCGTGCACACGCACCGCGACGTGCTGGCCGCCTGCGAAGCCTGGCCCAGACATGTTCTCAAGGCCAGGCCGGAGGACATCGTGATGGGCTCGCCGCCGCTGGCCTTCACCTTCGGGCTGGGCGGTATGCTGTTGTTTCCGATGTGGGCGGGCGCCTCGGTGTATTACCCGTCGATTGCCTACACGCCCGAGGGCATGGTCAGCCTCATCAAACAGGTTGGAGCGACCATCTGCTACACCGCGCCCACCTTTTACCGGCAGATGGCCCCCTTTGCGAAGCAGCTTGGCATGCCCGAGCTGCGGCTGTGCGTCAGCGCCGGCGAAAGCCTGCCCGACGCCACGCGCCAATTGTGGAAGGATGCGACTGGCATAGAGATCATTGACGGCATTGGCGCGACCGAAATGTTTCATATCTTCATCTCGTCCACGCCTGAGGATGTGCGCCGGGGCGCCATTGGCAAGGTGGTGCCCGGCTATACGGCGAAGGTGGTTAACGATGAGGGCGTGGAAGTGCCGCGCGGCAGCATTGGCCGGCTGGCGGTGATCGGCCCGACCGGCTGCAAATACCTGGACGACGCGCGCCAGCTCAACTACGTCAAAGACGGCTGGAACTATCCGGGCGACGCCTTCAGGCAAGACGCCGACGGTTATTTTTTCTACCAGGCGCGCGACGACGACATGATCATCACTGCGGGCTACAACGTTGCCGGCCCGGAAGTGGAAGACGCCCTGCTCAAGCACCCGGCCGTCGCCGAATGCGGTGTGGTGGGCGTGGCCAGCGAGGAGCGCGGCATGATCGTCAAGGCCTTTGTCGTGCTCAAGCCCGAATACAGCGCCGACGCTGCCATGGTCAAGACCCTGCAGGACCACGTGAAGGCCGCGCTCGCGCCCTTCAAGTATCCGCGCCAGATTGAATTCCTGGCCAAACTGCCGCGCACCGAAACCGGCAAGCTGCAACGCTTCAAGCTGCGCCAGTCATGAAGTTCAGCACTCAAAAACTGGTGCGCTTTCATCACTGCGACCCGGCGGGAATCGTCTTTTATCCGCAGTTTTTCTACCTGCTGCACGAGGTGCAGGAGGATTTTCTGGCGCATATCGGTTTTCCC
The DNA here is from genome assembly GCA_046597475.1 of Polaromonas sp. Taxonomy (GTDB): domain Bacteria; phylum Pseudomonadota; class Gammaproteobacteria; order Burkholderiales; family Burkholderiaceae_C; genus Polaromonas. The sequence goes on along the minus strand of JBKJKI010000186.1, from coordinate 6,247 downwards.
GAGCATGGCCTGATCGCCAGCGGCGTGGGCGTGCCCATCGTCGATCTGAAAACCCAATTCCTCGGCATGTGCCGCAACGGCGAAGAACTCACCATGACGCTTGAGCTGACCCGCATTGGCGGCGCAAGCCTGGGCATGCACTACGAGATTCATGGCAGCCCGAAAGCACCAGGCGAGGCCGGCACGCTCAGGCTGAGGGCCGATGGCGTGGTCGTCTATTCGGAAGTGCCTCATGGCAAGGCGCTGCGCATTCCCGACGAACTGCGTGACGCCCTGCTGCCCTATCTTCAAACCATTACGGAGAAATCATGATCCAGAAAATTCAGCCGCCCGACTGGGCCGAACCCAAGGGCTATGCCAACGGCATACTGGCGCGCGGCGCCATGCTCTTCGTCGGCGGCCAGATCGGGTGGAACGCACAGCAGCAGTTCGAAAGCGATGACTTCGTGGCGCAGACCCGCCAAACGCTGCAAAACATCGCCGCCGTCCTCAAGGCCGGCGGCGCCGGGCCCGAGCACATGGTTCGCATGACCTGGTACATCGTCGACCGCGTCGAATACAACGCCCGTCTGCGCGAAATCGGCGTCGTCTACCGCGAAGTCATGGGCAAGAACTTCCCGGCCATGACCTGCGTCCAGGTGGCCGCCCTGGTTGAAGAACGGGCGAAGATAGAGATCGAGGTGACGGCGGTGGTGCCGGAGCAAGCCTGAGCGGGAGTTCCTCATGGCGCGCCTCCCTGATGATTTGCATGTGCCGCCCGCGCCTGGGTCGATGATCAGGCAGACCGCTGGCAGACGCCAGTGAGGGTGGCAAAACCCACCGGCAAGGACGCATTCCAGGGCCGAAAAAAAAGAAAGGGTTCCTGCTAAAAATTTAGCAGGAACCCTTGCAGATACTGGCGGAGCGGACGGGACTCGAACCCGCGACCCCCGGCGTGACAGGCCGGTATTCTAACCAACTGAACTACCACTCCTGGTAGTGATAACGTTTGCTCTTTCGAGCCAAGTCGCCTGCCCTTGCGGGCTTGCGGTTACCAACTTGTGCTTTCTCTCTTCGCATTGCTGCGAAGAAATCTGGCGACCCCACGGGGATTCGAACCCCGGTACCTACCGTGAAAGGGTAGTGTCCTAGGCCTCTAGACGATGGGGTCTAAACCTTGGAACTTCCGAAGCAGGTTTTTTTACAACCTGCTGATCTAAAAAATTCTTCTCAAACTCTTTTCGACATTTTTGGTGGAGGTAAACGGGATCGAACCGATGACCTCTTGCATGCCATGCAAGCGCTCTCCCAGCTGAGCTATACCCCCTTTTGGCACCAATTACTTGATAACCTGTCGAGCCTCAAATTATAGCGAGAAAAAAGGCGTTTTTCAAATTCTCAAACTAAATTCAACTTATTGATCACTTTTTCCCGCACCATCAGTTCGAGGATGGCATCCAGTGATGGCGTTTGCGGTGTCCCCATGACCAGCACACGAACAGGCATGGCCAGCTGCGGCATCTTCAGGCCCGAATCAAGCAGCACCTGCTTGATGACCGCTGAAATCGCCACCCTGTTCCACTCACAGACGGCCAGCGCCCGCGCCAGTCCTGCCAACGCAGGTCGAACTGCTTCAGTCACATGCTTGCTGACATCCTCGGCGCCGGCCTGCCCGCCCGTCAGCAGCAACTTCAGCCAGCCGGCCAGTTCGACCAGCGTGCTGCAGCGGTCCTTGAACAAAGCGCAGCCGCGCGCCAGCCAGTCAGCGTCAAGCGGCTCCAGTGCTTCGTGCGCCAGGAAAGGCAGAACCAGTTCGGCCAGCTTGTCGTCGGCCATGGCTTTCAGGTGCTGGGCGTTGACCCAGCGCAGCTTGGCCTCGTCGAACTGCGCCGCACTCTTGCCCAGGTGGTCCAGGTTGAACCACTGCAGGAACTGCTCGCGGCTGAAGATTTCGTCGTCGCCGTGGCTCCAGCCCAGGCGCGCGAGGTAGTTGACCATGGCGTCCGGCAGATAGCCCTCGGCGGCATATTGCGTCACCGGCTTGGCGCCGTTGCGCTTGCTCATCTTCTCGCCCTGCTCGTTCAGCACGGTGGGCAGATGGGCATACACCGGAACATCCTTGCCAAGCGCGCGGAAGATGTTGATCTGGCGCGGCGTGTTGTTGACATGGTCGTCGCCGCGGATCACATGCGTGATCGCCATGTCCATGTCGTCGACCACGACGCAGAAGTTGTAGGTCGGCGTGCCGTCGGGCCGGGCAATCACCAGGTCGTCGAGCTCGTCGTTGCTGATCTCGATGCGGCCCTTGACCTTGTCGTCCCAGACCACGGCGCCGCCCTGCGGATTCCTGAAGCGCAGCACCGGCTGCACGCCGGCCGGAATGGCGGGCAGCGTCTTGCCGGGTTCTGGCCGCCAGGTGCCGTCATAGCGCGGCTTTTCTTTCGCTGCCATCTGGGCCTCGCGCAGCGCGTCGAGTTCGGCCATGCTCATATAGCAGGGGTAGACATGGCCGGCCGCCTGCAGCTCGGCCAGCACCGCCTTGTAGCGGTCCATGCGCTGCATCTGAAAGAATGGGCCTTCGTCATAGTCCAGGCCCAGCCAGCGCATGCCTTCGATGATCACATCGACGGCCGCCTGGCTGGAGCGCTCCAGGTCGGTGTCCTCGATGCGCAGGATGAAGTCGCCACCTGTGGCGCGGGCAAACGCCCACGGGTAGAGCGCCGAGCGGATGTTGCCGAGATGAATGAAGCCGGTCGGCGAAGGCGCAAACCGGGTGCGTATTTTTTGTGTCATGCCAGAGTGTCCAGGCCGCGCGCGAGGTCGGCTTTCAGATCGTCAATGTGTTCGAGGCCCGCCGCAAAGCGGATCAGGCCCTGGCCAATGCCCGCGGCTTGGCGCTGGGCTTCGGTCAGTCGCCCATGCGAGGTGGTTCCCGGGTGGGTGATGATGGACTTGGTGTCGCCCAGGTTGGTGGCGATGCTCACCACCTGCGTGCTGTTGATCACATGGAAGGCATTGGCACGCGCCGATTCCGGATCGCTGCCACGCACATCGAAAGACACCACGGCGCCGCCAAGGCCAGCTTGCTGGCGCATGGCCAAGTCGTGCTGGGGGTGCGAGGCCAGGCCGGGGTAGTACACGCGGCTTACCGCAGGGTGTGCCTCCAGCCATTGCGCGATGCCCAAGGCCGTGGTGCTTTGCGCCTGCATGCGGATGCGCAGGGTTTCCAGGCCCTTGAGTACCACCCACGCATTGAAGGGCGAGAGCACCATGCCGGCGGTCCGCACGATGGGGCCGAACACATCGACGATGAGTTTGGACGGGCCGCAGATCGCGCCCGCCATGACCCGACCCTGGCCGTCGAGGTATTTGGTGCCCGAATGAATCACCAGGTCAGCGCCCAGTTCTATGGGCCTTTGCAGCACGGGCGTGCAAAAGCAGTTGTCGACGGCCAGCACCGCTCCGCCCGCGTGGGCGATGTCGGCCAGCGCCCGGATGTCGCAGACCTCGGTCAGCGGATTGGTCGGCGTCTCGGCGAACAGCAGCCGGGTGGTCGGACGCAGCGCGGCGCGCCACTCGCCCAGATCGGTCTGCGAGACGAAGGTGGTCTCGACGCCGAACTTGCCGAACTCCTTGCCGAACAGGTTCATGGTGGAGCCGAACACCGAACGCGAGCAGATCACGTGATCGCCGACCTTGAGCAGCCCCATGCACATCATCAGGATCGCGCTCATCCCGGTCGATGAGCCGATGGCGGCTTCGGTGCCTTCCATCGCCGCCAGCCGCTGCTCGAAGCTGGTGACTGTGGGATTCGAAGTGCGACCGTAGGTGTAGCCCTCCTGCGGGTTCGCGAAGCGGTGAGCCATCGTTTCGGAATCGCTTTGCACGAAGCCGCTGGTCAGGTACAACGCCTCGGAGTTTTCGCCGTACTGGCTCGGTTCCAGCGCGGTGCGCACGGCCAGCGTGTCGCGGTGCAGTCCGGCCGGGAGTTTCTTTGTTTGCATGTCTGACTTTCTCCTCAGGCGTCCTGCGCGTTGGGCAGGGCCAGCCGGGAGCTATTTTCCCCGAGCGGGTCTTCCTGGCCGATGCGCGCCTCGTTGATGCGCGCGATGTCAACGGGATTGATGTCGCCAGTCACGTAGATGCCGTCGAAGCACGAGGCATCGAAGCCGTCCAGTGCCGGATTGAGCGCGCCGATCGCCCGCTTCATGCCCTCGACGTCCTGGTAGATCAGGGCGTCGCAGCCGATCAGCTCGCGCACTTCCTCGATCGTACGGTCGAAGGCCACCAGTTCGCTGGGCGTGGGCATGTCGATGCCGTAGACATTGGGAAAGCGCACCGGCGGCGCGGCGCTGGCTAGGTACACCTTCTTCGCGCCGGCGTCGCGCGCCATCTGCACGATCTCACGGCTGGTGGTGCCGCGCACGATCGAGTCGTCCACCAGCAGCACGTTGCGCCCCTTGAACTCGCTGGCGATCGCATTGAGCTTCTGGCGCACCGATTTCTTGCGCACGCCTTGCCCCGGCATGATGAAGGTGCGGCCCACGTAGCGATTCTTGACGAAGCCCTCGCGGTACGGCACTCCGAGCAGGTGCGCAAGCTGGGTCGCGCTGGGGCGGCTCGATTCGGGGATCGGGATGATCACGTCGATCTCGGTCGGCGGCACGGTGGAAACCACCCGCTTGGCCAGCGTTTCGCCCAGGTTGAGGCGCGCCTGATACACCGAAATTCCGTCAAGCACCGAGTCGGGCCGCGCCAGGTAGACGAACTCGAAGATGCAGGGGAACAACTTCGGGTTGTCGGCGCATTGCTTCGCATGGATCTTGCCTTGCAGGTCGATGAACACCGCTTCGCCGGGCAGCACATGCCGGTCGAAGGTGTGGCCCGTGCCTTCCAGAGAGACCGACTCGCTGGCCACCATGACGTTGTGCTCGTTGTGGCCGATCGACAGCGGCCGGATGCCGAATGGATCGCGAAAGGCCAGCAGGCCGTGACCGGCGATCATCGCGATCACGGCGTAGGAGCCGCGCACCCGGCGGTGCACGGCAGCCACCGCGGTGAATACATCCTCGGGCTGCAGCTTGATGCCGCGGGTGGTCTTTTCCAGCTCATGGGCAAAGACGTTGAGCAGCACCTCCGAATCGCTGTCGGTGTTGATGTGGCGATGATCGGATGTGAACAATTCGGCCTTCAGGGCCTGGGCGTTGGTCAGGTTGCCGTTGTGCACCAGCACGATGCCGAACGGCGCGTTGACGTAAAAGGGCTGGGCCTCCTCCTCGCTGTAGGCGTTGCCGGCCGTGGGATAGCGGACCTGGCCCAGGCCAGCGTCGCCGGGCAGGCTGCGCATGTTGCGGGTGCGAAACACGTCGCGCACCATGCCCTTGGCCTTGTGCATGAAGAACTTGCGTTCCTGCTGGGTGACGATGCCGGCCGCATCCTGGCCGCGATGCTGCAGCAGCAACAAGGCGTCATAGATCAGCTGGTTGACTGGGGCGTTGCTGACGACGCCGACGATTCCACACATTGTTGAAGCTTTCCTGAACGCTATCCCGGCAGGTATTGCCCGAACCGCTCGGGCAATACCGGTTTCAATCCCCTGAGCACCGTCGTCGAGACATCGGCCCCTTTCGATTCGGTCCACCACTGGCCGGCGTGCAGTGGCGTCATGTTGACCACCACCGCCAGGGCCAGCAGCAACACGCCGCCACGCACCAGCCCGAAGGCGGCGCCGAGCGTCCGGTCCACCGGCCGCAACCCCACCGCGGTCACCAGCTTCTTCACTCCCCAGGCCAGCAGGCCGGCGGCGAATGCCGCAGCGATGAAGACCAGTAGGAAGCCCGCCGCGTAGCGCAGGGTCTCGCCCACCTGCCCCATGGGCAGCCAGCTTGCCGCCTCCGGCGCCCACCACTGGGCCAGCACGAAAGCCGCGATCCAGCCCAGCACCGACAACACCTCGTAGACCAGGCCGCGCCAGGCTCCCAGGGCCAGCGACAGCGCCAGCACGGCCAGGAAGATCCAGTCCAGCGCAACCATCAGGTAGCGGCCCTCACAAGGTGAGGATCGCCGCCGGCAAATCCAGCCCTTTGATTTTTGCCGCCGCCTGATCGGCCTCGGCCCGGCTGGCGAACGGGCCGACCCGCACCCGCGTGCGCTTGCCGTCCTTGGTCTCGGCGACGTGGGTATAGGTCTTCAGGCCGGCTCGCTCCACCCGCAACCGGGTCTCGCGCGCCTTGTCGGGATCGGCGAACGCCCCGACCTGGACCACGAA
>JBKJKI010000173.1:0-4380 GCA_046597475.1 Polaromonas sp. | reverse complement strand
GTGGACCTGGGGCTGGCCGACCCCGACGAGCGCCAGCTGCGGGTACAACTGGCGCTGCGCCTGAACGACTTGCTGCAGGCCGAAGGGCTGACCCAGGCGGCGGCGGCCAAACGGCTGGGCCTGGCGCAGCCCCAGGTCCACAAACACGTTGCCCGAACCTGTTTCAACGGTTTCAACGCTCTCAACGGCCTCAAGGTGTGGCGCTTTAGTTTTGGCTTTCATGGTGTTCCTTGTAGTGTTGCTGCGCCAGCTTGAGGCGCTCATGGATCAGCTCGATATCGCTTTGCGCAGTGCGGATGCTGCTGGGAGATTTTTTCTGAAAACAATGCGGCACATACACCGCCTTGGCAAAGCGCACCGCGTACACCGCCCGAAACGTGTCACCCCGGTGGTTTTCAACCAGTTCCAGCACGCCCGGGCCTTCTCCTTTCCAGGGCTTTGCCTGCGCGGGTGTGGCACCCATCTGCACGGCGCCCAGGGCGTAGCCAAAGTCGTCCACCACCTCTTCGGGCAGGGAAATCAAGTCTTTTTTGGACGACCCGACCCAATGCAGTGGCTTTTCAGTGCGTGGGAGTGGCATGCTTAAATTATATCGAATTAGGTATGTTATGGCGCATGCCCGCCGATGATTTCATCCAGCAGCCCGCCCGCTTCTTCCTCGATGGCCAGAATGTCGGCGCGAATTTCAGCTAGCGTGCGCAGCGGCTGGGGTTTGTAGAAGTGGCGGGTAAAGCTGACTTCAAAGCCGATTTTGGTGGCGTCGGGCTTGACCCAAGCGTCCGGCGTGTAGGGCAGCACTTCGCGGCGGATGAAGGCTGCTATGCCGCCGGCTTCCAGCAAGGGCACCTGCTCGGTGTCGCGCAAGTCGGCGTCGGCTTCGTATTCGACAACCGCAGGCTTGCCGTCCACGGGCACGCCGTACAGGCCGTGCAGGGCGTCGGCCTTGACTTTGCCGGGCTTATGCACTCTGGCCCTGACCGGCGGCGCGGTCTCGACGCGCCAGCTCACGGCCTTGAGGATGAGCTTGAGTTCAGCGGCTGGCAGTTTGGTGGCGGTTTTCTTGAGCCAGGCGGCAACCTGCTCGCGAAAGATATTGTGGTCTTCAAACAGCTGCTCGCCCAGCGCGGCGCGCAGCTGGCTGGCAAGCTCAAACAGGCGGCCGTCGCGCTCCCAGGTTTTGGGGTCGAGCAGCTTCTTTTTCTTTTTCTCGGGCAGGCCTTTTTTGGCGCTGGCGCTTTCTTCGTCGTCGGTTTCGTCTTCGGCCTCGTCGCCGCCCCAGTCCGCCAAACGCTGCTCCAGATCGGCGGCAATGCTGGCGAAGCCGGTGAACAGGGCGTTGCCGAATTCTTCAAACAGTACGCCGCGCAGGTCTTCGTCGCCCGAGGCAAAGCGCAGCGCCTCCAGGGCTTGGCGGGACAGCTGGCTGTGCAGGCGCAGCGGGCGCTCGACAGTGACTTTCCAGTAGCCAAAGGCGGCATTGGGGAAGATTTTGGACTCGGGCGTTTCCTTGAAATCGAGGAAGGTCTGGGTGATGCGGGCGATGTCATCGGCGCTGAGTTCGCAGTTTTTCTTGCCCAGGTTTTTGCGCAGGGGCTTGAACCACTGGCTGGCGTCGATGAGCTGCACCTGGCCTTGGCGATGCGCGGGCTTGCGGTTGGACAGCACCCAGATGTAGGTGGCAATGCCGGTGTTGTAGAACAGGTTGAGCGGCAGGGCTACGATGGCCTCCAGCCAGTCGTTCTCGATGATCCAGCGGCGAATGTTGCTTTCGCCCTGGCCCGCGTCGCCGGTGAAGAGCGAACTGCCGTTGTGAACCTCGGCAATCCGGCTGCCCAGCGCCGACTGGTGGTTCATCTTGGTCGCCATGTTGACCAGAAAGAGCATTTGGCCGTCGCTGGAGCGGGTGACCAGCGAGAGTTCTTCGCCCTGGTGCATCACCTTGAAGCGGGGATCGCGCATGCCGTCCTTGCCGCCCATGGCTTCGAGGTCTTTCTTCCAGCTTTTTCCATACGGTGGATTGGCGAGCATGAAGTCGAACTCGTGGGCCGGAAACGCATCGTTGGACAGCGTGGACCATTCGGCGCCGCCGACGATGTGCTCGGCGTTCTCGCCTTCGCCCTTGAGCAGCATGTCGGCCTTGCAGATGGCGTAGGTCTCGGGATTGATCTCCTGGCCGTAGAGGTGGCTGTTGATCTGGATGCCGCGCCTGCGGGCGATGGCCTCCAGCGTTTCCTCGGCCACGGTCAGCATGCCGCCCGTGCCGCAGGCATCGTCAAAAAGCAGGTAGGTGCCCGACTTGAGTTCGGATTCGATGGGAGAAAACACCAGATTGGCCATCAGCCGCACCGCGTCGCGCGGGGTCCAGTGCTCGCCGGCTTCCTCGTTGTTTTCTTCGTTGAACTTGCGCACCAGCTCCTCGAACACGGTGCCCATGGCGTGGTTGTCGATGCCAGCGGGTGACAGGTCCATGTCGGGGTCAAGGAATTTGATGATCAGGGTGCCCAACGCGTCCGCCTTGGACAGGGTGGGCAGCTGGTTGCGGAACTTGAAGTTCTCCAGGATGTCCAGCACGTTGGGAGAAAAGCCGTTGAGGTAGTCCTCAAAGTCGGCGAGCAGCTGCTGGTGGCTGCCGCGTGACTTGAGGTCACGCAAGGTAAAGCGGGAAGTGTTGTAAAACGCCTGCCCGGCGGCTTCGCAAAGTGCCGCCCGCTGCTCGGTGATGTGGGCGTCGTCCAGCATCTTTTTGGTGTCGAGCACCGCTTGCTTGGTGGGCTCCAGCACCGAATCCATGCGCCGTATGACGCACATCGGCAAGATCACATCCGGGTATTTGCCGCGCCTGAACAGGTCCCTGAGCACGTCATCTGCAATGCCCCAGATGAATGAGACGATTTTGTTGCTTGTTGTTGGGTCCACTGTCTTCTTTGCTCTCGTGAAATTCGTAACGGCACGGCGGCCAGTTTTCGCTGAATGATGTAGATGCCTGTTTGCTGGCCTTCATGCCTGGCAGGATGGGTAGGACTTTACTGCATGGGTGCATTCGCAAGGCCATTGGGCCACCCGCCAAAACCACCCCACAATCCAGCCATGAACCGCAACATCCTTTATGCGTTGCTCGCCGCCGCCCTCTTTGGCGCCAGCACGCCGCTGGCCAAGCTGCTGCTGGGCGAAATGTCGCCGGTGCTGCTGGGCGGGCTGCTTTATCTGGCGAGCGGCCTGGGTCTGACGCTGGCCAGGCTGCTGCGGGACCGGGGCTGGAAGGCTTCGGGGCTGGCCCGGTCCGAGTGGCCGTGGCTGCTGGGCGCCATCTTTTTTGGCGGCATCCTGGGCCCGGTGGCGCTGCTGTTTGGGCTGACGCAGGCCAGCGCCTCGGCGGCCTCGCTGCTGCTCAATCTGGAGGCGGTGTTAACGGCGGTGATTGCCTGGGTCGTCTTCAGGGAAAACGCCGACCGCCGCATCGTGCTGGGCATGCTCGCCATTGTGGCCGGCGGGGTGGTGCTGGCCTGGCCCTCACGCGGTATGGGCGCCATAAATGACTCGGGCTGGGCCGGACCGCTGGGCGTTGCGGCGGCCTGTCTTTGCTGGGCCATAGACAACAACCTGACGCGCAAGGTGTCGGCCTCGGATGCGCTGTTCATCGCCGGCAGCAAGGGCCTGATCGCCGGAACGGTCAACACCGGCCTGGCCTTGTGGCTGGGGGCGGTGCTGCCGGCGCCGCTCACGCTGCTGTCAACGGCGGCGGTCGGGCTGCTGGGCTACGGCCTGAGCCTGGTGCTGTTTGTGCTGGCGCTGCGCGGCCTGGGCAGCGCGCGCACCGGTGCGTATTTTTCAACCGCGCCCTTCATAGGCGCCGCGCTGGCCCTTGGCCTGCTGGGCGAAACCGCCACGCCGGCCTTCTGGCTGGCCGGGGGCTTCATGGCGCTGGGGGTCTGGCTGCACCTGACCGAGCGGCATGAGCACCCGCACACGCATGAGCCGCTGGCGCACGCGCATCGCCACAGCCATGACGCGCACCACCAGCATGAGCACGACTTCGCCTGGGACGGCCAGGCGCCGCACACGCACTGGCACAGCCATGCGCCTGTCACCCATGAGCACCCGCACTTTCCGGACATCCACCACCGGCACCCGCACTGACGCTGCGGGCTCACGCAGCCGCCTTGCCAGCCCCCTCAGGTCAGCAGCGCCACCGCGGCCGAAAAGCTGAAAAAAGCCAGCACGGTCGACAGCAAAATGATGCGCGCGATGCGCCCGTTGTCGGCGCCAAAGCGCTCGGCCAGCATGGCGACGTTGCTGGCGCTGGGCAGGGCCGCCACCAGCACCACCACGGTCAGGGCAAAGCGGTCCAGCGGCAGGCCCAGCGCGATGGCGCCCAGGCCC
>JBKJKI010000165.1:0-5155 GCA_046597475.1 Polaromonas sp. | reverse complement strand
GCTGTGTTCTTGTCGTGCCGTGGGGAAACCAGCATTCTATCGATTCAGGGCGGGCGCTGTAGGACAGCGACATACCGACATCAAATTCTGTGGCAACGCAACGGGACCGGTATCGTTACCCGTGCGGCCTACAATCGCCCGCATGAGCTTTTCACCCATCAACGCACTGTCGCCGCTGGACGGCCGATACGTCGCCAAACTTGCCACCTTACGCCCCCTGATGTCCGAACAAGGCTATATGCACCGCCGGGTCCAGGTGGAAATTGCCTGGTTCATCGCGCTGTCTGACGCCAAATTTGCCGAATTCAAACCCCTGAGCCCCGGTGCGCGCACCTACTTGTTGGGCCTGGTGAAGAACTTCAGCGAAGCCGACGCGCTGGCCATCAAGGTGATTGAAAAAACCACCAACCATGACGTGAAAGCCGTCGAATACTGGATCAAGTCCAAGTTCGAAGACCGGCCAGAGCTGCAAACGGCGAGTGAATTTGTCCATTTTGCCTGCACCAGCGAAGACATCAACAACACCAGCCACGCGCTGCAGCTCAAAAGCAGCCGCGAGGTGTCCCTGTTGCCCGCACTCGACAAGCTGATCGCGCAGCTGCGCCAGATGGCGCACGACTATGCGGCCGAACCCATGCTCAGCCGCACCCACGGCCAGACCGCCAGCCCCACCACCGTCGGCAAGGAAATCGCCAATGTCGTGGTGCGCCTGGTGCTTGCACGCGAACGGATCGCCGGCGTCAAAATCATGGCCAAGATGAACGGCGCCGTCGGCAACTACAACGCCCACCTGTCAGCCTGGCCTGATTTTGACTGGGAAGCCTTCAGCCGCAGCGTCATTGAAACCCCCGAGCCGCTGGGCCTGGGCCTGAGCTTCCAGCCCTACAGCATCCAGATCGAGCCACACGACTACATGGCCGAGCTGTTTGACGCGGTGGCGCGCACCAACACCATACTGATCGACCTGGCGCGCGACATCTGGGGTTATGTCAGCGTCGGCTACTTCAAACAGCGCCTGAAAGAAGGCGAAATCGGCTCATCCACCATGCCGCACAAGGTCAACCCGATTGACTTTGAAAACGCCGAAGGCAACCTCGGCCTGGCCAACGCGCTGCTGCGCCACATGAGCGAGAAACTGCCGATCAGCCGCTGGCAGCGTGACCTGACCGACTCGACCGTGCTGCGCAACATGGGCGTGGCGCTGGGCTACGCCGTGCTGGCCTATCAATCGCTGTTTGCCGGGCTGAACAAGCTCGAACTCAACCGCGAAGCGCTGGCCGACGACCTGAACGCCTCCTGGGAAGTACTGGCCGAGCCGATTCAGACGGTGATGCGCCGCTACGGCGTGCAGGGCGCCTACGAAAAGCTCAAGGAAGTCACGCGCGGCAAAACGGTGCGGCCCGAAGACCTGCACGCGCTGATCCGCTCACTGGAGATTCCCGAGGCCGAAAAGGAGCGCCTGCTGGCGCTGACGCCGGCCAGCTATGTCGGCATGGCCACTGCCTTGGCGCTCAGGGTGTAGATCGCCCCCACGCTTTTCACTTCGTGTAATGCGCTGCCCCCCGAGGGGGCCACTGCGCCTGCGGCCCGGCAAAGCCGGTTCCGCGGCCCCTGCTGGCATGAAGAGGCAGTCCGGCGCTAAAACGCATCTACGTTTTTCACTGCGTGCCATGCGCGGCATTTAGCCCGGCATCGCCGCACCGCACTGCCAGCAGTATTCAAAGCCGCCCTCAACGATTTCGCCGCAGCGGCACAGCCAGCGCCGCTGCGGCATGTTTTGCAGGGCGTGCAGCAAGGCCTGGGCGGCGGGCTTTTCCTCGTCATTGCCAAGCCAGACCTCGGGCAGGCACTGGTCGGGCGGCAGCTCGCCGGCAATGCCGCTGAGAAAATAGCGCTGCACGCTGGCTGAGAAACCGGCTTGCCGCAGCGCGTCGGCCCACAGCGTGGCAATCGCGATATTGGGCGCCTGGGTCAGTTTGAGCATGACGGCAGTGTAGCCCGGCTGGCCAGGCAATGCTACAAAATCAATAGCTGACAGCGACCATACTGATTGGGCATCAAGCGGTTTTTGGCAGGAAAACCCGTTTTCAGGCGGTCCGGCTACTGCCCGGCCTTCTCAAGCGCCCGATCCGCGTAGCGGCCGAAGCGCCAGGCCGTGGCCTCCTGCGTGATGCGCCGCCAGGTGCTGCGCTTTTGCACGGCACTCATGGCCAGCCAGTGCTGCACCTCCTCGAAGGTGCGGCCGCAGCCCTTGCACAAATCGTCGCCCTGGCTGGTCGAGCAGATGGCGATGCAGGGCGTGTCGGCCGTGCTGTCGTACCAGGCAAGCCAGGCGGCCAGCGCCTCGAGCGGGAAAGTGGTTTCGTCGGCCAGCTCCTCGTGCCGGAACACCATGAGCGCGTAGACCTCGGCCAGCACGCGCACCTCGGCGGCCAGCGTCACGCCGTCGGGGGAAGGCGCTTCGGCGCGCCAGTAGTTGATGGCCGCTTCAATATCGGTGATGTGAATGCCGGGCATGGGGAGAGAAATGAGCTTGCAGCGGGGTTGCGACAACGGGGCTCTCCATTATCTGCGGGCCGGCAATCCTGCAGCTCGCCGGGGAATTGGCTGGTCAGCGCCTGAGCGTGCAGCCCCACAGAAAAAGCACGGCGCAGCCGAGCAGGCCGGCGCATTGGCTCAGCGCGGCCAGCGTCATGGCCGCGCCCAGCAGCGGCTCGGCCCAGGCCAGCACGGGCCAGGCCGGAAACCACCAGAGCAGCGCCAGCGTCAGCAGGTTTGCCGCCACGTCACCCCAGACCGCCGCCACGGCGGCCAGGCCCAGCAGCTTGAGCGCCGCGGACGGCTTTTGCGCCGCGCGGCGCACCCCGGCGATGCGCGCAAAGGCCCAGGTCACGGCGCGCGCCAGCAGGTAGGCATAGGCCGCGATCAGGCCGAAGTCCGCCAGCAGGGCGCCGGCAACGCGGCTGACCGGCTGCGGCAGCGTCGCCAGCGGGTAGGCCAGCGCCGCCGCCCAGTCAAGCTGCCAGCGCGCCAGGGCGCCGTTGGCCTTGAGCAGCGCCGAAAAATCATGGCCCAGCGCCATCAGGCACTGCCACAGCGTCATGCGCTCGGGCGCGACCGAGCCGGTCAGCAGGCCGCCGGCAAGCAGCCAGAACAGCAGGGCCAGCAGCGCGGCGATGAGCAGGCCCCGGACCGGCCGCCGCCGCGCCCACACCGTGCCCGAGGGGAAACTCAGGCCCAATGCCGCCACCGACGGGTGCTCCAGCGGCACCACGGCTTGCGGCCTGCCGCTGTCGAATACCCGGTGCGTGTCGCGCTGGCGCAGGCCGGCCAGCGCCCACAGCGGGGCAGCATAGGTTTCGCTGTGAATGCGCGGCCTGTGCAGCACCACTGCGGCCGGCCGCGCCAGCGTGGCCAGCACGGCTGTCGTGTCGACCTTGCCGCCCGCAGCTATCAGACCGGCACGCAGGCGCAGCTGGCATTGCACCGCCTCCTGCAGCAGCCAGAGCAGCGTCTCGTCAGCCAGCCGCCCCTGGCTGGCGGCATAGCCGCCGCCCACGTCGCCGTGCGCGCCGGAGAACCAGCGCTGGTCAATGCTCTGCCCGCTGGCGGCGTAGTCGTGCTTCGGGTCGATGTAATACGGCCTGGGCTCGAAGGAGCGGCGGTATTCGTCCAGCGCCAGCGCGTGACGCACATGGTTGAAGCGCTTGCCGACGATGGTGGGCGAGGCGGTGATGGTGCGGCTCAGCAGCGGCGCACCGACCGATGACACCGTGTCCCACACGCCAACGAACCAGACCGGCGCGGTGCGGCTCTGATCGGAGGCAAACAGCCGGCCGATCTGGTCGCGGATCGCGGTGTAGCGGGCACCGCCCAGCTGGCGATCGGAAAAATAGACGTGCAGCAGGGTCGGAACCAGGTCTTCCATGGCCGGCCGCAGCAGGCCGAACTGGGTTACCAGCCCGCCGATGCTGCGCGCCGTGAAGGCGCCGCGTGAAAACCCCAGCAGGAAAATCTGGTCGCCAGGCTGATAGTGCCGCATCAGGAAAAGATAGGCTTGAGCGATGTTTTCGTAAATGCCCCGGCCAAAAGCCAGGCCGTGAAGACGCGTCGAAAAGCGGCTGATGCTGTCACTCAGCGAGGCGCCGGGCAACTGACCCGGGTTGCCGACACCCGGGTCGTAGTGCAGCAGCTGCTCATTGGCGTCGGGCGCGAACAGCTCGCAAATCCTGGTGACATTGGTGTCGCGGCTGCCGCCCGTCAGGTTGTTGTTGGTGCCGTCGCAGCAGATGATCAATTGCCTGGCCATGATGGCCCTCCTTCGCCGTGACACGGGACACATCGCTTTTCGGCAGTGTCGGCCCGGGGCCTGCGCGGGTCAAGCGCAACAGCGCGCGGCAGGAGGATGGCAAAGGCAGGATGCCTGCACCAGGAGCCGGTGCGCAAGGCCGCACTGGCGGTCAGCGCCGCGCTGAAGGAGCGGTCTCAGAACTGGACGTGCGCCGCGCCAATGCCATCGAATTCGGCAATCACCCGGTCGCCGGCGCTGGCGTTCAGCACGCCCACCCAGGTGCCGGTGGTCAGCACCGTGCCGGCGGCCACGGTGCGGCCGCCGCGGGTGGCGTGACGCAGCCATTCGGGCACGCCCCAGAGCGGATCGCCCAGCGCGTGGCTGCCCTGGCGCTGCACCGCCGGCTGCTCACCAATGTAGACGCGGCAAATCTGTTTGTCCCAGTCGCGCGGCGCCCAGGGCACCCACGGACCGAGCACCAGCGCGCCGTGGGTCTGCAGGTCGGCCAGGCGCAGCAGCGCCGGCGCCAACATGCCGCCGGTCCAGCGCGAATCGACCACCTCGATGGACACCGCCATGGCCTCGATCAGCGCTGCGGCGCTGCCAGCGTCCAGCGTGGCCGCCGTCTGCGCGTCGACCGCCCGGCCCAGCCGCAGGGCGACCTCGGCCTCGATGCCGCGCATGGAAAAGGCAAAGCCGCCGGCCGTGGCCGGGCTGTTCCAGATGCCGGCCGGAGGCAGCGGCGCGTGCGTCAGGGTGGCCTGGCGCGAGGGGCCGCCCGACTTCCAGTGCATGGGTCCCTGGGGGCTGAACCACTGCAGGGCCTCGGCCACGCCATCCTGCACCGCATAGGCCTGCTCGGCG
>JBKJKI010000153.1:0-9362 GCA_046597475.1 Polaromonas sp. | reverse complement strand
ATCTGGGCGGCGACGGCTGGTCGATCCTGCGCCAGATCGTCATTCCGCACGCTGCGCCCGGCATTGTGGCGGGGTGCATTGTGGTATTCATGCTCACCTTGGGCAACTACCTGACGCCCACGCTGCTGGGCGGCAAGAACTCGCAGTGGTTCACCGAGCAGATCTACACCCAGTTCATCACCCGCTTCAACTGGGAACAGGGCGCGGCTTTCGGATTTTTGCTGCTGGGGCTGTCGACGGCTATCGTGTGGCTGGGGCTTAAATTGACTGGCCAAAAATTTGGCGAAGTGATGAAAAAATCATGACACACCCCCGTTGGGTCTCACTTCGTGTAGTCCCCTCCCCCCTTGCAGGGGGCGACCACTGCGGCCCGGCGAAGCCGGTTCCGCGCGGTCACTTGCACGGAACCCGGGGAGTCCTTCGATGATCGCCTCCCTGCCGCGCCCTGCCTGGCTGCGCGCCAGCACGGTGGCCTACGCCGTGCTGTTTTTTTCCTTTCTTTTCCTGCCGCTGCTGGTGGTGGCGGTGTTTGCCTTCAACGACGCGCCCTACCCCGCGCCGCCCTGGCGCGGCTTCACGCTGGACTGGTTTTTTGGCCGGCAGACCGGTCGCACCGGCCTGTTTGCCGATGGCCCGCTGCTGGCCAGCCTCTGGACCAGCGTGGTGGTCGCCTGCTGGGTGACGCTGCTCGCCGTGGTCGTGGGCACGACCAACGCCTTTTTGATTGAACGCAGCCGGTTCCCGGGCAAGCAGGCACTGTCGCTGCTGATGCTCGCGCCGCTGGTGATTCCTGGCGTAATTCTGGGCATCTCGATACTGGCTTTTGCCAGCCGGATGGCGCAGTTTGCCGATGACACCTGGGGAGTCGAACTTGACTTCCTGCGCCCTGGCCTGCCGCTTGTCGTGCTGGGCCAGTTTTCCTACATCGTCTCGATTGCCACGCTCATCATCACCGCTCGCCTGAAACGCCTGGACATCAGCCTGGAAGAGGCCGCGTACAACTTGGGCGCGTCCCGCGTGGCGGTCTTTCTCACCATCACGCTGCCCGCCCTCAAGCCCGCCCTGGTCGGGGCCGCAGCCATCTCGTTTCTGATGTCTTTTGAGAACTTCAACACCACGCTGATGCTGGTCGGATCGGACTCTCCCCTCACGGTCATGATGTACGGCCGGATGCGTGAAGGCGCGACCCCGGTGCTCAATGCCGTCAGCCTTTTCCTGATGCTGGCATCTGCGGCCCTGGCGCTCACGCTGATGCGCCAGCCTGCCGAGCGCAAACCGGGCTGAGCGCGCCGCGAACCGGCTGTTACAAGGGGTTTCCGGCACTGCTGCAAAGCCGTGCAGAAATGCGGGAATCGTGATACGGTGCAATGCTTGAGATCCGGTTTTTGACATTTACCACACAGGTGAACGGATGCGAAGGCCTGCCCTTTACAGTAGTTCGAGCCGCCCGGTGCCGCGCGCGGACGCCAGCGCGGCACCGGACGCGAGCGCAGCCGAAACATTGGCACCGTCCGCTGCCCCACCCCTTCCTTCCTCCCGTTTGTCACGCCTCACCCGGCATCTGGCTGACCGACAGCTGTATCTGCTCTGGTCTGTCGTTGGTTTGCTGGCCTTGTTGCTGGCCATCAGTTTTTCGCTGTTTCGGCCGTCCGCAGCGCCCAGGCTTACCCAGGACGACATCAACGCGGCCGTCCTAAAAACCCTGGAAACGACAACCCTTCCATCGCCGGCGGTCAAGGCTTACGACACCATCATTCCTTCTGTCGTGCGCGTGGTGGGCCTGGGCAAAAGCACCAAGGGCCAGGATGGCAAGGAGGATGTCGAGCGCAGCGTGGGTACCGGCGTGGTCATCGTGGACAAGGGCATTATCCTGACCAATCTGCATGTGGTGCAGAACGCGGAGACCATCAAGGTGACGTTTGCGGACGGGCTGGAGTCCATCGCCACCATCACCGGCGTGCAGCCGGAAAACGACCTGGCGGTGTTGCAGGCGCACAAAATCCCCGACGACCTGCCCGCGGCCACCATGCGATCAACCGCCGATCTGGCGCCCGGCGACCAGGTGATGGCTGTCGGCCATCCCTTCGGCATCGGCCCGTCGGCATCGGCCGGTATTGTCTCCGGGCTTCAGCGCACGTTTCGCTCGCCCGAAGGCAAGCAGTTGATGAGCAACCTCATCCAGTTCGATGCCGCCGCCAATCCCGGCAATTCCGGCGGCCCGCTTGTCACCATGGACGGCGCGGTGGTGGGTATCGTCACCGCGATTTACAACCCCAACCAGCAGCGCACATTTGTCGGCATCGGTTTTGCGGTGCCGATTGAAAGCGCGGCGTCTGCGGCCGGAATGCCGCCCTTCTGAAGGACTCTCATGGACACCAGCACCGCTCCTGCCAGCGACAAGACCGCCCAGCTCATGGAGCAGATCCTCTACGAAGTCAAACGCGTGGTGGTGGGGCAGGACCGCTTTCTTGAGCGCGTCATGGTGGCCATCCTGGCGCAAGGCCATCTACTGGTGGAAGGCGTGCCGGGCCTGGCCAAGACCCTGACGGTAAGGACGCTGGCCAGCACCATCCAGGGCGAATTCAAGCGCATCCAGTTCACGCCCGACCTGGTGCCAGCTGACCTGATAGGCACGCGCATCTACAACCAGAAAACGGGCGAATTCAGCACCTCGCTGGGTCCCGTTTTCACCAATCTGTTGCTGGCCGACGAGATCAACCGCGCGCCCGCCAAGGTGCAGAGCGCCTTGCTGGAGGTCATGCAGGAGCGGCAGGTCACGATTGCCGGCATCACGCACAAGGTGCCCGCGCCATTCCTGGTGATGGCGACGCAAAACCCGATCGAAACCGAAGGCACTTATCCGCTGCCTGAAGCGCAGGTAGACCGCTTCATGATGAAGGTGCTGGTGGACTACCCGAGCGACGAGGAAGAGTTCGTCATCGTCCAGCGCGTCACCGGCCCCGCCATTGACGTGTCTGCCGTGGCCACCACCGCGCAACTGGCAGCGCTGCAGGCCGAATGCCGGCGTATTTATGTCGATCCTTCGCTGGTGCAATACGCGGTGCGGCTGGTTTCAAGCACGCGCCATCCTGCAAAACATGGGCTCAAGGATCTTGAGCGCTTCATCACCTTTGGCGCCAGTCCGCGCGCCACCATCAACCTCACCGAGGGTGCCCGCGCGCTTGCCATGCTGCGCGGCCGAAGCTATGCCCTGCCCGAAGACATGACCGATCTGGTGCCCGATGTACTGCGCCACCGCCTGGTCTTGTCCTACGAAGCCCTGTCCGAAGGCCTGTTTGCCGGCCCGCTCATCAGCAAGATCATGGCCAGAATTCCGCCCCCCGCCAAAGCGCTTGCCCATGAAAAACTCGCCGCCTGAACATAGCCCCCACGCTCCGCCGCTGCGCGGGTCGCTGCCCCCCGAGGGGGCTGCCCCGCCTGCGGCCCGGCAAAGCCGGTTCCGCGGCCGGTACTTGGACGACCGGGGAGTGTGCCATGCCTAAGCTTTCACAGGCTGAACAGCCGCCTGTCGCATCAGCCCCTGCCGAAAGTGCCGAGCAGTTGCTGCGCCGTCTGGAATGGACGGTGATTCGCCGCCTCGACGGGCTGCTGCAGGGCGACTACCGCACCCTGCTCCGGGGCACCGGCATGGATCTGGCCGACCTGCGTGAATACCAGCACCACGACGACGTGCGCCACATTGACTGGAATGTCACGGCCCGTTTGCAGCAGGCGCATGTGCGGGTGTTTACCGAAGACCGGGAAATGAGCGCCTGGTTCCTGCTGGACCTGAGCCCGTCAATGGACTTCGGCTCCGGTGAGCAGCGCAAGCGCCAGGTGTCAGCTGAATTCGTTGCCGTGCTGGCGCGGCTGTTGACGCGTCATGGCAACCGTGTTGGCGCGCTGCTCTATGGCGCGGGCGTCGACACCGTGATACCGGCGCGCGGCGGTCGCCACCACGTTTTGCAGCTGCTGCATACGCTGCAGCGGCGCCCAATGGCAGACGACGGCAACGCTGGCACCACGCGCCTGAGTGAGCTGCTCCAATCCGCCGCGAACCTGGTGCGCCGGCGCTCCACGCTGTTTGTCCTGTCCGATTTCATCAGCGAGCCGGGCTGGGAAAAGCCCCTGGGCCTGCTTGCCCAGCGGCACGAGGTGGTGGCCGTGCGTCTGCTTGATCCGCTGGAACTCGAACTGCCGGATCTCGGGCTGATTCCGATTCGCGATGTGGAAACCGGCGAGCAGTTGCTGGTCGATACACATGACAAGGGCTTTCGACTTCGCTTCGCCCGCATAGCGGCCCAGCGGGAAGGCGAGTTGCGGCAGACGCTGGCGCGCGCAGGCGTGGACACGCTGGAGCTTTCGACCGATGGCAAGCTGGTCGACGCCATCCTGCGTTTTACCGACTTGCGCAAGAGCCGCAGCCGCGCTTCGGGTGCCCGGGCAGTTGCGGGAGCCAGGCTTCCCGTCCACCTGAGCCACGCGGCCTGAGCCATGAACAAGGACAGGGACGCACCATGACTTTTTTATGGCCCCAGTTTCTCTGGCTGCTGCTGGCCATCCCCCTGCTGGTCGCGGTGTATGTCTGGCTGCTTGGCCGAAAGAAAAAACTGGCCGTGCGTTACGCAAGCCTGTCCATCGTGCGCGAAGCCATGGGCGCCGGCCAGAGCGTTCGCCGGCACATTCCTCCGCTGCTGTTTTTGCTGTCGCTGGCGGCCATGCTGGTCGCGTCGTCCCGGCCTTTTGCCGTTGTCGCCCTGCCTTCGCAAAACGAAACCATCATGCTGGCGATGGATGTATCGGGCAGCATGCGCGCGACGGATGTATTGCCCAACCGCCTGGTGGCTTCCCAAAATGCCGCCAAGGCCTTTCTGGCCGAGCTGCCGCGCAATGTGCGGGTCGGCGTGGTGGCGTTTGCCGGCACCGCCGCCGTGGTTCAGCCGCCCACCCTGAATCGCGAGGATCTGATCGCGGCCATCGACAAGTTCCAGTTGCAGCGCGGCACCGCAATTGGCAACGGCATCGTGGTGTCGCTGGCCGAGCTTTTTCCGGATGCGGGCATTGATCTGGAATCCATGCAATCGGGCCGGGACCGGCCACGCGGCACGACGCTGGACCAGTCCCTGAAGAATCGCGCGGACGGCAAGAATGTGAAGAAGGAATTCGTTCCGGTGGCGCCCGGCTCCTATACGTCGGCGGCCATTATCTTGCTGACCGATGGCCAGCGCACCACCGGCGTGGATTCACTCGACGCCGCCAAGGTCGCGGCAGACCACGGCGTGCGTATCTACACCGTTGGCGTCGGCACGGTGGAAGGCGAAACCATTGGTTTTGAAGGCTGGTCGATGCGCGTCAAGCTCGACGAGGAAACCCTCAAGAGCATTGCCCGCGCCACGCAGGCCGAGTACTTTTACGCAGGCACGGCGGGCGACCTGAAGAAGGTGTATGAAACGCTCAGTTCCAGGTTGACTGTCGAGAAAAAGGAAACGGAGATATCGGGCTTGCTGGCCCTGGTGGCAGCGGCGCTGGCGCTTGTCTCGGCAAGCTTGTCGCTGCTCTGGTTCAACCGGATTCTGTGAGATTGGCCCCTGATTGCCGTAAGGCTTTTCGGCAAGGGCAGGGATCGGCGGAGGACTGAGTGGCGGTTTTGAACTATGAGTTTCACGCATCTTTTCACGCTGGAACACGGCAAGCTGGCCTACCGCGCAGACTTTGCCCTTTATGCGGGCGCGTCATTCGCCCTGGCGGCTTTCCTGATGATTGCCGGACCGCGCGAGAAGCATCTTGAGATCATGGCATTTTCCCTTCTCGGGCTGACGGGCTGGACGCTCGTCGAGTACCTGTTGCATCGCTTCGTGTTGCACGGCTTGCGGCCCTTCAGCGCCTGGCACGCAGAGCACCATCGCCGGCCTACGGCCTTGATCAGCACGCCGACCATTCTGAGCGCCTCGCTGATTGCAAGCCTCGTCTTTCTGCCCGGGCTGATTCTGGGGGGTCTGTGGCGGGCCTGCGCACTGACATTCGGCATGTTGACCGGTTACCTGGCCTATTCGATCACGCACCATGCCTCGCACCATTGGCGTGCCCGTCACGCATGGTTGAAGCAGCGCAAGCGTTGGCATGCGCTGCACCACGATCCCAATATCCCGCCCGGTCATTACGGCGTGACCAACGGACTCTGGGACTATCTGTTCGGAAGCCGCCATCGGTAACACCGCGGATCGACGGGCCCAGCCGACACCTTGGGGCGTATGGTGGTGCGCCGGCGCGCAGACCCTCAAACGCCGGCGTCATTCCCTGAAATGGCGGCCGGGCAGAAATCACTCGTGCATGCGCCTGGTGTTATTGCGCTGGAGCCTTGAGGTCCGGTAGCGGCTTCAGGCCCGGCTTGCGGCGGTCCATCCTCCGCGCTGAGTTGCCCAATCGCAGCCCCTACGGCCAGGTCGTCTATACGCCCGAAATGACTGAGACGCACGCGACCTGCCTTGTCGATGAGTATCAGACTGGGCGTTCCCTGCAAACCGTAAGCCTGCATGGTCTGCGGTACGGCGCCATGCAGGCCAGGCTGGTCAACACCGATGGGGAATTGCAGCCGGTATTCATGGACGAATGCCTTCAACGCTTCCAGCCCCATGACAGCGTGGTGTTCAAAGACGGTGTGCAGCCCAACCACGCATACCGTGTCCCTGGAAAACCACCTGTCAATCCGGGCGGCTTGCGGCAGGCCGTCAGAAACACAGGCCGGACAGAGCATCTGGAACGCGTGAAGGACCACCACGCGACCGCGAAGTGCCTGCAGCGTTAGCGGCGAGGCCGCGTTCAGCCAGTGAGCGATGCGCCATGCCGGCGCTATTGGGTGATCTGTATCCATGGCTGCCTCTCGCAATCGGGCAGGCGCCGGAAAATCCGGCCCTATCGCGTTCTTCGCATTGTGATACCAACTGGAAGGGCAGATGCGATGGGGAGATTGCCGGCAAGAACCCCGGAAACCTACTCGCCGCATCGTCTGGCCACCAACGCTAGAACCCAGCCCCTGACAGCTTGCCCAGCACCAGCCTGAGATGGCGCCCGCAGCGCACCGCCAGAGCCTCATCGTGCGTGACGAGCACGAATGCCGTGCCGTGTTCGCGGGCCAGTTGCAGCATCAACTCAAACACGCCGTCGGCGGTGGCCCGGTCCAGGTTGCCGGTGGGCTCGTCGGCCAGCACGCAAGCCGGCCGGGTGACCAGCGCGCGGGCAATGGCCACGCGCTGGCGCTCGCCGCCCGACAGCTCCGAGGGGCGGTGATGGACGCGGTCCTGCAGGCCCACGGTCGCCAGCATCTTCATGGCGACTTCCGCAGCCTGTTCACGTTCCTGGCGCCTGATCCACAGCGGCATGGCCACGTTGTCAAGCGCGCTGAACTCGGGCAGAAGGTGGTGAAACTGGTAGACAAAACCCAGGTGCTGGTTGCGCAGCTCGCCCTGTTGCGCGGGGGAAAGCGAGGAAAGCCGCTGCCCCTTGATGTCCACCTGCCCGTCAGTCGGCGCGTCCAGCCCGCCCATGAGGTGCAGCAAGGTGCTTTTGCCGGAACCCGAGGCGCCAACGATGGCCAGCGTCTCACCGCGATGCACCTGCAGGTCAACGCCCTGCAGCACCGTCACGTCAAGCCGGCCTTCGTGAAAGCGCTTGGTCAGGCCGCTGGCGCGCAGCACGACTTCGCCATTTGCTTTATCGCCGCTCAGGGCATTCATCAAATCACTCTTGAGTTCACTCATAACGCAGAGCCTCGGCCGGGTTGACGCGGCTGGCGCGCCAGCTCGGATAGATGGTTGCAAGAAACGACAGCACCAGCGATATGACAACAATCGGCATGATGTCGCTGTACTGCGGCTCGCTGGGCATGCGGCTGATCAGGTAAATGTCCTTGGGCAGGAAACTGGCATGAAACAACTGCTCAAGCGCCGGAACAATCACGTCGATGTTAAAGGCGATTCCTAGGCCCAGCAGCAGGCCGGAAAGCGTGCCTATGACGCCCACCATGGCGCCTTGCACCATGAAGATGCCCATGATGCTGCGGGGGCTGGCGCCCAGGGTACGCAGGATGGCAATGTCGGCGCGCTTGTCGGTCACCGTCATGACCAGCGTGCTGACCAGGTTGAAGGCCGCCACCGCGACGATGAGGGTCAGAATGATGAACATCATGCGTTTTTCCAGCTCCACGGCGGAAAACCAGGTCTTGTTCTGCCGCGTCCAGTCACGGATCAGCAGATCGCCGCTCAGGGTTCGCGACAATTCCGTCGCCACTTCCCGCGCCTTGTGCAAGTCCTTGAGCTTGATGCGGATGCCGGTCGGTCCTTCGAGACGGAAAATTTTTGCCGCGTCGTCCTGATGCATCATGACCAGCGCCGAATCGTATTCAAAATGGCCGGAATCGAAGGTGCCCACCACCGTCATCTGCTTGAGCCGCGGCACCACGCCGGCGGGGGTGACCTGGCCGCTGGGAGCAATCAGCGTGACGGTATCGCCTTCGGCCACGCCCATGGCCCTTGCCAGTTCGCCGCCGAGCACCACGCTAAACTGGCCGGGAACCAGTCTCGCCAGCGTAGTCGCCGACGTGACGGCCAGGTCAGTCACCTGGCTCTCCAGCGCCGGGTCAATTCCCCTGACGACGGTGCCTTTCATGTCCTCACCCCGGGCCAGCAGGGCTTGAGCTGCTATGAATGTTGCAGCACCCACCACCTCGGGGTTGGCCCGTATCTCGGCCAGGGTTTTCTGCGGGTCGGGCAGCGCAGCGCCGCCAGGTGCGAACACCTCGATGTGCGAGATCACGCCCAGCATGCGGTCGCGGACTTCCTTCTGGAAACCGTTCATCACACTCAGCACAATGATCAATGCCGCCACGCCCAGCGCAATGCCCAGCATGGACACGCCCGAAATAAAGGAAATGAAGCCATTGCGACGCGTGGCGCGGCCTGCGCGGGTATAGCGCCAGCCCAGAATCAGCTCGTAGGGAATTTGCATGTCGGCGATTGTGGCATCCCGGACAATAGGGCCATGTCAGCTTTCGCGCCACCTTCCTCGCCTTCTTCCCCCACCCGACACCTGATCATCCCTTTTGCCGGCTGCAGCGCCGAAGGCTGGCTCCCGGCCCTGCAGGCGCTGCCGCGTGAAAACCTCGGCCAGCTGGGCCGTTTGCTGCAGGGCATGGCGGTCTTGCAGACGGACCGCCGGGACGCGGCCACCCTCTCCCCGCCGCACGAGCGGGCCCTGGCGCGGGCGCTGGGTCTGGCAAGCGACACCACGCCTGACGGCCTGCTCCCGTGGGCTGCCAAAGACGCGGCCGAGCACATGCCGGCCCGCCATGACAAGGCCTGGGCCTG
>JBKJKI010000055.1:0-12438 GCA_046597475.1 Polaromonas sp. | reverse complement strand
CGGGTCGTTGACGTCGAAGCGGCTGCCGCCAGCCACCCATTGGCCGTTGATCAGCGCGTCGGTCTTGAGCAGGCTGGGGTCCTTGAGCAATGACAGCGGGGAGGTTTTCATGTCCATGGGGAAAGTCTCCTGAAAAATAGGGGTCCGGGGGGGCGGGTCATTATCGAAAATTATCCATGTCAGCGTTCGGGCAGGGCTTATGGTGCACTGTGGCTGCGTCGCGGCGGTCTTCAGTGCTCATTCAATTGTTAATCACCCGCCGGGCAAAATGTTCAAGGTAGTCCATCAATCCATCGGCGCCTTGCATGGCCGCCTTTTCGTCGCCCGTGGCAATCCCCCGGGCCAGTTCCAGGTGGTGCCGGGCGGCTTCGGCAATTTCTCCCTCGTGCTGATAGGCATACCAGAAACGTCGGCATTGCACGACCAGCGGCACCACGCATTTGACCGCCGAATGGTTCTGGCTTGCATGGTGATTGACTTCGTCGAGTTCATGGTCGGCCCGCATGTAGTCTTCGAGGTGACCGCGCGCCGCCGCCTTGACCATTTTTTCGGCGCAGCGCACGATCGCCTGGCGCTGCGCTGCCGTGGCGCGGCGTGCAGAACACGCGGCAATCAGTCGTTCGAGGGCGCGGCGCGTCTGGATTACATCGAGGTGATCGGCCAGGTCGATGTGGGACACCAGCAGGCCGCGTCGCGGTTGCTGATCGATCAGGCCGATCGACACCATGCGCAGCAGCGCTTCGCGTACCGGCGTGCGGCCGAGCTGGGTGCGCTCGGCCAGATCGGCCTCGACCACCGGCGCGCCGGGTTCGAGCTGCAGCGTCGAGATCATCGCTTCGATCGCATCGTAGGCGATATCAGCGGCCCTGCGTTTCGGCGGCAATCGGGGCGCGGTCGTGGAGGAGGACATTGTGTTGTTTCGTGTGTCGGCGTTGCAGCAAGGCCTGCCATTCGCCCACCAGGCCGCGCCGGAAGAACGACACGCAGACGATGAAGGTCAGGCCGATGATGATGGTAACCACTCCGCCCAGCGCGGCGAGGTGATTCTGCAGGCTGACTACCAGGGTGGAGCCTACCACGGGGCCCCAGCTGGTGCCGAGCCCGCCCAGCAGCGTCATCAGCAACACCTCGGTCGAGGTCGTCAGCATCACGTCGTTGAGCGCAGAAAGCTGCAGAACCAGGGCCTTGAGTGAGCCTGCCAGGCCGGCAAACGCTGCCGACAGCATGAAAGCATAGAGCTTGCAGCGGTCGGTGTCGTAGCCCAACGAGACGGCCCGCGGTGCGTTGTCGCGCAGCGCCTTGAGGGCTTGCCCGAAGGGCGAATGCACGATGCGGTGGATCGCCAGGAAGGCCGCCACGAACACCGCGAGGGTGAAGTAGTACATGTGGTTGTCGACCGAGAGGTCGATCAGGCCGAGCAGCTTGCCGCGCGGGATCCCTTGCATGCCGTCTTCGCCGCCGGTCCAGGGTATCTGCACGGCCAGGAAGTAGGCCACTTGCGAGAGGGCCAGGGTGATCATCGCGAAGTAGATGCCGGTGCGGCGTATCGCCAGCGTGCCGATCAGCCAGCCGATCGCGGTGGCCACCGCCATGCCCGCAAGGATTGCGAGCTCGACCGGGAAGCCATTTGCTGCGAAACGGATCATCAGGATGCCGGTGGTGTAGCCGGCCCAGCCGAAGAAGGCCGCGTGGCCGAACGACACCAGGCCGGTAAAGCCGATCAGCAGGTTGAAGGCCAGTGCAAACAACGCATAGCACAGCACCTTCATGATGAAGACCGGGTAGGCGATTTCGGGAAAGGCCGGCACCAGTAGCGCGGGTACCAGCAGCACCAGCAGGATGCGGATAGGCATAGGAATGCGTTTCATCATTTAGTTCTCCTTGCCGAACAGGCCTGCGGGGCGGGTCAGCAGGACCACCGCCATGATGACGAACACCACCACGGTCGAGGCTTCCGGGTAAAACACCTTGGTGAGCCCTTCGAGCAGACCCAGGGCCAGCCCGCTGATGATTGCGCCCAGGATTGAACCGAGGCCGCCAATCACCACTACGGCAAATACGATGTTGAGCAGGTTGGCGCCCATGAGCGGATTGACCTGCATGATCGGCGCGGCCATGACACCCGCGATGCCTGCGAGCCCGACGCCGAAGCCGTAGGTCAGGGTGACCATCAGCGGAATGTTGACGCCGAAGGCCTGCAGCAGCTTCGGGTTCTCGGTGCCGGCGCGCAGCAGGGCACCTAGCCGGGTTTTCTCGAAAAGGTACCAGGTGACGGCGCAGATCAGTATCGAAGCGAGCACCACGAAACCGCGGTAGATTGGCAGGTACATGAAGCCCAGGTCGACGCCGCCCTGCAGCAGCGCGGGCGGATCGTAACTCGCCCCCGAGATGCCGTAGAAGTGGCGAAAGGCCCCTTCCAGCACTAGCGCGACGCCAAAGGTCAGCAGAAGGCCGTAGAGATGATCGAGATGGTAGAGCCGCTTGAGCAGGGTTTTCTCAAGCAGCACGCCCAGGGCGCCGACAATCAGCGGGGCCAGGATGAGCGCGGCCCAGAAGTTGATTTTGAATTCCGGTCCCAGCAGCAGCGGGAGCTGCGAAAAACCGATCCAGGCGAGGAAGGCGGCCACCATGAACTGCGCGCCGTGCGCGAAGTTGATGATGTTGAGCAGGCCGAAAATAATGGCCAGCCCCATGCTCAGCATGGCGTAAAAGCAGCCGTTGATCAAACCCACCAGCAACTGGGCCAGCAGGGACTGCATCGGGATGTCAAACATGTGTGTGTTCCGTGGTGGATGGCGCGGCGTCCGCCGTCATGACGTTGGCCGCGCGGCTCGTGGATTACTTGCCGATCTGGCAGGCGGGATTGATGGGCGGGTACACGTCGGCGCCCTTGAGCACGGCCTTGACCTTGTAGTAGTCCCATGGCGCCTTGGACTCGGCCGGCGTCTTCACCTGCAGCAGCAGCATGTCATGCACCAGCGCGCCGTCTTCTCGCAGCTTGCCGTTGCGGATCACGGCGTCGTTGATCGTCATCTTGCGCAGTTGCGCCATGACGGCCTTCGCTTCATCGGTCCCCGCAGCCTGGACGGCCTTCAGGTAGTTCAGCGTGGCCGAATAGACGCCTGCCTGGGCCGCGGTGGGCATGCGCTTTTGCTGGTCGAAGAACTTCTTCGACCAGACGCGCGAGCGGTCGTCGAAGTCCCAATAAAAGGCTTCGCTCAGGTACATGCCCTGCGCCTTCTCGAGGCCTATGCTGTGCACGTCGGAGATGTAGGTGAGCAGCGGCGCGACGATCTGCTTTTTGGTGATGCCGTACTCATTGGCCTGCTTGATGGCGTTGACCGTGTCGTTGCCGGCGTTAGCCAGCGCGATCACGTCGGCTTTGGACGCCTGCGCTTTCAGCAGGAAGGAGGAGAAGTCGTTGCCGGGGAAGGGGTGGCGTGAGGTGCCGACGACGCTGCCGCCCATCGCCTTGATAACTTCGGTCGCATCTTTTTCGAGCGAATGACCGAAGGTGTAGTCCGCAGTGATGAAGTACCAGCTTTTTTTGCCCTCCTTGACCAGCGCACGCGCCGTGCCGGCTGCCAGTGCGTAGGTGTTGGTGGTCCATTGCGCAGTCAGCGGCATGCATTTTTCACCGATGATGGCCGTGGCCAGACCCGATGAGGGCATCACCACCCGGTTCTTCTGCCTGGCGATTTCCATCACGGCCAGGGCCGTTGAGGAGGTGGGGAAGTCGGTCACCATGTCGACCTTGCCCTGGTCGAACCAGCTGCGCGTCAGATTGGCGGCGACATCGGGCTTGTTCTGGTGGTCGGCGAAGACCAGCTCGATCGGTTTGCCGAGCACCTTGCCGCCCATTTCCTCAATCGCCAGGCGCGCGGCCGTGACCGAGCCTTGGCCTGAGAGGTCCGAATAAATACCCGAAAGATCATTGAGAACGCCGATCTTGACGACATCGTCGCTGACCTGTGCGTAGGCGGCTAGCGCGGCGCAGGCTGCCAGAGACACAGAGAGTTTCTTGAATTGCATGAGAGGCTCCAGGGGGTTGAGGGAAGGGAAAGAAGAGGAAGGCGGGGTTAAATGCCGAGCAATTCGTTGAGCCGGTCCTGCTTGGCTTCGACGTCGCGGCGCTCGATGACTTCGACCACCTGTCCGTGCTCGATCACGTAATGGCGGTCGGCCAGATGCCTGGCGAAGCGGAAGTTCTGCTCGACCAGCACGATCGTGAAGCCTTGGGCCTTGAGTTCACGGATCACCTGGCCGAGCTTTTGCACAATCACCGGCGCCAAGCCCTCGGTGATCTCGTCGAGCAGCAGCAGGCTGGCGCCGGTGCGCAGGATGCGGGCCATCGCGAGCATCTGCTGCTCGCCACCCGACAGCCGCGTGCCGGGGCTGTGGGCGCGCTCCTTGAGGTTGGGGAACATGGCGTAGATTTGCTCCAGCGACATGCCGCCTTCGCCGACCTTGGGCAGCAGCAGCAGGTTCTCTTCTGCGGTGAGCGAGGCGTAGATGCCGCGTTCCTCGGGGCAGTAGCCAAGACCGAGGCGGGCGATGCGGTGCGTCGGCATGGCGATGGTTTGCTGGCCGGCCACCTGGATCGAGCCCGTGCGCTTGCCGACCAGGCCCAGGATGGCGCGCAGGGTCGAGGTGCGGCCCGCGCCGTTGCGACCCAGCAGCGTGATGCATTCGCCGGCTTTGACCTCAAGGTTGATGCCCTGCAGGACATGCGATTCACCGTACCAGGCGTGAAGATCGCGGATGGCCAGCATGGTGTGGCCCGTGTTCGTGGTGTGGGTGGTGGGCTCAAGCATCTTCTTCGGTTCCCATATAGGCTTCGCGCACGGCGGGGTCGACAGAGACCACCGCATACGGCCCCTCGGCCAGCACTTCGCCGCGCTGCAGGACGGTGATGGTGTCGCTGATGTCGGCCACCACCTTCATGTTGTGTTCGACCATCAGCACCGTGCGATGGGCGGCGACCTTCTTGATCAGGTCCTTGATCCGGTCCACGTCTTCGTGGCCCATGCCCTGTGTCGGCTCGTCGAGCAGCAGCAGCTCGGGGTCGAGTGCCAGCGTGGTGGCGATCTCCAGCGTGCGCTTGCGGCCATAGGGAAGATCACCGGCCAGCAGCGAGGCAAAGCGCGCCAGACTCACCTGCTCGAGCAGGGCCATGGCCGGCGCGTCGAGTTTGTGCATCGCCGCGATCGACTGCCAGAAGTGGTAGTCCACGCCGAGCTTGCGCTGCAAGGCGATCTTGACGTTCTCCAGGACGGTGAGCTGCGGAAACACCGCAGAGATCTGGAACGAGCGCACGATGCCGCGGCGGGCGATCTGCGCCGGTTTTTCCTGCGTGATGTCCGCTCCGTTGAACAGTATCTGTCCCTCGGTCGGGCCATGGAACTTGGTCAGCAGGTTGAAGACCGTCGTCTTGCCGGCCCCGTTGGGCCCGATCAGTGCGTGGATGGAGCCGCGCCGCACGCGCAGGTCCACGTTGCGCACGGCGAGGAAGCCGCGGAACTCCTTGCTGAGTCCCTTTGTTTCGAGAATGATGTCCTGTGGCATGGTGGTGTGGTGCACTTTCAATCGGTGTTGGATAAGTCGGCCAGCGTTGCGATGCGTGCCGGTGACAGCGGCGGCCGTGGCGCGGGTGGCGTCCAGCCGAAGAGGTACTGCGCCGCCGCGCCGCACACGCGGCCCTGGCAGGCGCCCATGCCGCAGCGCGTGTGCAGCTTGGCTTCGGTCCAGCCGCTGTACTGGGCGAGCGCGGCGTGCGGCACGTCCTCGCAGCGGCAGACCAGCGTGTCGGGCCGGGGGAGCTGTTTCAGTGACGGGGCCAGCGCGAAGCGGCGGTGCAACTGCGTGGCGAAAGCCTCCCAGCGGGCACGCTCGGGCCAACGCTGTTGCGCGGCGGCGATGTTGCCGACAGCCGCGTGTCCGGCGATCGTGCCCTGCGCCAGCGCCCGTTCGCAGCCGCCAAAGCCAGTGCATTCACCGGCCGCGTAGATGCCGGGCACGCTGGTGGCCTGAAAGGCATCGAAGGCCAGCGCCTGGGCGCCGCCAAGGGCCGGCACGAGCGTGCAGCCCAGCAACTGGCCCAACTGGGTGTTGGGAACGAGGCCAAAGCCGCAGGCGATGCGGTCGCAGGCCATGTCGGTGATTTTTCCTCCTTGTTGCACCCGTACCGATTCGATACGGCCCCGACCTTGTGCCGAAACAAGGTGGGAGGTGGTGCGATAGCTTTTGTCAGCGAGCGTCAGCGCCTGCAGGGCCTTGCCCGGCCAGCGCGCCAGCTGCACTGCAAAGGCCGTGACGGAGGCAAGGCTGGCCTGTTCGGCCACGCGCAACACCTGTGCGCCAGCCTGGCGTGCCGTGGCCGCGGCGGCCAGCAGCAGGGGGCCGCTGCCGGCAATCACGATGCGCTCGCCCCGAACCGGCAGGCCGGCCTTGATGAGGGCCTGCAGCCCGCCGGCGCCGGTCACGCCGGGCAGCGTCCAGCCCGGGAAGGGCAGCAGCAGCTCGCGCGCGCCGGTGCACAGGATCAGCTTGTCGTAGTGTTGCGTCCAGCCGCGCTCGGCGTCTTCCAGCAGCAGCGCCTGGGCGCCGGCCAGACCGACCACGCGCGTGCCGCACAGCACGCGCACATTGGCGCAGCGCGCGAGCGCCTCGCGCTGCCTCAGCGCCTGCGGCGGCAGGTGGGCGGCGGGGCCGTCGCGCCAGATCTGGCCGCCCGGGGCCGGATTGTCGTCGAGCAGCGTGATGCGGGCGCCGCTGGGGGCGGCGGCCAGCGCGGCGGCCATGCCGGCCGGGCCGGCGCCGACGATCAGCAGCTCGCAGGAGGACGGTCTGACGGGGGTAGTGGACGTGGAGTTCGTCGTGTTCATGGTGCCAGCCCCTGTCCGGTTCCGGTCTCCACGCGCATGCCGTCGCTGCACAGGGTCTGGCAGGCCAGGCGGCGGCGTCCGTCTACCGTCAGCCGGCATTCGTGGCAGATGCCCATGCCGCAGAATGGCGCGCGCGCTTGTCCACTGACGGAAAGGCGTGAGTACCCTGGCGGTTGGTGTGCCAGGGCGGCCGCCACGGTTATGCCTGCCGGTACGCGCAAGGCCTTGCCATCGAGTAGAAATTCAATAGTGGTGGCTGGTGTCTCATAATGAGGCGGTGAACACGCGACGTGATGGACGAGAAGGGGCATTTACCGAGTCTCCTGAAAACGTCGTGCGCTATACGGTTCGGCGTCGAAGGGCAGTGCGGTGCCAGTGATCTGCGCTGCCAGCAGGCGGGCGGTGGCCGGCGCCGTGGTCACGCCCAGGCCTTCGTGGCCGACGGCCAGCCACAGGCCA
The DNA here is from genome assembly GCA_046597475.1 of Polaromonas sp. GTDB lineage: Bacteria > Pseudomonadota > Gammaproteobacteria > Burkholderiales > Burkholderiaceae_C > Polaromonas. The sequence continues at coordinate 5,095 of JBKJKI010000055.1, read as the reverse complement.
TCACGTTGCGGGTGGCGGCCGATGATGGGCAGGCTGTCCGGCGTGGCGGCGCGAAAGCCGGTCCAGGTGCGGATGATGTTGAGGTCGGCCAGCGCTGGCAGGTAGTCCAGCGCGCGGCGCAGCATGCGTGCCAGCATGGGTGCCTCCACCGCCGGGTCGGTGCTGTCGAACTGGCGCGAAGAGCCGATCAGCAGCTGGCCGGTCGGGCGCGGCTGTACGTTGAAAGCGACCGAGGCGCCATCGCTGTGGTGGGCGCTGCTGATGTAGCCCAGCTCGACCAGCTGGTGATGCACCGTGCCCGGATAGCGGTCGGTAATGGCGAGATGGCCTTTCTTCGGGCGGATCGGCAGCTCCGGGCAGAAGCGGGTGGCCTGTATGCCGGCGGCCAGCAACACCGCGCCGGCGCTGCGCCAGCTGCCGTCAGCCAGCTGCACACGAGTGCCGTCGATGGCGGTGACTTCCACCGCTTCGAAGGCGATGGCGCGGAGGGCTTGCGTGAGCAGCCAGCGCGCGGCGCTGGGCGCGTAAACCACGCTGTCGCCGCCGACCTTGAGCGCGCCTGCCAGACCAGCGCGCAATGCTGGCTCGGCCGTGGCCAGCGCGGCGGCGTCCAGCAGTTCGCAGCCGACGCCATGGGCTTGCAGGCGTTGCTGCTTCTCTTCGGCGGCGGCCATTTCGGCCTCGTTGGCAGCCAGCCACAGCGTGCCGCAGGGGGTGAAGGCGCAATCGGCGTTCATGCGCGGCGCCCAGTCGTGCCAGAGCCTCAGTGATTCCAGGCTGAGCGTGAGCTCGGCCGGGTTGTCGTCCATCACCACCAGATGCCCCATGCCCGCGTTGGTGGCGCCGCCCAGCCGGGCGTCGAGCACCAGCACGTCGAGACCTGCGCGCGCGAGTTCATGGGCGCAGGCCGCACCAACAATGCCGGCGCCGATGACGATCACATCGGCGTTCATGCCACGGCGCCAGAAGCAAGGATCAGACGGGGAACCGCGCCGACATCCTCAATGACCATGCCGTGCATTTTTGCGTTGCCCTTTTACAGCTCGATTTCGCCGCACCGCGGCTGCGCATGCGCCGCGGACAGGCCGTGGCGAGTCAGGACGCGCAGCGCCAGTGCGTGGACCTCGTCGAGCGAGAGTGAAAATGTATCGGTCATGGTTGATGCTGACGGTTTTTTCAGGCCTTGATGCCCCAGGCAAAGGGGTCGTTTTCTTCAATCAACAGGGTCGCCTCGGCGCTCATATGGGCGCGGCCGCGCAGGGTCGGGATGATTTGACCGTTCTCGATGGCATAGCTGGCCTCAAAACGGCTGCCGATGACGCTGGCCTGGTGCCAAATCTCGCCGGGTGCCAGCTTGCCGTCTGCCGCCAGGCAGGCGATCTTGGCACTGGTGCCGGTGCCGCACGGCGAGCGGTCATAGGCCTTGCCAGGACAGAGCACGAAATTGCGGCTGTCGGCGCCCTGGTCATCGTCGGCAAATCTGGCCCCCACGCTTGCCGCTTCGCGTGCTGCGCTGCCCCCCGAGGGGGCTGTTTCGCCTAGGGGCGGCCCGTCGGTGAAAAGCTCGATATGGTCGATCTCCGCGCCTTCGGCGCCAGTGACGCCCTGCGCTGCCAGCGCCTCGCGCAGCGCCCAGGTGTAAGCCGTCAGTGCGTCCAGGTTGTCGCTGGCCACGCGCTGGCCATGCTCGCTCACCAGAAAGAACCAGTTGCCGCCCCAGGCGACGTCGCCGTGTACCGTGCCGTGGCCGGCTACCTGGACTGCCACCTGGTGGAGGTGGCGGTAGGCGGCCACGTTGCGCACGCTGACCGATCCGTCGTCATGCAGCGTTGCTGTGACAGTGCCAACAGGCGTTTCGATGCGATGTTCGCCGACCGCGATGCGCCCCATGTAGGCCAAAGTGGCAACCAGGCCTATGGTGCCGTGGCCGCACATGCCGAGGTAGCCGGTGTTGTTGAAGAAGATCACTCCCGCCGCAGCGTCGGCGGAAACGGGCGCGCAAAGCAGGGCGCCTACCACCACATCGCTGCCGCGCGGCTCCAGCACGGTGGCGGTGCGCCATCGATCATGATCAGAAGCAAGCAAGGCGCGGCGCTCGGCCATGCTGCCCTTGCCAGGATCTGGAAAGCCGCTGATGACCAGCCGCGTGGGCTCGCCGCCGGTGTGTGAGTCGATGATTTGAATACGTTGCATGGCTTAGGGCTCTGATAGTGGTGGTCCGTGCCGCGGGAAGCCGGGAAAGGCTTGAAGAAACAGGGCTGTTGGCATGTCCCCGTTTCTTCAACTCAGCGGCTTGGAAAAGCAGTCCGCATCAATAACTTGCCAGCGCAACCGGCAAGTTATTCTTGAACGTAAAAACCGTGACAGGTGCCTGCTTCAGGTTGCCTTTTTCATCGTAGCTGTAGGTGCCGACAACTCCCTTGTGACTGGACTTGTAGATTTCCGCGCCCACTTTGTTCGGGTCAATGGAGTTGGCCCTTTCCATGGCTTGGGCAATGAACATGGTCTGGTCATAAAACGAAGCCGCATAAGCATCCGCGTCACGATTGAAGCGCTTTTTGTAACTCGCCTTGAATGCAGGGCCGCTCGAAGCTTTGTCCAGCATTGCTCCACCTTGGGCGCAGAAAACGGTGCCATTGACCGCGTCCTGTCCAAGTTTCCCCATTTCCGGACTGCACACCGTGTCGCCGCCCAGCAATTTTGCGGTAAGGCCCAATTGTTTCATTTGGCGCGTCATGGGAGCCGCCTGTGGCGCGTAGCCACCGAAGAAGATGGCTTCGGGCTGTTTGGCTTTCAGGCTGGTCAATATGGCAAGGAAATCGACCGATTTGTCGGTGGTGAACTCATGCCCCACCACAGTCAAGCCCAGCCTCTTTGCTTCCTTGCTGAATTCCTCAGCGACACCCTGGCCGAAGGCGGTGCGGTCGTCAATCACCCCCACCTTGGTGACCTTCAGCACCTTGGCAGCATAGGCCGCCATGCTGGCGCCGATCTGGTCGTCGCTCGCAACGATGCGAAACAGATTCTTGTATCCGCCTTGGGTCACTTTGGGATTGGTGCCGACCGTGGACATCATGACGCCACCGTCGTTGTAGACACGCGACGCGGGAATGGCAACCCCGGAACAATACGGGCCCATCACGTACTTGATACCGCTATCCACCAACTTCTGAGCCACGTTAACGCCTGATTTGGGGTCGCACTGGTCGTCTTCGGACTGCTGCTCGAACTTCAACGTTTTTCCCCCAACCACCATCTTCTTGGCATTGAGTTCTTCAATGGCCAGGCGCACGCCGTTTTCATTGTCTTGCCCGGCAAACGCGTTGGGCCCGGACAAGGGACCGGTTTGGCCTATTTTGACCACCTGTTCCTGGGCGTTTGCATGGCCTGCAAGGGCCAGGGTCGTGAGACCAGCCAGCGCAATCATTTTGAGTTTGATTTTCATATTGACTCCTAAATGGTGGAACGTTGAAAAAAACAGCCTCTACAACTTTTACAGCTTCTATCAGGCAACCGATTGGTACTGCGCCGGCCGCGTTGCCAAGGCCTTCTTCACGATATTTTCGATAAATTCACGTTCGGCGCCAATCAGCGGCAGACGCGGGCGGCGCATATGCTCGGTGCCCACGCCGACCAACACGTCGATGAGCTTGAGGTTTTGCACGAGTTTGGTGGAAACATCCAGGTGCAGCATCGGCGTCATCCACTGGTAGAGTTTGAGCGCTTCGGCAAACTTGCCGGCCTTCATCAGGTCGTACAGCGCCACCGTTTCCCGCGGAAAGGTGCAGCCGACACCTGCCAGCAGCCCGTCGCAGCCCAGCGCCAGGCCTTCATAAGCCAGATCATCCACGCCCAGAAAGAGCTGGTAACGGTCGCCGACGGTGTTGCGCAGGTCAGTGATGCGGCGGATGTTGTCGGTGCTTTCCTTGATGGCGACTATCCATTCGCAATCGGCCAGTTCAACCATGTGCTCGGGTTTCAGATCGACCCGGTAGGCCACAGGATTGTTGTAGACCATGACCGGCTTGCGCGCGGCTTCGGCCATGGTGCGTACATTGAGCATGGCCTCGCGCGCGTCGGCCACATAAATGACGGACGGCATCACCATATAGCCATCGACACCGAGCTTGTTGGCCCCGTCTATGTAGCGTAGCGCTTCCCGCGTGCTGGTTTCCGAGACATTGGCGAGCACCGGCACGCGGCCCTTGCTGGCGTCCAGTGCAATTTTGGCGACCTGGAGTTTTTCTTCCAGCGACAGCGTGCTGGCTTCGCCGAGCGAGCCGCAGGTGACGAGCCCGTGGATGCCGTTGCGGATCTGAAAATCGATGTGTCTTGCCGTACCTTCGGCGTCAATGCTTTCGTCGGCGTGGAACTTGGTGGTGATGGCGGGAAAAATGCCTTGCCAGCGGGGGTTCTTCATGGGGTGCTCCTAGATTAAAAAAGATGAAAAGGACATGGATGGAATCAGGTTGTTAATATATTAATAAGATATTTAAATTATTTTCATAGGGGATTCAGCAGCTTGTATGCGGGTTGTTTTTCTGGTAACGGCAGGACCATTTGGCGTCGGGGTGTCCTGATGTGGCGGACAGGGTCGGCACCAAAGATGCCTGCGGCATTGCTGTCAGCCTATTTTCGGCAGTTAGCGCGACGTAAACGGGCTGCAAGCTAGACTGCAAGCCAGTTTCAACGGATTTTCGGAGGTCACCAAATGGGTGAAGCCAAACGGCGTCAACTTCTTGTTCAAACGCATGCGCTTGAGGCCATGGCAGTGGATACACCTGGAGGTCGCATCCACGTACAGTGGGACTACGCTGCCAGCGCCACACCGAATGCACAGCTGACGTTCTTTGCCGAGTTTTTGGCCACCACCGGGGTCTACGAATCCTGGGTGAACAGTTGCCCCTTGAGTTACAGCAGTCCGAACGCGCACAGCAAGCGCGATGTGTTGGGCACATGGCTGCTGGCAATACTGGCAGGTCACAAGCGCTATGCCCACATCACTGGCCTGCGAGGTGATGCGGTGAGTCCTCAGATTCTGGGAATGGAGAAAATCATCAGCGAAGACGCGCTGCGTCGCTCGTTGTCCCGCATG
>JBKJKI010000037.1:0-24267 GCA_046597475.1 Polaromonas sp. | reverse complement strand
CGGGTCGTTGACGTCGAAGCGGCTGCCGCCAGCCACCCATTGGCCGTTGATCAGCGCGTCGGTCTTGAGCAGGCTGGGGTCCTTGAGCAATGACAGCGGGGAGGTTTTCATGTCCATTGAAGTTCTTTCTGAAAAGCTTGCAGTTTGAATGAGATTTTCCGGAAGCATGCGCGTCATGGAGCGGTCCGCAAGCATACATCGGAGGGCTTTTTTCTGTCGCCGTCAGTGTCTTATCGGTACTGCCGCGAGCCAAAGCGCGCCCCCGACCGGTGGCTGGTGCCAATGTCCAGCGGTACGCCGATGAAGGCGGCGTCAAGGGCCTCGCTGCACATGGGCAGGCGCATCATGCTGGCCCAGCCGCCGAAGCGGGGCATGGTGTTGCCGCCCAGGGGTTGGTTGAAGCTCATGAGCCTCCCGGTTTGATGGCGTTCATTTGGCGCGGCCACGCAGCCACTCCAGCGTGATCATCAGCATGGCGGTGAAGAGGATGAGCAGGGTCGCCACGGCGGCAATGGTGGGTGAAATGTTTTCGCGGATACCGGTAAACATCTGGCGCGGCAGCGTGGTCTGGGCCGGCCCCGCCAGGAAGAGGACGACCACCACTTCGTCGAAAGAAGTTGCAAAGGCAAACAGTGCGCCGGAAATGACGCCGGGGGCAATGACCGGCAGCGTCACCCTGAAGAAGGTTTGCAGCGGCCCTGCGCCCAGACTCAGGCTGGCCTTGACCAGGTTCTGGTTGAAACTCTGCAGCGTGGCCATCACGGTGGTCAGCACAAAGGGCGCACCCAGGGCTGCATGCACCAGCACCAGGCCGGTATAGGAATCAGACAGGCCGATGTGGGCAAAAAACAGGTAGGCGCTGACGCCCACCACCACGATGGGCACCACCATGGGAGCGATCAGCAGGCTGGTGAGCAGGCCTTTGCCGAAAAACTGCACCCGCGCCAGGCCGACGGCCGCCAGCGTGCCCAGCGAGGTGGCGATGAGCGTTGCCAGCGGTGCCACAATGAAGCTGTTGCGCGTGGCGCGGGCCCAGTCATCGGAGGCAAACAACTCCTGGTACCAGCGCAATGACCAGCCGGGAATCGGGTAAGACAGGAAGGAAGAATTGCTGAACGACAGCGGGATGATGACGAGGATGGGCAGCAGCAGGAACAACAGCACACTGCCGCAGAATACGCGCAGGCCGTACCAGCCGAGCTTGTCCGCGACGGTGAAGTAAGCGGGGAAAATGTGGCGGGCTGGAAGGCGTATGGGTTTCATGGCTTGGTCAGCTCAGGCTCAGTTCGGCTTTGGCAAAACGGCGATACACCGCATACAGCACCAGCGTGGCGGTCAGCAGGACCGAGCCCAGCGCGCAGGCCATGCCCCAGTTCACTTCCACGTTGGTGTACTGGGCTACGTAATAGCTCAGCATCTGGTCGCCGGCGCCGCCCAGCAGTGCCGGCGTAACGTAGTAGCCAATCGAGGTGATGAACACTAGCAGGCCGCCCGCGGCCACGCCCGGATAGGTTTGCGGAACATAGACCCGGAAAAAAGCCGCCAGCGGCGCGCTGCCAAGCGAAACAGCAGCTCGCACATAGTTGGCTGGCACCGACTTCATCACGCTGTAAAGCGGAAGAATCATGAAGGGAAGAAGGATATGCACCATGGCGATGATCACGCCCAGCCGGTTGAACAGCAGGGGCACGGGTTCACTCGTCAATCCGGAAAACATCAGCAAGCGGTTGACCAGCCCGTTGGTTTGCAGCAGCACGATCCAGGCCGCGATACGCACCAGAACGGATGTCCAGAAGGGCAGCAGCACCAGAATCATCATCAAATTCGCGCGTCGCTCGTTCAGGGTGGATAGCCAGTAAGCCAGCGGATAGCCCATCAGGATGCACAGCAGCGTGACGATGGCGCTGATGGAAAAGGTGCGCAGTAAGATGTCACTGAAGGCGGCCTCTTGTGGGCCGACCCGGACCACGTCGCCCTGCGCGTCGCGCTTCAGGTCAAGCGAGGCCAGAAGGTAGTCAGGTGTCCAGCGTGAGCTGTTTTTGGCAATCGCCCACCAATAGGGCAGTTCTGCCCAGCGCTCGTCGTGCGCGACCAGCTTTTCACGGGCTTGCGCCGGACTCAGCCCGGTGCCCAGTGGCAGCGCGCGGTAGGTGCCCATGATGAGGGAGCGCGCGCCGCCGATTTCGGTGTTCAGGCGGCGTGCCAGTATGCCGGCCTGTTCAGTCTCGGGAATCGCGGTCAGGTCAGCGAGCAGCGCCGCATAGGCAGCATCAGGCGGGGCTGCCTTGCGGTCCCAGCCGGCCAGCGCGGTGCCGGTCTTCTTCAAGGTGCCGGCTACTTCCGGGTTCTCGACCGCACGCACCAGAAGGGCGCCCAGCGGCACGAGAAAGGTGACGGCCAGAAAGATCAGCAGTGGCAGGGTCAGCGCGATGGCCCGCAGGCGCTTGCGGCGTTCCACGCGCCGCAGCTGCACGGCCAGGGCCGGTGCGGCAGCGATGTCGGGCGCCATTGGCGTCATGGGCAGAGAAACCGTGGTGTTCATGCGCAAACCCTGTCCATCCCACCTTACTGTGCTGCCCAGGCGGCGAAACGCTTCTCAAGCGCCTCACCCTGGTCTGCCCAGAAGTGGGTGTTGAACTGCAGCGCATCCTTGCTGTTGGCTGGCGAGGTCGGGAGCAGGGCGAGCACCTTGGCGTCCAGTTTGCCCAGTGCCTTGTTGTTGGTCGGGCCGTAGGAGATATTGCGGGCGTACTCGGCCTGTGCATCGGGGCTGGAGGCTAGGGCGATGAATTTCAGCGCGAGATCCTTGTTGGGAACGCCCTTGGGCATGGCCCAGTAGTCCAGGTCATAAATGCCGCCGGTCCATGAGATCTTGAGATTTTTACCTTCTCGCTGCGCGGCGTCAATGCGTCCGCTAAAAGCGGTGGTGATGGCTACGTCGCCCGACACCAGGAACTGCGGTGGCAGTGCGCCGGCTTCCCAGAACTGGATGCTGGGCTTGAGTTCGGTCATCTTCTTGAACGCGCGGTCGGCCCCCTCCTTGGTGCCGAGAACCTTGTAAACGTCCGCGGTTTTGACGCCGTCAGCCATCAGCGCAAACTCAAGGTTGTAGCGCGCGCCCTTGCGCATGCCGCGCTTGCCCGGGATTTTCTTGGTGTCCCAGAAATCGCCCCAGGTGACTGGCGCGGTCTTGAGCTTGTCGGCGTCATAAGCCATCACGGTTGACCAGACAAAGGTGCCGACGCCGCATTCATGCACGGCTGCGGGCTGGAAGTCGGCCTTGTTGCCCACCTTGGACCAGTCCATTTTTTCGAAAAGGCCTTCGTCGCAGCCGCGATTCACGTCGGGGCCTTCCACTTCCACGACGTCCCAGGTCACCTTTTTGGCCTCGACCATGGCCTTGATCTTGGCCTGTTCCCCGTTGTATTCGACCTGCGTGATTTTGCCCGCGCCCGCCTTCTCGAAGGATTCGAAATAGGCTTTCTTCTGGGCCGCACCATTGGCACCCCCGAAATTCACCACGGTCAGCTGGCTTTGGGCCAGTATGGGCAGGCAGGCGCCGGCTGCCAGTGCAATCATCAGGGACTTGAGTTTCATCGGGATTTCCTTGGGTTGAACGTCGAAAAGACTGGAAAGCTGGAAAGGTAAAAGCCGCTTTTGATCAGCGGTACACACGCAGGTGTTCTTCAGGGGCATGGACATGGATGGTTTGTCCAGGCACGGGCAGTCCAGGGTGGGACAGCGGCATCTTGATGGTGGCGTCCGGCTGGCCGGGCACCTCGCAGCGCAGGCGCAGGTGATCGCCAAAATAAATCACGTCAAGCACCTGGGTCTCAAAGGTGTTGGCCGCGGCGGCCCGGGCAATCTGCAGCCGCTCGGGGCGGGTGCCGCATTGCACGGCTTCGCCGACCCTTGCCGCATTGACATTGATGCCGCGCAGCTGCACGCCGCTGGGCAGGCGAACCTCGCAATGCTTGCCGTCCAGCCCGACGACCTCGGCTTGCAGCACCGTGCTGTCGCCGACAAAGCCGGCTACAAAGCGGTTGAGCGGCGTTTCATACAGGTTGTCGACCACATCAATTTGCTGGATCGCGCCGTCGTTGAACACCGCCACGCGGTCGGACATGGTCAGCGCCTCGGTCTGGTCGTGCGTCACATAGACAAAAGTCACGCCCAGGCGGCGGTGCAGCGCCTTGAGTTCGATCTGCATGTGCTCGCGCAGCTGCTTGTCCAGCGCGCCCAGGGGCTCGTCCATCAGCACCAGTTGCGGGTCAAATACCAGCGCCCGCGCCAGCGCCACGCGCTGCTGCTGGCCACCGGAGAGCTGCCCGGGGTAGCGCGCCCCCATGCGGCCCAGCTGCACCATGTCCAGCGCGCGCGCCACCTTGGCTTCGCGTTCAGCAGCAGACAGCTTGCGCACCGTGAGTGGGTAGGCGATGTTGTCGGCCACCGTCATGTGCGGGAACAGCGCGTAGTTCTGAAACACCATGCCAAAGTTGCGCTTGTGCGGGGGCGTGCGGGTGATGGGCACGCCGTTCAGGCTGATCTCGCCCGCCGTGGGGGACTCGAAGCCGGCCAGCATCATCAGCGTGGTGGTCTTGCCCGAGCCCGAGGGGCCGAGCAGGGAGAGGAATTCTCCCTGGCGGATATCCAGGTTGAGGTCGCGCACCACCAGATTGATGCCGTCATAGGTCTTTTGTACGCCGGTGAAGCTCACCAGTGTTTGCTTGTTTGTCATTCGGGTCCTGGCCTGCTCTCAGTTGCGAAGGGCTGTCATCGTGCCGCGAATTTCAGCGCAGCTGGTGTGCCAGTGAAGGCTGCCGCACACTCGTCCAGCGGCATCATGAATCAATCAGGCCACCGCATCAAAACAGGCGGCCATGATCCCGAGGCCTTCGTCGATCAGCGCATCGCTGGCCGTCAGCGGCACCAGAATCCGGATGACGTTGCCATGGGTGCCGCAGGTCAGCAGGATCAGTCCGCGTGCGCTTGCCTCGGCCGTCACGCGTTTGGCCAGATCGGCGTCGGGTTGTTTCAGGTCGCCGTCCTTGAACAGTTCGATGGCCACCATGGCCCCCATGCCGCGCACGTCGCCGATACAGGCGTGGCGAGCGGCCATGGCCTGGAGCCCCGCGCTCAGGCGCTTGCCCACATCCTGGCTGCGCTGCAGCAAATTCTCTTTTTCAAATACCTCCATCACGGCCAGTGCTGCCGCACAGGCGATGGGGCTGCCGGCATAGGTGCCGCCCAGACCGCCAGGAGCCGCTGCGTCCATCACGTCGGCGCGACCGACGACGGCCGAGATGGGGAACCCGCCCGCCATGGATTTGGCCATGGTGATGAGGTCCGGCGCGACGCCGCTTTGCTCGACGGCAAACCAGGTGCCCGTGCGCCCGGCGCCGGTCTGCACCTCGTCGCAGATCAGCAAAATCCCGTGGGCATCGCACAGCTCGCGCAGCCGCTGCAGCAATTCGGCCGGCGCAACGAGAAATCCGCCTTCACCCTGCACCGGCTCCAGAATGATGGCCGCAACTCGCCTGGCTTCGATGTCGTTTTTGAAGATCGCTTCAACCGAGGCAATCGATTCGTCGACCGTTACGCCCTGCAGCGCGTTCGGAAAGGTGGCGTGAAAGACCTCGGCGGGAAACGGGCCAAAGCCGGTCTTGTAGGGCGCGACCTTGCCGGTCATGGCCAGCGTCAGCAGGGTACGGCCGTGGTAGCCGCCGCCAAAACAGATGACGCCAGAGCGGCCTGTGGCAGCGCGCGCGATCTTGATGGCGTTTTCGACAGCTTCCGCGCCGGTCGTGAGAAACAGTGTTTTCTTGGCAAAGTTGCCGGGCGCCCTGGCGTTGATCCGCTCAGCCAGCTCCACATAAGGCTCATACGCGACGACCTGAAAGCAGGTGTGGGTGTAGCGGTCAAGCTGGTCCTTGACGGCCTGAATGACGGTGGGGTGGCAGTGACCGGTATTGAGGACTGCAATGCCGCCGGCAAAATCAACGAAGCGCCGGCCTTCAACGTCCCAGAGTTCCGCATTTTCCGCTCGGGCCACGAAGATTTGATGGCTGTGGCCCACGCCGCGCGGAATGGCCGCCTCACGGCGGGCGAAGAGGGCGGCGTTGGTCAAATGGGGTTCGCGGTGCATGAGCTTTCCTTTGCGGTGGCGGGCGGTCGGCGCGCCCGGGGTCTTTGAGGCAGATGACGGTACTTTAGGCACTACCACGCGGCGTTAACATATACAGATTGCCCCCGCTTCGGGGTGTACTGTGCAGCCCCCGCCTCCACTACATACAAACCCTTGCCCGCTGGACCTCTTATTTGATGTTTGCACTGAATCCCCAGTCACCGGTTGCGCTGGTGACCCAGATCGTCGCGGGATTTCGCCAGATGGTTGACGACGGCTCCCTGCGTGCCGGTGCCAAACTGCCTTCAATCCGCCAGTTTGCCCACGCCAACGGAGTCAGCGTCTACACCGTGGTGGACGCCTACGACCGCCTGGTGGCGCTGGGTTACTTCCAGTCCCAGGCGAATTCGGGGTTTTTCGTGCGCAGTCGCAGCCCTCAGGAAACGGCGTCGCCAGGCGCCGCAGGCCAGTACAGTTTTGACTCGATGTGGTACTTGCGCCGCATTTTTGAGAACCGCGCGCTACGCAGCAAGCCCGGCTGCGGCTGGTTGCCGGGCGACTGGCTGTTCACCGAAGGAATGCGGCGCAGTCTGCGCAGCCTGGCCGCCGAAGATGTGGATCTGGGCGGTTATGGCGAGCCCAAGGGCTATCTGCCGCTGCGCCAGGTCGTGCGCGATCTGCTGGCCTCGCGCGAGATTGTCGTCACCGCCGAGCAGGTGCTGCTGACCCAGGGGTCCAGCCAGGCACTGGACCTGGCGGCACGCCAACTGGTGCGCCCCGGCGACGCCGTGCTGGTCGACGAGCCGGGCTATGCCAATTTGCTGTTTTCGCTGCGCTTTCTGGGCGCCCGCCTGGTGGGGGCGCCGCGTACGCCTGCCGGCTATGACCTTGACGCCCTTGAGGCCCGCATCATCGAGCACAGGCCCAAGGTTTTTTTCACCCAGCCGCGCCTGCAAAGCCCCACCGGCTCGACGGCCGTGCTGTCGCACCTGCACCGGGTTCTGCAGCTGGCCGAAAAATACGATTTCATCGTGGTGGAAAACGATATTTATGCCGATGTGGACCCGGAATCCCGTCCCTCGCTGGCCAGCCTGGACCAGTTGAAGCGGGTGATTTATGTCGGCAGCTTTTCAAAGACCATCTCGCCCAACATCCGCGCCGGCTACCTGGCCGCCTACCCCGAGCTGCTGGAGGACCTGGCGCGGCTGAAGATGATCTCGGGCCTGACCTCGTCCGAGTTCACCGAGCGGCTGGCCTATGGCGCGCTGATCGACGGCCGCTGGCGCAAACACATCAAGACGCTCAGAGACCGGCTGGCGGGTGGCCAGCAGCAACTGGCCAGCCGCCTGCTGGACATCGGATTCGAGCTGTTCTGCGAACCCAAGGCCGGCATGTTCCTGTGGGCGAGGCACCCCGCCGTCCAGAATGCGGCCGAACTGGCCTACAAGGCGGCCGAGCAGGATATTCTGCTGGGCCCTGGCCACCTGTTCTCGGTCGACCTTGAGCCCAGCCCTTGGCTGCGTTTCAATGTGGCCTGGGCCGACGACGAGGCCGTGCTGCGTTTTCTGGCCACCCTCAAAGCCGCCTAAAATCACGGGCTTGCCTGCATTTGCAGCGGCCCGGTGCCACTTTTCCCGCTGCTTCTTGCCATTTTTCGAAATTTCCCTGTCATTTCATCAGAGCGAACCCCCATGAGCACACCCGCCTTCACTGTTGCCGAGATCCGCAAGACATTTCTCGACTTCTTCGCCTCCAAAGGCCACACGGTCGTGCCGTCCAGCTCGCTGGTGCCGGGCAACGATCCGACGCTGATGTTCACCAATTCGGGCATGGTGCAGTTCAAGGACGTGTTCCTCGGCACCGACAAGCGGCCCTACGTGCGCGCCGCGTCGGTGCAAGCCTGTTTACGCGCGGGTGGCAAACACAACGACCTGGAAAACGTCGGCTATACGGCGCGCCACCACACTTTCTTCGAGATGCTGGGCAACTGGAGCTTTGGCGACTACTTCAAGCGCGAATCGCTGAAATGGGCCTGGGAGCTGCTGACCGAGGTCTACAAGCTGCCGGCCGACCGCCTGCTGGCCACCGTCTACGAGGAAGACGACGAGGCCTACGACATCTGGACCAAAGAGATCGGCTTGCCACCCGAGCGCGTCATCCGCATCGGCGACAACAAGGGCGGGCGCTACAAGTCCGACAACTTCTGGATGATGGCCGATACAGGGCCTTGCGGCCCCTGCAGCGAGATCTTCTACGACCACGGCGACCACATTCCCGGCGGGCCGCCGGGCAGCCCCGACGAAGACGGCGACCGCTTCATCGAAATCTGGAACAACGTGTTCATGCAGTTCAACATGGCCGAGGACGGCTCGGTCACGCCGCTGCCCGCGCCCTGCGTGGACACCGGCATGGGTCTGGAGCGCCTGGCAGCCATCCTGCAGCATGTGCACAGCAACTATGAAATCGACATTTTCGATGCGCTGATCAAGGCTGCTTCGCGTGAAACCGGCGAGCAGGACCTGGGCCACAAGAGCCTGCGCGTGATTGCCGACCACATCCGCGCCACCGCCTTCCTGGTGGCCGACGGCGTGAACCCGTCCAACGAAGGACGCGGCTACGTGCAGCGCCGCATCATTCGCCGCGCCATTCGCCACGGCTACCTGCTGGGCAAGAAAACGCCGTTTTTCCACAAGCTGGTGGCCGAACTGAGCCGGCTCATGGGCGAGGCCTATCCCAAGCTGTGCGAGCAGGAGGCGCATATCACCGCCGTGCTCAAGGCCGAGGAAGAGCGCTTTTTCGAGACGCTGGAAATCGGCATGGAGATTCTGGACGCGGCGCTGGCCGATGGCGTGCAGGTGTTGCCCGGCGACGTGGCCTTCAAGCTGCACGACACCTATGGCTTTCCGCTTGACCTGTCGGCCGACGTCTGCCGCGAGCGCGGCCTGAGCGTGGACGAGGCCGGTTTTGCCGTCGCCATGGAAAAGCAGAAAACCCAGGCTAGAGCCGCCGGCAAGTTCAAGATGGACCGCGCGCTGGAGTTCACCGGCAGCGCCAATATCTTCACCGGCTATGAGCATCTCCAGGAAACTGCAAAAATCGTAGCGATCTACGCAGACGGAACCAGCGTTGCAACGCTAAAGCACGGTCAAAGCGGCGTGGTGGTGCTGGATACCACCCCGTTCTACGCCGAAAGCGGCGGCCAGGTCGGCGACGAGGGCGAACTGATCAGCGGCTCGGCCCACTTTGCCGTGGGCGACACGCTCAAGATCAAGGCCGACGTGTACGGCCACCACGGCACGCTGGAGCAGGGCACGCTGAACGTGGGCGACCATGTGAGCGCGAGCGTCAACACCGCCGTGCGCGCCGCCACCATGCGCAACCACAGCGCCACGCACCTGATGCACAAGGCGCTGCGCGAAGTGCTGGGCGGCCATGTGCAGCAAAAGGGCAGTCTGGTGAATGCAGAGCGCACCCGCTTTGACTTCGCGCACAACGCGCCGGTGACCGACGAACAGATTCGCGCCATCGAAGCCATTGTCAACGCCGAAGTGCTGGCCAATGCGGCCACGAAGGCCCGCCTGATGGGCATTGAGGAGGCCAAACTGACCGGTGCGATGATGCTTTTTGGCGAGAAATACGGCGACATAGTGCGCGTGCTCGACATCGGGACCACCACCGAGTTGTGCGGCGGCACCCATGTGAGCCGCACCGGCGACATCGGCCTGTTCAAGATCGTGTCCGAAAGCGGCGTCGCGTCCGGCGTGCGCCGCATCGAAGCGGTCACGGGCGAGAACGCGCTGGCCTACCTGCAATCGCTCGAAGCTACCGTGCAGGCAGCGGCCGGCACGCTCAAGTCCAGCCCCTCCGAGCTGCAAAACCGGATCGGCCAGGTGCTGGACCAGGTCAGGCTGCTGGAAAAGGAAGTCACCGCGCTCAAGGGCAAGCTGGCGTCGTCGCAGGGCGACGAACTGGTCACCCAGGCCGTTGACGTCAAAGGCCTGAAGGTGCTGGCGGCCAGGCTGGAAGGCGCCGATGCCAAAACGCTGCGCGACACCATGGACAAGCTCAAGGACAAGCTGAAAACCGCCGTCATCGTGCTGGCCGCGGCCGACGGCAACAAGGTCCAGATCGCCGCCGGCGTGACGAGCGACAGCACGGCCAGGGTCAAGGCCGGCGAGCTGGTCAATTTTGTGGCGCAGCAGGTCGGCGGCAAGGGCGGCGGCAAGGCCGACCTGGCGATGGCCGGCGGCACCGATGCGTCCAAGCTGGATCAAGCGCTGCAGTCGGTGCTGGCCTGGGTGACCGAGCGCGCCTGAACGCGCACCGGACTCGCAGGGTGCTATTAAATATATAGCTGACTATGGCCGTGTCCATTGGGAATTAGGCTCATTTCGTTCAAATAATGGGCTGCGGGCCACTGCCGCCGTCCGCAACCCTTAAAACTGGGTAAGATAATTCCATGTCGAGCTACAACACACCTTTTGAAATCCACGTTCATGGCGAAGTGCCTTTGCGTGCGGATGTCAGCTTCGAGCAGATCCAGGAGGCGCTCAAGCCCCTGTGGAAGTACGCAGGCTTCAAGTCGCTGGCTGCGGGTGCTGCCAGCGTTTACGAGGAAGAACCGGGCATTAGGTTCGATGCGCCAAAGCATCTGCTGCAGATGTGCTGGACGGTGCCCGGAGACGAGGATTTCCGCCAGGCGCTGGACGAAATGTGCATGGGCCTGAACGATCTGGCCGAAGCCGGCGCACCCATCGAGGTGACTTTCTATGATTCCGACTTCGACGAGGAGGAGGACGGCGACGAAGAGGGCGAGGCCCGCGATGACTTCGTGATCTACTTTGTCGGCCCGACACCCGCGGCCATCATGCAGGTTCAGCGCGATTTGCTGGTGCAAGACCTCGTCGGCCTGATGGAGCGTCATTTTGACGGCTCCGAATTGGGCGAGGTCGTGGCGGCGGTTGACCAGTTGTTCGAGCGCCGCTTCGACGCGCTGGTCAACTCCATGCAGCTGGGCAAGCCGCCGCGCGGCTTGGGCGGCTCACAGGGCGGCACGGGCGGTCATGGGGGCGGCCGCAAGCCCCGGCATCTGCATTGATTTCATCGCAGAAGGGGATGACCACGCCGGTCAGCTTGTCTGGTTTCAGCGGGATTCCAGCGCATTGAACACCCTGAGCGCCGCATAGGCGTCGTTGGCGGCGTAAATGAGTTGGGCTTCCGACAAACGCGGGTTGGCCCAGTTCGACGTGGAGGCTTTCTTTGATTTGATGAAGCGCTTGTCAAACATCACCGCCACAGCGCCGCGCACTCCCATGTCCTTGCGGTAGCCGCGCTCCCTGAAGACGGTGTTCAGGTCAAGCACGCCTTGCGGGTCGACGCCAAGTTTGCTGATGATGCGCCGGCGGTCGTCGCCCAGGCCAAAGCCGGCCTTGACGATATGGCGCGCCTCCAGCAGCAGGGCGACGGCGCGGCGGCATTCGGCATCTTCAAGCTGAAAGATGTAGGCCCGCTCCAGGGTTGAGAGCTGCACGATATGCGGACCGGTGGAGGCCTCGAATTTGGCAAATGTCGGCTTGGACTCGGTATCAAACCCCAGCGCCGTGACGCCGTCGAGCTTCAGCAGCGCCCGGCCGGCCTGCTGCGCGCTGGAGATCAGCTCGATCTGGGTCAGCGCCAGGCGCTCGAAAGGTTCGAGGAGTTCGATCTGCTCCCTGCCGGGAGTGGGGTGGTGCTCGGTCATGAAGTCCAATGCGTGAAAATAAGGCTAGAGCTTACAGCCACGCGCTGAAGCAGAAAACCCTATAACCGGCAGACACCATGGCCATCGCAAAAAGCATCACCACCGACGATTACAAGCTCTTTCCGTCGCCGCGCAACCGTCACCGCGCGGTATTCGTGCACCAGGTCTTCGTGCCCTATCCCTACATGCTGATTGACCTGGAAAGCTACGATTTCAAGGGCAAATACAGCCTGTTTGCCGCCTACCGGCTGGGCGATGAAAAGATGGGGCAACTGGTGACGCTGGAGTCGCCCGAGGACGAACTCAGGTTCAAGGCCCGGTTCGTCCCGGATTAAGTGCTAAAAGTGCTCCGGGCCCTTGTACTACCGCAACCGGCTGCTATTGATTTGATACTACCTTCTGCCGCGCGGCAGGGGGTTGCTGTCGGAGTTCGGGTAACGAGGGGGCGGGAGAACCACCGGGGGGCGAGGCGGGAACCTGATAATCGGAAATTCAGGCGCCGGGGGGGCGCCGCGGTTGCGGTAATACAGCGTCCAGGCGATGGACTGACGCACGGTTTCTTCGGTTACCTGGTAGGGGCGGCCATCGGCAAGTATGGCGCGGCTGTTCAGGTCGATGCGCCAGCCCGCAGGCGCCTCGACCACCGCCGGCTGCAAGGTGCGGGCCTTGCCCTCCACCACGGTGATCTGCACATAGGGGCCGGCCGGCATGACGGAATAGACGACCTTGCTGAACTGCTGGCTTTTGGTCCCCAGCGATTCGATGCAGGCGTCCGATTTGTCAACGAAGATGCGCCCGCTGCGAAACAGGCTCACCACCAGGCAACCCAGGTCCTGGAACAGGCTGGGGTCGGTGTTCTCGTCGAGCTCGATGTAGCCGCCGCTGCGGAAATCGATTTTCATGCGCGTGCCCGGGCCGGTGTAAAAGCGGTCGCCGGCCAGCAGCGTCTGGCCGGGCTGGGCCGGCCGCGCCGCGCCGCTATTGCCCGGGTCGACAAAAGCGTTGCGCCCCTCGATGGAGGTGATCCGGCCTATCCAGGGCAGCGGCGGCGGCCCCGCGCCAGGGCCGGGTGCGGGCGGCAGTGGCGCGCATGATGCCAGAAGCGCAAGCAGCAGGGTCAGCCCGATGCGGCCGGCCAGCAACCGGATTTTTAGCGTGCTCATTTTGTGCCTCCTTCTGGATGGGAAAAAAGATTGTCCTGGCCTATCACCTGGATGGTCGCGATCGAGTCGCTCGGATACCACATGGCTTTTCGCTCAGTGGGCAGCCACAACAAGACATTCTTGTCGTTGCGCGTCATCAGGTTGCCCCTGACCGCCGCACCGCCCTTGAATTCGAGGCTGGCCACCGGGTACACCGCGGCGCGCACCAGAATGCCGAAATCGACCGGCAACAAGAGCGTGTAGACCATGCCGTAGACCGCCAGCACCACGCGAAAGGCCCGAGCCAGCACCTGGGGCCTGATGGGGGGAGCAAAGGAAAAAGACAGGCTGATGGCAATCAGGAGCACCAGATAGCCGTCGAGCAGACGCCTGAACTCGCCCAGCAGCAGGCTGCTGCAGCGCTCGCCCTGCATCAGCAATGAGGCCGCAACCGCCGGCTTGAGGCCGATGTCGGCCAGCGGAATCAGGGCCTTGCACTCGGCAGCATGCGCCCCGGTGCGAAACAGCAGGCTGTCGATTCGCCCCAGTGCCAGCAGCGGGTAAAAAAACCGGTCGGTGTGCGCAATCAGGAGCAGCACCAGCAGCGCGAGCAGCAACGTGCTGGTGAGCGTCGGGCGCGCGGCGCCCAGCGCAAGGCGGCGCGCGTTGAACCATTCAGCAAAGCGGCTCCAGCCCCGGCGCAGCGGCCCGATTTCGCCCAGCAGGGCGCACAGCACGAGCAGGCTGACCAGCCCGGCGCCCAGTGCCAGAACCATTTGCAGCAGGTGGGCGGTCAGCGCGAAGAAAAACCGTGCGCCCTCAAGCAGCATGTCCTCGTGCTTGAAATCAACGACCTGCCCGAGTCCGAGCATCGTCAGGTGGGCGTGAAAGGAATAGTAGCCCGTGGCGTAGCAGATGGCGGTCAGCGCAGCGAGCGCGCCGCCAAGCCAGGCGATTGATTCCTTGAGCCGCTGAAACAGTTCCATGCCGCCTCCTCCTGTTCCCTGGTGCCCGGCGGTCTGACGGTCTGGCGCCGTGATGACCGGTCGGTGCGCGGCCGCTGGCTGCCTGTGCGGCCTACGCAGTGGGATCTTTGCCTGACTCTATACCGGCAGCGGCTTGATGGCTGCATTTCCCCACGCGGAAAGTCTCTGCAAAAGCGTAACTGATGTTACACAGAGAAGACTTCTTTAGCGTTCTGACAAGCTTCGCCATGACGCGCTCACCCGGCCCGTTTCTGCCGGCGCCGGCTGACGGTTTCTACATCGCCGCAGCCAGCCGCGTGCCCTGGTCAATCGCCCGCTTGGCGTCCAGCTCGCTTGCCTCGTCGGCGCCGCCTATGAGGTGGGTCTTGACGCCCGCGGTGCGCAGGGGTTCGAGCAACTCACGCAGCGGCTCCTGGCCGGCGCACAGCACGATGTTGTCGAGCGCCAGCACGCTGCCGTTCTCGCGTTTCTCCCAGTAGCTGATGAAGAGGCCCAAGCTGCCGTCGGCGCTGTCCCCGATGCGCTCGTAATTCACGCCCGAGAGCATTTCCACGTTTTTCATTTTCAGCGCGGCGCGGTGAATCCAGCCGGTGGTCTTGCCCAGGCCGGCGCCCAGCTTGCCCGGCTTGCGCTGCAGCAGCGTGATTTGCCGCTCGGGCGGCGTGACGCGCGGCCGCACCACGCCGCCGCGCACCTCGCCGGGGTCCGCCACGCCCCATTCGGCCAGCCAGGCGGGCAGGTCGAGCGCGGTGGAGTGGCCCGGTGCCTTGACCAGAAACTCGGCCACGTCAAAGCCGATACCGCCCGCGCCTATCAGCGCCACGCGCTGTCCGACAGGCTGGCGGCCCAGCAGCACGTCGATGTAGCTCAGTACTTTCGGGTGCTCCTGGCCGGGAATGCGCGGGTTGCGCGGCGTGACGCCGGTGGCCAGGATCACTTCGTCGAATTTTTGCGCCAGCAGATAGTCGGCACTGACGCGGGTGTTCAGGCTCAGCCGGACGCCGGTGTGGGCTATGCGCTGGCCGAAGTAACGCAGGGTTTCGAAAAATTCCTCCTTGCCCGGTACCTTTGTGGCCAGGTTGAACTGCCCGCCAATCTGGGCCGCCGCGTCGTACAGCGTGACCTCGTGGCCGCGTTCGGCCAGGGTGGTGGCGGCGGCCAGGCCGGCCGGCCCCGCGCCCACCACGGCAACGCGCTTTTTGGCGCGGGCGATGCTGATGATGAGTTCGGTTTCATGCACGGCGCGCGGGTTGACCAGGCAGCTCGCCAACTGGCCCTTGAAGGCGTGGTCCAGGCAGGCCTGGTTGCAGGCGATGCAGGTGTTGATGTCCTGGCTGCGGCCCTGCGCCGCCTTGTTGACGAATTCCGGGTCGGCCAGGAAGGGCCTGGCCATGCTGACCATGTCGGCGCAGCCCTCTAACAGCGTCTGCTCGGCCACCTCGGGCATGTTGAGGCGGTTGCTGGTGATGACCGGAATCGTCAGCCCGGCGGCGCGCAACTCCGTGCGCAGCTTTTTGCTCACCCAGGTAAATGCGCCGCGCGGCACCGAGGTGGCAATCGTCGGCACGCGGGCCTCGTGCCAGCCAATGCCGCTGTTGAGCAGGGTGGCGCCTGCCGCTTCGATGGCCTTGGCCAGCTGCACCACTTCTTCCCAGCTGCTGCCGTCCGGGATCAGGTCGATGATGGACAGGCGGTAAATCAGGATGAAATCGGGTCCGACGGCCTCGCGCGTGCGCCGTACGATTTCGACCGCCAGGCGCATGCGATTGGCGTAGCTGCCGCCCCAGTCGTCGCTGCGCTGGTTGGTGTGGGTGACCAGGAACTGGTTGATGAAATAGCCTTCGCTGCCCATGATTTCAACGCCGTCGTAGCCCGCCTCGCGCGCCAGCAGGGCGCAGCGGATAAAGGCGCGGATTTGCCGCTCAATGCCGGCCACGCTCAGCTCATGCGGCGTGAAGGGTGAAATCGGGCTCTGGATGCGCGAGGGTGCGACGCAAAACGGGTGGTAGCCATAGCGGCCGGTGTGCAATATTTGCAGCGCAATCTTGCCGCCCTCGGCATGCACGGCGTCCGTCACCTGTTTGTGGCGGCGCGCCGCGCCATTGCTGGCCAGCATGCCGGCAAAGGGCTTGGTCCAGCCGGCGATGTTGGGCGCAAAGCCACCCGTCACCATCAGGCCGACACCGCCGCGCGCCCGCTCGGCGAAGTAGGCTGCCATCGCCGGAAAGTGCTTGCGCCCGTCCTCCAGGCCGGTGTGCATGCTGCCCATCAGCACCCGGTTTTTCAGGGTGGTGAAGCCCAGGTCGAGCGGGGCCAGCAGATGGGGGAAAGGAGAGGGGGGTGGTGAAGTCGACGGGCTGGTCGATGCAGGGGCGGACGTGGACAAGGGCAGGCTCCGATACAAAACTGCCTGCATGGTAGTCGCCATACGGTGGAGCCCGCCGGTTTGCCCCGCACTCTAGGGGACGGGCTCTACGCTGCTGCGGTGTAAATCCTGAGCAGGCCTATATATTTCTGAAGCCGTAAAAATGATAGCAAACTAAAGCCGTCCTATATGGGCTTGCAGCTGTTTTTGATGGAAAGTGCGACTTCGGCGACCAGTTCCGGGCCCTGGTAGATCAAGCCGGTGTAGATCTGCACCACATCGGCGCCGGCCCTGATTTTGGAAACCGCGTCGGCCCCGCTCATGATGCCGCCCACGCCGATGATGGGAAAGCTTGTGCCAAGTGAGGCGCGCAGCTGGGCTATGACCCGGTTGCTGGCGTCCAGCACCGGGCCGCCGCTCAAGCCGCCGGCTTCTTCGGCGTGGCGCAGACCCTTGACGGCGTCGCGGCTCAGCGTGGTGTTGGTCGCGACCACGCCGTCCATGGCGTGGCGCTTGAGCGTGGCGGCAATCACGTCTATCTGTGCCTCGTCGAGATCGGGGGCGATCTTGATAAAGATGGGCACGCGTTTACCATGCTGCGCGGCCAGGGTTTCGCGGCGCTCGGCAATGCGGCCGAGCAGGGCGTCGAGCGCCTCGTCGCTTTGCAGCGCACGCAGGTTTTTGGTGTTGGGGCTGGAGATGTTGACGGTGACGTAGTCGGCATGTGGATACACACCGTCAAGGCAGACAAGGTAGTCGTCGACCGCGTTCTCAATCAGCGTGGCGGCGTTCTTGCCGATGTTCAGGCCCAGCAGCAAGCGGTTCTGGGCGCTTTGCTTGCGCACGGCGGATTTCTGCACATTCGCCAGGAAGGCGGCCAGCCCGTCGTTGTTGAAACCCAGGCGGTTGATGAGCGCGTTGGCCTCGGGCAGGCGGAACATGCGCGGCTTTGGGTTGCCGGGCTGGGCCTTGGGCGTCACGGTGCCGACCTCGACAAAGCCGAAGCCCATGGCGGCCAGACCGTCAATGCAGCGGGCGTTTTTGTCCAGGCCGGCGGCCAGCCCGACGCGGTTGGGAAACTGCAGGCCGGCCAGCGTGACCGGGTCACTGACGCGCGTGCCGCAGTAAGCCATGGACAGCGGCGTGCCCTGGGTACGTGCCAGCGACGCCATGGTCAGGTCATGGGCTGTTTCGGGGTCAAGCCCAAACAAAAAGCGGCGGGCCAGGGCGTAGGGGATCAGGGACATTGGATAATTTGGGTAAAAGCAGGCGATCGGAGGCTTTGGACTGCGGGCGAGGCCCGCAGGGCATGAGGCCGATTGTCGCAAAACCCTATCTTCAAAATTTCAGCAAAGTCCAACATGACCCAAGACGAACTCAAAACCCTGGTCGGCCAGGCCGCCCTGCATTACGTCGAGGACGGCAGCATTGTCGGCGTCGGCACCGGCTCCACCGTCAACAAATTCATAGCCGCGCTGGCCACCATGAAGGACCGCATTGCCGGCGCGGTGTCCAGTTCGGTGGCCTCGACCGAACGCCTGCAGGCGCTGGGCATCAAGGTGTTTGACGCAACGGAAGTGGATGAGCTGGCGGTGTACATCGACGGCGCCGACGAAATCGACCACGCGGGTTACATGATCAAGGGCGGCGGCGCGGCGCTGACGCGTGAAAAAATCGTGGCGGCGCAGTCGTGCAAGTTTGTCTGCATTGCCGACGAGTCCAAGCTGGTGACAAGGCTGGGTAAGTTCCCGGTGCCGGTGGAAGTCATTCCCATGGCGGCCAGGCGGATTGCACGCCAGTTCGCGGCCATGGGCGGCAGCGCGACCCTGCGGCTGAAGAACGGACAGCCGCTGGTAACCGACAACGGCCAGCACCTCCTGGACGTGACCGGCCTGAAGATTGCCGACCCGCTGGCGTTTGAGACGGAGGTGAACCAGTGGCCCGGTGTGGTGACGGTGGGCGTGTTTGCCTTCCAGAAGGCCAATGTGTGCCTGCTGGGAACGGCGAGCGGCGTCAGGACGCTGGTGTTCTAAGCCAGCCTGCTTGGCTAGAACTGGATGCCGGCCGGGTTGTTGACGTTGGGCGGCTGCACAGCCGGACGGGCGGTGCGTGCCGCCGGTCGGGTGGTCACCGTTGCGCCCGGAGTTGCGCCCGCAGCCGAGCCTTCCCCGGTGGCCGCAGCCGGTGCAGCGGCCACGCTGACCAGCGGCGCCGCTGCGGGCGCGCGGTAGCTGGCGGGCAATGCCGATGTGGCGGGGTAGCCTGCCGCGTTGAGATACTGCGTCCACTCCGCATCGGAAAAACCTTTGAGCTGCTGGCTACCTATGGTCACGAAGGGGAGCGATGTCTCGCCACTCATGCGCTGCAGGGCCTGGCTGTCCTCGGTCGTCGTCACCGTCCGCTCGGCAAACGGGATGCCGCGGCTGGTCAACAGCGAGCGGCCCGAGTTGCAGGGCCCGCAGTTGTCGCCGGTGTACAGCGTGACCGGGTATTTGCCGGCGACCTGCCTGAGCTCAAAGGGCAAACCGGCCGTGGCCTGGCCGCCTGCCGCATTCGCGCTGGCCGCGCTGACATTGGCACCGCTGGCCGCTGGCGGCGGCCGGTCCGAAAAGGTTACCTTGCCATCTGCCCCGACGATGCGGTAGACCTGCTGGGCGTGCGAGACGTTGTTAAAAAAACTGGCCGCCACCACGGCAAGCGTGAGCAAGGCTTTGGGGGCAAATGAAGCGCTAGCGAGAGAAATCATGGTGTTCCAGTCAGTTTTCGAGCAAGTCCTGTTCCTTATTACGCCATACCCTGATGACGCAGCAAGGCATCCAGCGAAGGTTCGCGGCCCCGGAAGGCCTTGAATGACTCCATGGCGGGACGGCTGCCGCCGGCTTCAAGAATGGCCTGACGGTATTTTCGGCCGGTTTCCACGCTGACGGTCGTTTTGCCGGACGCTTCCCTGGTGTCTGTCGTTTTTGCCGCAGCAGCGGTTTCTTCGAAGGCCGCATAGGCGTCGGCTGAAAGCACTTCTGCCCATTTGTAGCTGTAATAGCCGGCCGCATAGCCACCCGAAAAAATGTGGCTGAAGGTGTGCGGCGTGCGGCTATAGGCTGGCGCTGAGATCACCGCCACTTCGCGGCGCACTTCATTGAGCAGGCCCATCAGGTCTTCGTCCGGGTTGTGCGAGGTGTGCAGCAGCATGTCAAACAGCGAAAACTCGACCTGGCGCAGCGTCTGCATGCCGCTCTGGAAGTTCTTGGCGGCCAGCATCTTGTCATAGAGCGCGCGCGGCAGCGGTTCGCCGGTGTCGACATGGGCCGTCATGTGCTGGAGCACGTCCCATTCCCAGCAGAAGTTTTCCATGAACTGGCTGGGCAACTCGACCGCATCCCACTCCACCCCGCTGATGCCCGAGACGTCGTGCTCGTTGACCTGCGTCAGCATGTGGTGCAGGCCATGGCCGAATTCATGGAAGAGGGTGGTCACGTCGTCGTGCGTCAGCAGGGCGGGCTTGCCGCCAGCGCCCTCGGCAAAGTTGCAGACCAGGTGAGCCACCGGTGTCTGCAACTGGCCGGTGTCGGGCCGCAGCCAGCGGGCGCGCACGTCGTCCATCCAGGCGCCACCGCGCTTGCCGGTGCGGGCCGGCTGGTCTAGGTAGAACTGGCCCAGCAACTGGCCATCGCGCTCAATCCGGTAGAACGCCACTCCGGGCTTCCAGACGGGCGCCGAATCCGGGCGAATCGCCACCTCGAACAGGGTTTCAACAATCCTGAACAGGCCCGTCAGCACCTTGGGTGCAGGGAAATACTGCTTGACCTCCTGCTCGCTGAAGGCGTAGCGCGCTTCCTTGAGCTTTTCGCCGATGTAGGCGTAGTCCCAGGGCTGCGGCTCAGCCTCGTTCAGGGTTTCGGCGGCAAATGCGCGCAGGTCGGCAATGTCTTTTTCAGCATAAGGGCGGGCACGCCTGGCCAGATCGCGCAGGAAGCTGATCACTTCATCGGGAGATTGCGCCATTTTTGGCACCACCGACACTTCGCCGAAATTCTGGTAACCGAGCAACCGGGCTTCCTCGCGCCGCAGCGCCAGGATTTCCTGTATCACGGCGCTGTTGTCAAACTGGCTGAATTCGGCCGGGGCCTGGTCGCTGGCGCGGGTGGTGTAGGCCTTGTAGAGCGTTTCGCGCAAGGCGCTGCTGTGCGCGAACTGCATGACGGGCAGGTAGCTTGGCATTTTCAGCGTGAGCTTGTAGCCGGCCTTGCCTTCGGCCTCGGCCTGCGCGCGGGCGGTTTGCAACACGTCCTCGGGAACGCCGGCCACCTCTTCGGCACAGGCGTAATAGGCAAAGGCGTCCGTGGCATCCAGCGCGTTCTCGCTGAACTTCTGGCTCAACTCGGCCTGGCGTTCCTGGATTTTGGCAAAACGTTCTTTCGCGGTGCCCACCAACTCGGCGCCCGACAGCACGAAATTGCGAATGGCGTTCTTGTGCGCCTGGCGCTGCTCGGCGTTCAGCGTCGCAACGTCAATGGCCTTGTACTTGGCATACAGGCGCTCATCGGCCGCCAGCCGGGTGGAGAACTCGGTGACCCTGGGCAGGGCGGCGTTGTAGGCGGCGCGCAGTTCGGGGGTGTCGGCCACGCTGTTCAAATGGCTGACCGCTCCCCAGGCGCGGCCAAAGTTCTCGGTTGCCACGTCAAGTACACGGGAAATCTCGCTCCACGAGGCGGGAAAGGCTGGCGCCGTGACCTGCTCCAGCGCCGCATCGGCCTTCACCAGCAGTTCATCCATCGCCGGGCCGACATGCTCGGGCTGGATGCGGTCAAACAGGGGAAGGCCGGAAAAGTCTAGGAGTGGATTGTTCATGGCGTATAGCTGTGGGCGGGTGGGGCGGATCTAAAGGGCTGAAGTGCCAAAGAGGGGCCTGCCAGCCCGAAATTGAAAAAGCCGACTGGCGAAGTCGGCCGGGTTGGCAGAAGGACGGAGATCAGTCCTGGGCGCGCTTTTTCACGCTGCGCTGCTTGGGCTTGGACCTTTTGACGGTGCCACCCGGCGTCAGGCGCTGGTTGCCCAGCACGCGCAGGGTCTTGACCTCGGGCCGCTGACCATAGCGCGAGCTGTTTTTCAGCACCTTGATGTCGCGCGGGCCGGCCATGCGGTCTTCGTTGACCTTTTTTTCCTTTTCGGGAATCGGCCGCCAGAACACCAGCAGCTTGCCAATATGCTGGATGGGCGCGGCATCGAGTTCGTCGGCCAGTGCCTGGAACATGGCCTCGCGAGCGGGCCGGTCATCTGACTGAACGCGTACCTTGATAAGTCCGTGGGCACTCAGTGCCGCGTCGATTTCTTTCCTGAAGCCTTCGGTCAGGCCGTCTGTGCCGACCATCACGACCGCGTTGAGATGGTGCGCCTCGGCGCGGTGGTCTTTGCGCTGGGCAGGGGTAAGTTGTATTTGAGCCATGGCCCAATTATCGGTGGAGTCGACAAGGCGACAATAGCCCCATGAAAGTAAATGCCAAGACAGGGACGAATGCCACCGAAAAAACCGGCATGAAAGCGGTTTCCAAGGGCAATCCCAAGGGGAAAAAGGTCAACAAGGCCTGGCTCCACGACCATATCAACGATCCCTATGTGAAACAGGCCCGCAAAGAGGGCTACCGCGCCCGCGCGGCCTACAAGCTCAAGGAAATCGACGAAACGCTCGGCCTGATCAAGCCGGGAGACTGTGTCGTGGACCTTGGCAGCACGCCGGGCGCCTGGAGCCAGTACGTGCGGCGCAAGCTCTCGCCCACGGGCGCGGCTGCTGGCGAGCTCAATGGCCGCATCATCGGTCTGGACATGTTGCCGATGGAGCCCATCGAGGGCGTCTCCTTCATCCAGGGCGATTTTCGCGAGGTGGACGTGCTGCAAAAGCTGGAGCAGGCGCTGGCCACTGCCAGCGGGCCGGTGAAGGTGGATCTTGTCATCTCGGACATGGCTCCCAACCTCTCGGGAATTGAGTCGGCCGATGCGGCCCGCATCGCGCATCTGGTGGAGCTGGCCGTGGAGTTCGCCCAGAACTGGATGAAACCCGATGGCGCGCTGGTCGTCAAACTGTTTCATGGCAGCGGGTATGACGAGCTGGTCAAGCTCTTCCAGGCCTCCTTCAAGGTGGTCAAACGCATGAAACCCAAGGCTTCCCGGCCCAATTCATCGGAAACTTTCCTGGTGGGCAGGGGGCTCAAACACCCTCGCGAACCCGGGCAATGAGACGTGAGATGACGCAGTAATCTGTTAAATCCGCTTCATGGCAAGGGCCGCAACCAGCATCGTTTTGGTTTATGCCCTTGAAACGCCTAAAATCAGACGCATGTGCCATCCCATAGCCCTTGGGTTCTTACATCGGAGTAGTCCTTGAATAATCAGTGGTTTTCGAAAATTGCAATCTGGCTGGTGATCGCCATGGTGCTGTTCACCGTCTTCAAGCAATTTGATACACGTGGCGGCGTCGGCTCCAGTTATATGGGGTATTCCGATTTCCTTGAGGAAGTACGGGCCAAGCACATCAAGACGGCCACTATTGCCGAAGGTCAGGGCGGCACCGAAATTGCCGCGACCACCACGGACGACCGCAAGATCCGCACGACCGCAACCTATCTTGACCGCGGCTTGGTGGGCGACCTGATCGCCAATGACGTGAAATTTGACGTCAAGCCCCGCGAGGAAGGCTCACTGCTCATGACGCTGCTGGTCAGTTGGGGCCCGATGCTCCTGTTGATTGGCGTCTGGGTTTATTTCATGCGGCAGATGCAGGGTGGCGGCAAGGGCGGCGCCTTCAGTTTTGGCAAATCCAAGGCGCGGATGCTCGACGAGTCCACCAACACGGTGACCTTCGCCGACGTGGCGGGTTGCGACGAAGCCAAGGAAGAGGTCAAGGAAGTCGTTGATTTTCTGAAGGATCCGGCCAAATTCCAGAAGCTGGGCGGGCGGATTCCACGCGGCCTGCTGCTGGTCGGCCCTCCGGGCACCGGCAAGACCCTGCTGGCCAAGGGGATTGCCGGCGAAGCCAAGGTTCCTTTCTTCTCCATTTCCGGCTCCGATTTTGTCGAAATGTTTGTCGGCGTGGGCGCTGCCCGGGTTCGCGACATGTTCGACAACGCCAAGAAGAACGCACCCTGCATCATCTTCATTGATGAAATCGACGCCGTTGGCCGCCAGCGTGGCGCCGGCGTGGGCGGCGGCAATGACGAGCGCGAACAGACGCTGAACCAGATGCTGGTCGAGATGGACGGTTTTGAAACCAACGTCGGCGTGATCGTGGTGGCCGCCACCAACCGCCCAGATATTCTGGACGCCGCCTTGCTGCGCCCGGGTCGTTTTGACCGCCAGGTGTATGTCACGCTGCCCGATATTCGCGGCCGCGAGCAGATACTCAATGTGCACATGCGCAAAGTGCCACTTGGCCAGGACGTGAATGCCAGCGTGATTGCACGCGGCACGCCCGGCATGTCGGGTGCCGATCTGGCCAACCTTTGCAATGAAGCTGCACTGATGGCGGCGCGCCGCAGTGCCCGCGTCGTCGAGATGCAGGACTTCGAAAAAGCCAAGGACAAGATCCTGATGGGCCCCGAGCGCAAGAGCATGGTCATGCCCGAAGAAGAGCGTCGCAACACGGCCTACCATGAGTCCGGCCACGCCTTGCTCGGCAAGATGCTTCCCAAGTGCGACCCGGTGCACAAGGTCACCATCATCCCGCGCGGCCGTGCCCTGGGTGTGACCATGAGCCTGCCGGCGCAAGACCGCTACAGCTATGACCGCGAGTACATGCTGAGTCAGATCAGCATGTTGTTTGGTGGCCGTATTGCCGAAGAAGTTTTTATGCACCAGATGACGACAGGTGCCAGCAACGACTTTGAACGCGCCACGGCGCTGGCCAGGGACATGGTCAC
>JBKJKI010000194.1:0-16761 GCA_046597475.1 Polaromonas sp. | reverse complement strand
AGCATGGCCGACATACGGCTTCCGATTGAGAGCCGGCCGCTGCAAGCACTGGTATCTGAACCACTCAAGCCAATTTTTCCGAATGTGGTGATGAGCAACGCAATCCATGCCTACATCAGCCAGTCTGACAAGGGCGATCTGGTCATAGGCGCCGGTGTTGATCAGTACAACGGCTATGGTCAGCGCGGCAGTTATCAGACCATCGAGCAAACGCTGCAAGCCATCGTGGAAATGTTCCCGATATTCTCGCGCGTGCGTATGAACCGGCAATGGGGCGGCATCGTGGACGTCACGCCCGACGCCTGCCCCATCATCGGCCTGACGCCGGTCAAGGGCTTGTACATCAATTGCGGCTGGGGTACCGGCGGCTTTAAAGCAACGCCTGGATCCGGCTGGGTCATGGCGCACACCGTCGCGCAAGACCGGCCGCACGCGATCAATGAAGCGCTGTGCCTGGATCGCTTTTACAACGGCCACCTGATTGACGAGCACGGCGCAGCTGGCGTCGCACACTGAGGAAACAACCATGTTACAAGTCAACTGCCCCTGGTGCGGCCCCCGCGCCGAGATCGAATTTACCTGCGGCGGCGAGGGTGGCATCGTCCGACCCACCGCCACCGAAGCCATGACCGATGCGCAGTGGGGCGACTACGTCTTCATGCGCCGCAACCCCAAGGGCCTGCACCACGAGCAGTGGCGCCATTCCAGTGGCTGCGGACGCTGGTTCAATGCGCTACGCGACACCGTGAGCTACCGCTTCGAAGCCGTCTGGAAGATTGGCGAGCCAGTGCCCGCCGCTGCTTCCAGCCATGTCGGCGTTGGAGGTGCCCAATGAGCGCCCGCCTGTCCGCCGGCGGCCGGATCAACCGCCAGCGCGTCGTGAATTTCTCGTTCAACGGCCGCGCCTATCAGGGCCTGCAAGGCGATACCCTGGCGTCAGCGCTGCTGGCCAACGGCGTGTCACTGGTCGCGCGCAGCTGGAAATATCACCGGCCACGCGGCATCCTGTCCGCAGGTGTCGAGGAACCCAACGCGCTGGTGCAGCTGTTTGATGGTGCGCGCACCGTGCCCAATGCGCGCATGACCGAGGTCGCCCTGGTCGAGGGCCTGAAAGCACAATCGATCCACGCCAGCCCGAGCATCGAGTTCGACGTCAAGGCTGTCAACGGCTGGTTCTCGCGCCTGATACCGGCCGGTTTCTATTACAAGACCTTCATGGCCTCGCAGGCGGCCTGGCATTTCTTCGAGAAGCACATCCGCGCCTCCAGTGGCCTGGGCTCTTCGCCCAGCGAAGGCGATCCTGACCGCTACGACAAGCAGTTCGCGCATTGCGACGTGCTGGTGGTCGGTGGCGGCATTGCCGGCCTGACGGCGGCGCTCGCGGCAGGCCGCTCCGGTGCCCGCGTGATGCTGTGCGACGAACAGGCCGAGCCGGGCGGCTGGCTGCTCTCCAGTGACGAGACCATCGACCAGCTGCCGGCCACGCAATGGGTAGCGCGCGCATTGGACGAGCTTGCCGCGATGCCCGAGGTGACCTTGTTGCCGCGCACCACGGCCTATGGCTACCTGGACCACGACCTGGTGGCGCTGGCCGAGCGCCGCGCCGACCACCTGCCGGCCGGACAGGCGCCGGTGTTTCGCGAACGGCTGTGGAGGGTGCGCGCCAAACAGGTGGTCTTGGCCACCGGTGCGCACGAACGCCCCCTGGTGTTCGGCAACAACGATCTGCCGGGCGTGATGCTGGCCGGCGCGGTTTCCACCTACGTGCGCCGCTATGCCGTGCTGCCCGGACGCAACGCCGTGGTATTCACCAACAATGACGCCGGCTACGACGCCGCGCTGGCCCTCAAGGACGCTGGCGCCGCGGTCCAGGTGGTTGACGCACGCGCCACGCCGCGCGGTTCCCTGAGCCAGCGTGCCAGGAGCGCCGGCATCGAGATCCTCGCCGGCCATGTGATCACCGAGGCGCGCGGCGGCAAGCGTGTCGCCAACGTTGTGGTCCAGGGCATCGACACGCAGGACCGGCTGACGGGTGCGGCGCGCACGCTGGCCTGCGATCTGGTGGCGCTGTCGGGCGGCTTCAGCCCGGTCATCCACCTGCATTGCCAGGCCGGCAGCAAGGCTGTCTGGGACGATGCGCGGGCGGCTTTCCTGCCCGGAAAACCGGCCCAGGCCGAACGTTCGGCGGGGGCCTGTCAGGGCAAGCTGACGCTGCAGGACTGCGCCCGGGACGGCCTGGCCGCCGGCATCGCCGCGGTCCAGACGCTCGGTTTCAAGGCCGTGGACACGGCCGCTCCCAGCGTCGCCGCGAGCGACGCCGGCGACCTGCGGCCACTCTGGCTGGTGCCGCATGCACGCGGCGTCAGCCGCGCCCCCAAGCAATTCGTCGACCTGCAGAACGACGTGGCCGCTTCCGATATCCATCTGGCCGTGCGCGAAGGCTTTGAGTCGATCGAACACGTCAAGCGCTATACCGCGATGGGCTTTGGCACCGACCAGGGCAAAACCGGCAACATCAACGGCATGGGCATCGCCGCGCAGGCACTCGGCAAGACGATTCCGCAGGTTGGAACCACCACTTTCCGCCCCAACTACACGCCCGTGACTTTCGGCGCCGTGGCGGGGCTGGAGCTCGGCGAGGCCTTTGACCCGATCCGCACCACCGCCATGCACGAATGGCACGTCAAACAAGGCGCGCTGTTCGAGGATGTCGGGCAATGGAAGCGCCCGTGGTACTACCCGAAAAATGGCGAAGACCTGCATGCGGCCGTGAAGCGCGAGGTGCTGGCAGTGCGCAACGGCGTCGGCACGCTCGATGGCTCGACGCTGGGCAAGATCGACATCCAGGGGCCGGACGCCACCACGCTGCTGAACTGGATGTATAGCAACGCCTGGTCCAAGCTCGAGATCGGCAAGTGCCGCTATGGCCTGATGCTGGACGAGAACGGCATGGTGTTCGATGACGGCGTGACCGTGCGCCTGGCCGAAAACCACTACCTGATGCACACCACCTCGGGCGGCGCGGCGCGCGTGCTGGCCTGGATGGAACGCTGGCTGCAGACCGAATGGCCGGACCTGAAGATATTCCTGACCAGCGCCACCGACCACTGGTCGACCTCGATCGTGGCCGGCCCCAAGAGCCGCACGGTGCTGAAGAAGATTTGCCAGGACATCGACTTCGACGACGCCGCCTTCCCCTTCATGTCCTACCGCGAAGGCACGGTGGCCGGCATCAAGGCCCGCGTCATGCGCATCAGCTTTTCGGGCGAGCGCTGCTACGAGGTCAACGTGGCGTCTGGCGACGGACTGCGCGTGTGGGAAGCCATTCACGCCGCCGGCGCCGAATTCGGCATCACACCCTACGGCACCGAAACCATGCACGTGCTGCGCGCCGAAAAAGGCTACATCATCATCGGGCAAGACACCGATGGCTCGGTCAGCCCCTTCGATCTCGGCATGGGCGGCCTGGTGACCAAGACCAAGGACTGCCTGGGCAAGCGTTCACTGGCGCGCGCCGACACGCAGCGGCCCGATCGCAAGCAACTCGTTGGTCTGCTCACCGACGACCCGCGGTTCGTGCTGTCCGAGGGCGCGCAGATCCTGAACGACGCGACGCGCGAAATCCCGGCGCCGATGGTCGGTCATGTCACCTCCAGCTACATGAGCCCGACACTCGATCGCTCGATCGCGATGGCGCTCGTCAAGGGCGGCGCCAGCCGCATGGGCGAGCGCGTACATATCTCAATGAAGGATGGCCAAACCGTCACCGCCACCATCGCCAACCCGGTCTTTCTCGACCCCAAAGCGGAGCGTCAAAATGCTTGAATCCCTACAGCGCAGCGCGCTACCCGGCAGCCGCTCACCGGCCGCCACCACGGCTCTCTCCGGGCGGGCCCTGCTTGCCGGCTGGCGCACCGGACTGGCGATCGTCAACCTGCGCGGCAACGCCGAAGATCCGGCGTTCCGGGCCGCGGTGTCGCAGGCGCTCAACCTGGAATTGCCGGTTCAGCCCTGCTCCAGCGTGGCCGACGCCCTGCACCGCCTGGTCTGGGTCGGACCCGACGACTGGTTTGTCATCGGCCCCAAGGGCCAGGCATCGGCCATCGAGTCGCGGCTGCGCGCGGCGCTGGCCGGCATGCACCACGCGCTCACGGACGTCAGCGGCGGTTACACCGTACTGCATCTGAGCGGCACACCCGTGCGCGAGGTGCTGGCCCAGGGCTGCCCGCTGGATTTGCACCCGCGGGCGTTCGGCCCGGGCTCCAGCGCCGGCTCGCTCTTCTTCAAGACCTCTATCTGGCTTTGGCAGACCGATGAGGCACCCACTTATGAAGTACTGGTGCGCAGCAGTTTCATGGGCTACTTCTGGCTGATGCTGGAGCGCAGCACGCAAGAGTGCGGAATGGTTACCCGGCGCTTCCTGTGACCCCCCCTGGACACCACCCGGATATGAAAGAAATCCGTATGCAGCCCTCACACCCTGACTCCGCCCGCTACGTCTTGACCCTCGCCGTCGCCAGTGCGCGCGGTCAGGTGGCGGCACTCACTGCTTTGCTCGAACGACATGGGGCCTACATCGAAGAGTTCGCCGTGTTCGACGACGCGCTCGTGTCACGCTTTTACGTGCGTACGGTTTTTCGCCTGGACGACGCCGGACCCACCGAGCTCGATACCCTGCGTGAGGCCTACGCCAGACTGGTGGCCAGCTTTGAACTGGCCGAGGGCGCCATTCACGAAGTGAGCCGCCCGACCCGGGTGCTGATCATGGTGTCGAAGGCCGACCATTGCCTGCGCGATCTGCTGGACCAGTGGCGCCGACGCGATCTGAACATGACTATCGTTGCCGTGGTGTCGAATCACGCCGACCTGGGGCCGATTGTGCAAGCCGAGGGCTTGCCTTTCCATCATCTTCCCATCACGGCCACTACCAAGCCACAGCAGGAGGCGGCGCTGCTGGCCTGCATCCAGCAACACGGCGCGGAACTGGTGGTGCTGGCGCGCTACATGCAGGTCCTGTCCGAAGACCTGTGCCGCACCCTGGCGGGGCGCGTCATCAATATCCATCATTCCTTCCTGCCCGGCTTCAAGGGCGCGCGGCCCTACGAGCAGGCGCATGCGCGAGGCGTCAAGCTGATCGGAGCCACGGCGCACTTTGCGACCAGCGATCTCGACGAGGGCCCCATCATCGAGCAGGCGCTTGAACGCGTGGATCACGCATTCAGCCCCGAACAACTGCTCAGTACCGGACGTAATGTCGAATGCCTTGCGCTTGGCCGTGCCTTACGTTACGTGCTGGAGCACCGCGTCTTCATCAACGGCCTGCGTACAGTGGTCTTGAGGTGACGATGGATTTTCTTCATTGGAGTGGCAAGGCCAGGCGCTGAAGGCCCTGCCAGCCACGTCGGCTCATTCAAACCGGTTCAATCGCGATCTTCACCGTCATGGACTCCAGCCCGCCACCATGCCGCACGCCCTTGATGGGCGGGCAGGCGTTGTAGTCGGTGCCCATCGCCAGCCGCACATGGCGCTCGTCGATCAGGCAGCTGTGCGTGACATCGATGCTGACCCAGCGACGACTCGCCACGTCGAGGCAAACATCTGCCCAGGCATGGCTGGCCAGATCGGGTTCATTGGCGGCGTAGAAATAGCCGCTCACATAGCGCGCCGGTATCCCCAGGCTGCGGCAAATGGCGACCATGACATGCGCCTGGTCCTGGCATACGCCGCTGCCTGACTCAAACGCCTGAAGCGCCGTCGTGGTGACATCGGTGCTATATTTTTGATAGCTGACTGCGACCGCTACGCCTTGGCTAAGTGCCAGAAGTTCATTCAAGTCAAGGGCTTGTCCGGTGGCCTGCCAGGTGACAAAACGGCGGCCAAATTCGGCCAGCAGCGGATGCGGGCGGGCCAGTTCGGTGGCGCGCAGGTAGAGCTGCGGCAGCGGCAGGCTGGCATCGTCGGTGAACTCGGCAATGCCCTGGGTTTCGACATTGCCGGCGGCATTGACCAGGCTCCAGCGCACGTTGTCGGCGACCTGGCCGACAAACGTATAGGAGTGGACGGTGTTGCCAAAGGCGTCACGCTGGGCAAACAGCTTTTCGGGCGCGCCCACGCTCCAGAAATGCACCGTCTGTGCGGCGCCTGACTGGGGCGTGAGCCAGAGCGTCTGCAGCGCGTAACGCAAAGGCTCGGTATAGCGGTAGTCAGTGATGTGCTGGATGTGCAGCTTCATGTCAAATTGGCCCCCACATTCGTTCGCTGCGCGTAACTCTCTGCCCCCCGAAGGGGCTGGCCTTGCTTGGGGCGGCCCGGCGCTGCGCTCGGCGCATGACTATGCGGGGTCAAGTGGTGGCCGGCACGAGGAACTCGCGGCTGATGTGCGCGCCCAGCTCGTTGACCCGATCAAGAAACTGGGTCAGGAAGGC
Organism: Polaromonas sp.; assembly: GCA_046597475.1. GTDB lineage: Bacteria > Pseudomonadota > Gammaproteobacteria > Burkholderiales > Burkholderiaceae_C > Polaromonas. The sequence continues at coordinate 10,336 of JBKJKI010000194.1, read as the reverse complement.
GTGCAGTCCGGTCGCCAGAATTTCGTCGATCCGGCCATATTGCAAGTCGGCGCGCAACTTGCCGGCGCGGCGCTGGGTTTCACTGAGCGGGTCGCTGGTGACCATCGCGAGGTTGTCCATGAGTTCGTTCAGGCAGGCCAGCAACGAGCGCGGCATGTCCGGGCGCAAAATCAGCAACTCGGCCACCCGCTCGGGCTTGATGACATCGCGGTACACCTTGCGGTAGACCTCGAAGGCCGACACGCTGCGCAAAATCGCGCTCCAGTGGTAGAAGTCGTATTCCTGCTCTTCCAACCCGGGCACGCCCAGAAAATCGCTCTGCACGGCATGAAACTTCACGTCCACCAGCCGGGCCGTGTTGTCGGCCCGCTCCAAAAAAGTGCCCAGGCGCAGGAAATGAAACGCTTCGTCCTGCAGCATGGTGCCGGCGGTCACCCCGCGCGAAAGGTGCGACCGGAACTTGACCCATTCAAAGAACTGGCTGGGGTCACGCTCGAAATCGCCGCTGCGCAGCATGCGGATGATCTCAAGCCAGGTCTGGTTGGCCGTTTCCCACACTTCGGTAGTGAGCGTGCCGCGCACGGCGCGGGCGTTTTCCCGGGCGTTTTTCAGGCATGAAATGATGCTGGACGGGTTTTTCTCGTCGCGTACCATGAAGTCCATCACATCGCGCGGATTGATGTTGTCGCCGTATCGGGCGGCATAAGCGGGCTTGAGCTCGCTGATGCCGAGCAGACCGCGCCAGCCGGCTTGCGCTTCGGCGGTCGATTGCGGCAGCAGCGTGGTCTCGTAGTTCACGTCGAGCATGCGGGCGGTATTCTCTGCACGCTCGGTGTAACGCGACATCCAGAACAGGTGATCAGCAGTGCGGGACAACATGTTCAGACTCCTCCGCTCAAGGATTGCGACTGCGACTGCGATGGCATCGGCGCAGCCGAATCAGCTTCAAGAATCCAGGTGTCCTTGGTGCCGCCGCCCTGCGATGAATTCACCACCAGCGAGCCGTCCTTGAGCGCCACGCGGGTCAGCCCGCCCGGCACCATCTGCACTTCCTTGCCACTGAGCACGAAAGGCCGCAAATCGATGTGGCGCGGGGCGATGCCGCTCTCGACATAAGTCGGGCAGGTCGACAGGCTCAGCGTGGGCTGGGCAATATAGCCTGCCGGATTGGCCAGGATGGCACGGCGAAAATCCTCGATTTCGGCGCTGCTTGACGCCGGCCCCACCAGCATGCCGTAGCCGCCCGCGCCATGCACTTCCTTGACCACCAGGTCCTTCAGATTGGCCAGCGTGTACTGCAGGTCTTCGGGGTTGCGGCACATAAAGGTCGGCACGTTCTTGAGAATGGGCTTTTCGCCGAGGTAGAACTCGATCATCCTGGGCACATAGGGATAGATCGACTTGTCGTCGGCCACGCCGGTGCCTATGGCGTTGCACACCGCCACATTGCCGCTGCGGTAGACATTGAGCAAACCGGCGCAGCCCAGGGTGGAGTTGGGCCTGAAGGCCAGCGGATCGAGGTAGTCGTCGTCGACGCGCCGGTAAATCACGTCAACCCGCCTGGGGCCGCGCGTGGTGCGCATGTAGACGAAGTTGTCTTTCACGAACAGGTCAATCCCCTCAACCAGTTCGACGCCCATCTGCTGCGCCAGGAAGGCGTGTTCAAAATAGGCCGAGTTGTACATGCCCGGCGTCAGCAGCACCACGGTCGGCTCGGCGGTGGCGGGCGGCGCCATGGCGCGCAGGGTCTCTAACAGCAGGTCCGGGTAATGCGCCACCGGCGCCACGCGGTTTTCGCTGAAGAGGTTCGGAAACAGCCGCATCATCATCTTGCGGTCTTCCAGCATGTAGCTCACGCCGCTGGGCACGCTCAGGTTGTCTTCCAGCACGTAGTATTCGCCCTCGCCCTGGGCGTTAGCGGCGCGGATGATGTCGATGCCGCTGATGTGCGAGTAGATGTTGCCGGGCACGGTCACGCCCATCATCTCGGGGCGGAACTGCTCATTCTGGAAAATCTGCTCGGCCGGAATCACGCCCGCCTTGACGATTTCCTGCCCGTGGTAAGCGTCGTGGATGAAGCGGTTCAGCGCCGTGACGCGCTGCACCAGCCCGCGCTCCAGGCTTGCCCACTCATGCGCCGGAATGATGCGTGGAATCAGATCGAAGGGAATCAGCCGCTCGGTGCCCGAGCCGTCCTCGTCCTTGGCGCCATAAACGGCAAAGGTGATGCCGACGCGGCGAAAGATCATTTCGGCTTCGGCCCGGCGCGCCTGCATCACATCGGCTGGCTGGCCGGTCAGCCAGCGTTGATAGGACTGGTAGTGCGCCCTGACGCTGGTCGCCGTGGCATTCATCTCGTCAAACATCGGTCGGCTCATGGCTTCAAATCTCCGGCAAGGTTGGCGAGTAGCAAGTTGCAGTGATGAAGCTTAGCAATTTACGCGCCACGCGTCTTGGCTAATTCACCTGCCCGTCAAGCGCCCGACACATGATGCCAGTAGCGCTGGCCCTGCTGGCGCTGGCAAGTGACTTGCGCCGGCTGGCTGCTTTGCCAGCTGGCCGCCCCGCATTGTGGCGACCTGAGCAGCCGTATGCCGCGCGCGTCATAGCGCTCCACCACCAGGGCGACCGGATGGCCGAAACGGTTGCGGTAGCCCGCCTGGACCAGCGCCAGCCCGGGCTGCACCGCATCGAGGAAGGCCGCGCTTGACGAGGTCTTGCTGCCATGGTGCGGGGCCAGCAAGACGTTAGCCTTCAGGCGCTCCGGAACGGCAGCAACCAGCCTGAGCTCCTGGGGCGCCTCGATATCGCCGACCAGCAGGGCGGTTTGCGCGCCGCTTGAGACGCGCAGCACGCAGCTCATGGCGTTGGACTTGTTCGCCAGATCGTAATCGGCGGCTGCCGGATGAAGCACGTCGAAAGCAACGCCATCCCAGTCCCAGTGCTGGCCCGCCACGCAACGCCTTGACTTGCGCAAGGCCTGCAGCTCGTGGCTGTCTTCGATCGAACTGAGCAGGCTGGCCTGCGGCTGCATCGCCAGCACGGCGGGCGCGCCGCCAATGTGGTCGCTGTCCCGGTGGCTGAGCACCAGCATGTCAAGCCGCTCACCCAGCGCGCGCAGCAGCGGCACCAACACCCGGTTGCCGGCATCGCTCTCGCGTGAAAACCGCGGCCCCGTGTCGTACAGCAGGGTGTGCGTCGCCGTGCGCACCAGCACGGCGTTGCCCTGGCCGATGTCAGCCGCCAGCAACTCGAACTGCCCGGGTGCCACGCGCACGGGCTGCCACAGCAAGACCGGCAGCAGCAGCGGAATGCCAAGCGCCCGCCATTGCCATGGGAGGCGCAGGGCCAGCAGGCCGCCGCCCAGCACGCCGGCAGCAGCGCACCACGAAGGTGCAGCGGCCACGCTGACCGACGCCATAGTCCAGCTGGCCAGCCACTGAAGAAACAACGCCAGCAGCGCCACCGTCCAGGCGGCGGCATCCCACATCGGTGGCCACAACACGCCCAGCATGGCCAGCGGCGTGAGCAGCAAGGTCACCCAGGGAATGGCCACCGCGTTGGCCAGCAGCCCGACCAGCGACACCTGGTTGAACAGCAGCAGGGACAAGGGAGTCAAAGCCAGCGTGATCACCCATTGCTCGCGCGCGGCGCGCCCCAAGCCGGCCAGCGCGCCTGAAAGCCAGCCGGACCAAAAAACCGCTTTCAGCGGATTTTTTGAAGAAAAAATACCTGTAGCCCTTGATTCATGGTCCTTGTTAGCTCCTGAATCCGTAGCAAACAAAACCCCTACCGCGACAAATGAAAGCCAGAAGCCGGCCTGCAGCAAGGCCCAGGGGTCCAGCGCCACCACCACGGCCATGGCCAGCAGCCAGATCTGCAGCCAGGGCCATTGCCGGCCGCTTTGCCGCAGCAAGACAACGGTGGCCAGCATCCAGATGGTGCGCTGGGCCGGCACGCCCCAGCCCGAAAACAGTGCATACAGCGTGGCGAGCACAAGCCCGCCCAAGGCACCGGCCTGGCTCGCCGGCAGCGCCAGGCAGAGCCGGGGCGTCAGCCTGACCGAAAGCCGCCACAGGCGGCCCAGCAGCAGAGAGGCCAGCCAGGCAAACATCGTGATGTGCAGGCCGGAAATGCTCATCAGGTGTGCCACGCCGGTGGCGCGAAACACATCCCAGTCGGCACGCTCGATGGCGTTCTGGTCGCCCACCACCAGCGCCGCCAGCACGCCGGCCAGCTGGCGGTTGTCAACACGCTGGTAAATCGCCTCGCGCACCGCCTGCCTGGCCTGCTCTACCGGGTAAAACCAGGTTCGCCAGCTGTCGGGCAGCCTGAGCGGCGGCGCATCATGCGGCCCGGCCCGCACATAGCCGGTCGCCTGGATGCCCTGCTCCCAGAGCCAGAGCTCGTAGTCAAAGCCGTGCGGGTTGCTGTTGCCGTGCGGCGCCTTGAGGCGCACCGTCATCTGCCAGCGCTCGCCGGCGCGCAAGGGCTGCGGCTGGCGCTGCAACTCAAGTGCCAGTTCCGAGGCATCGCTGTATTCAGCCGACGAGGCTTTCGTCTCACGCCCGGCAAACCCGGAATACCAGCCAAGCAGAATCTGCGGCGGCAGCCTGACCGTCTGGCCGTTCAGGTGCGCCGACTCGACGGCCAGCCGAAAGCGCACGGCATCCTCGCTGATCTGCGGCATGGCCAGAACCGTGCCCGTCACGGTGATATCGCGCACCTCAAGCGCCGGATCAAGTGCACCCGACTGAAAAGCAGCCGCGCGCCAGCCGGTCAGGCCAAAGCCGACAAGCGCGGCCAGCACCAGCACCGCCAGCCCTGTCAGGCCCCTACCCTGGCGCTTGAACTGTTGAAGGGCCAGAATGCCGTAGAAAATGACCGCAAGAGCAAGCGCCGGCACGCCCATCGCGAGATAGTTCGCAGCCGGCCATAGCGCGGACTGCTGCAGCTGCAAGGCCACGCCAGCGATGAAGCCCGTGCAAACCCCGCCAAAACTGGCAGGCGCGGCCAGCAGCCTGAATGAACCGGAAGAACCCACGCCCTGCCCCCTTGCTGTTGTTATTTTCGCGACAAGCTGCTCAACGGATCAGCACGGTCAAACGCCTACATCGCGACCTTTCTACCGGTGTCAACTCAGCTGCATGTCAGCCGCTCCGCCTGAGTCCCTGCGTTACCATGGAATCGCAGTCCTTTCTGGAAAGCTCCGTTTTTGATAGCAATATGTGCCCGATCTTATTGGACTGGTGCCACATTTGACTGTTTATTCCCGCAATCACCCCCAAGGAGAGTCCCATGCACGCCATCTATGAAAAACTCAAGGCCCTGAACATTACCCTGCCCGAGGTCAGCGTACCCGCCGCCGCTTACCTGCCCTTTGTGCAGACCGGCAATCTGGTCTTCCTGAGCGGCCACCTGGCAAAAAAAGACGGCAAGGTCATCGTCGGCCAGCTCGGCAAGAACGTTAGCACCGAAGAGGGCAAGGCCGCCGCACGCGCCGTCGCCATTGACCTGCTGGGAACGCTGCAGGCCGCAGTCGGCGGTGACTTGGGCCGGGTCAAACGCATCGTCAAGCTGATGAGCCTGGTCAACTCGACCGCCGATTTCACCGAACAACACCTGGTGACCAACGGCTGCAGCGAATTGCTGGCCGAAGTCTTCGGCGACGCCGGCAGGCACGCCCGCAGCGCCTTTGGCGTGGCGCAGATCCCGCTGGGCGCGTGCGTGGAAATTGAGCTGATTGCCGAAGTCGGGTAAGTTGGTGCGATGAGCCCAGCCTGGGCTCGCCCCTGCGTCAAGCAAAAGATCTATTTTAAATAACCCTACTCGCAAGCCCCCCACCGCATCACGCGTATGGTTTGCCAAAGGCGCCGCGAACTTGCAACCGCGCAAGCGCCGGATTCAGATCGTTTTCTTCGGGGGATGAATCATGACTATGCGAGACAGGGCTTTCGCCAGCAGGCGCACGGACCTCATCAGCGAGCGTAGCGCTCGCCGGGGAGTCTGCCATGAGTGAATCCACCTCTTCCCTCAAAGGCGATGATTTCGCCCAGGGCGTCGCGCTTGAGCGCATCGCCGATGGCGGCATGCTGCTCGGCCATGCGCAGGGCGAAGCGGTCGTCCTGGCGCGCCGTGGCGACGAGCTGTTTGCCGTCGGCGCGACCTGCACACACTATGGCGGGCCGCTGTCCGAAGGCCTGATCGTGGGTGACACGGTGCGCTGCCCCTGGCACCACGCTGCGTTTTGCCTGCGCACCGGCGAGGTGCTGCGCGCGCCGGCGCTTGGGGCCATTGCCTGCTGGCAGGTCGAGCAACGCGGCGGCATGGCCTATGTGACCGGCAAGCGCATGAGCGCCGCGCCGGGCCGCCCCCAAGCAAGCTCGCACCGCAGTGCGCAGCACGAAGGTACTCCAGTGAACGCACCGGCCCGCCCGGCGCCCGCCGGCCTGCCCGAATCCATCGTGATCATCGGCGGTGGCGCGGCCGGCCATGCCGCTTCCGAAACACTGCGCCGTGAGGGCTATGGCGGCCCCGTCACGCTGCTGAGCGCCGACGCCAACCTGCCCTGCGACCGGCCCAATCTGTCGAAGAACTTCCTGGCGGGCACGGCGCCAGCCGACTGGCTGCCGCTGCGCTCGGCCGGTTTTTACCAGAAGCAAAAAATTGACGTGCGGCTCAATACCCGCGTGAGCCGCATAGACACCGCGCAGCGCCAGCTGGAGCTGGCCGATGGCAGCCGCGTGGCTTATGGCGCGCTGCTGCTGGCCACGGGTGCCGAGCCGGTGCGGCTTGCCATTCCCGGCGCCGAACTGGCCCATGTGCACTACCTGCGCACGCAGGCCGACGGCGAGGCGCTGGCCGGCGCGGCGCAAAGCGCGCGGCGCGCCGTGGTGATCGGTGCCAGCTTTATTGGCCTGGAAGTGGCCGCGTCGCTGCGCGCGCGCAATATTGAGGTGCATGTGGTCGGGCGCGAAACCCGCCTGATGGAAAAAGTGCTGGGGCCGCAGGTCGGCGATCACCTCCGCGCACTGCATGAAAAGCACGGCGTGGTGTTTCACCTGGGCAGCGATCCGCAGCAGATCGACGCGCAGGCAGTCACGCTGGGCAATGGCGAGAAACTCGCCGCTGATATCGTGGTGATAGGCATTGGCGTGCGCCCCGCCATCGCACTGGCCGAGCAGGCGGGCCTGGCCATTGACCGCGGCATCGTGGTCGATGCGTATTTGCAGACCAGCGTGCCGGGCATTTTTGCGGCGGGCGACATTGCACGCTGGCCGGACGCGCTAAGCGGTGAGCCCATCCGCGTCGAGCACTGGGTGGTAGCCGGGCGCCAGGGCCAGGTTGCCGCGCGCAACCTGCTCGGGCAGCGCGAGCGCTACCAGGCCGTGCCCTTCTTCTGGACCGAGCAATACGACTTTGCCCTGGCCTACGTGGGCCACGCCGAGCGCTTTGATGAAGTGCAGATTGACGGCCGGCTTGAGGCCCAGGACTGCACCATCAGCTACCGGCGCGGCGGCCAGAAGCTCGCGGTGGCGGTCATTCACCGCGATCTGGCGGGGCTGCATGCCGAGGTTGAGTTCGAACGCGCCATGGCCAGCGGCCAGGGCACAGCCAGCGTCGCCTCATGAGCGCCGCGCCGGGCCGTCCCCAAGCAAGCTCGCACCGCAGTGCGCAGCACGAAGGTACTCCAGTGAGCACGAAAATCCCGGCCAGCCATCTCCGCTTGAAGCGCGCCTACGAGCCGCCAGCACCGGGCGACGGTACGCGAATCCTGATTGACCGGCTGTGGCCACGCGGCGTCAAGAAAGAAAACCTGGCACTTAGCCAGTGGATGAAAGAGCTCGCGCCCAGCACCGAACTGCGCCAATGGTTTGGCCACGACCCGGCGCTCTGGCCGGAGTTTCGCAAGCGCTATGCCGCCGAGTTGCAGGCGCACACGGACTTGCTCGACGCCTTGCGCACGCTGGCGCGCAGCGGCGTGGTCACGCTGGTGTATTCAGCCCATGACGAGGCGCACAACGATGCCGTCGTGCTGCAGGAGTTTTTGCTGACGGCGTGAAACATCCCGATGTTTGACAGTTGCACGGAGGTTTTGATGAGCGCGCGCATTGATTACAAAAAGGCCTCGCCCGGCGGGTTTCAGGCCATGCAGGGGCTGGATTGGCGAAAAGGCGCTGGTGGACCTGACGCTGGCCATTGCGGCCATCAATGGCTGGAACCGCCTGGCGGTTCCGTTTCGCGCCGAGGCCAGAAGCTATCAGCCACCCGCCGCAGGCCGCATCTGAGCCGCTTCTTCCACCCACCCGCAAGGAGTTTCCATGGACGAGTCTCTCTACCCCCGCGCCAGCGCCGACATTGCGCGCAAGCGTCGCGAGCTGGCACCCAAGCCGCTTGAAGCCTTCAAGGCGTTCAGCGCCAGCGTGTTTGTCGATGGCGCGCTGCCCGGCAAGACCAAGCAGTTGATCGCGGTGGCGGCCGCGCATGTCACCCAGTGCCCCTACTGCATTCGTGGCCACACGGAACTGGCGGTAAAAGCAGGAGCCAGCGGTGAAGAAATCATGGAAGCCATCTGGGTCGCGGCCGAGATGCGCGCGGGTGCCGCCTACGCCCATTCGGCACTCGCCGTAGACACCCTGCTCCACACGCACACCCCCGGCACCACTTCGGCCTAGGTTTTTTTGCTACTCTTAACGTAGCACACTTGATCCGTATTACCTGGACCAACGCCGGTTTTTATCTAAAACCGGCGTGCATGGCCGGGTTTACCGGGCGCCGCGTGGCCGCCCACCGCGAAGGCCACGCGCTTGAGTGAAAGGCAAGCTCCCGAGCGTGCGCCGGTGTATCGTGCATGAGGCGGGTCCGGTTGCGGCGCTGTGCAAAGGCATCCGTACCCACTTCACAGGAAACCGACATGACGGCACGCCTTCGCAAACTTCTCAATCAGCTGGGCGACACCTTCTGGCTGATTCCGGGCGCCATGGTGCTGGCAGCCGTGCTGATGGCTTACCTGTTGCTGGAAATTGACCGCAGCCACATGCTGCCGGCGTGGCTGACCGACGAGTGGCTCTACAACGGCGGGGGCACGGGCGCCAGAACCCTGCTGGGCGCCATTGCGTCGTCCGCCATTGGCGTGGCGGGCACCGTTTTTTCGATCACGATTGCAGCGCTTACCCTGGCGGCCGGCCAGATGGGACCGCGCCTGCTGCAAAACTTTACCCGCGACCGCGGCAACCAGGTCACGCTGGGCGTGTTTCTGGCCACCTTCGCCTACGCGCTGCTGGTTCTGCGCAGCGTGCGCACCCAGAATGAAGGCAGCTTCACGCCCCATCTGGCGCTCAGCGTGGGCGTGCTGCTGGCCTTTGTGTGCGTCGCCACGCTGGTGTACTTTGTCGATCACATGGCCAACCGCATCAACGTCGATACGGTGGTGGACCTTGTCAGCAATGATGTGCGCGCTGCCATGGCCGGGCTGACCAGCGACAAGCCGCCTGCCGCGCCACCGCCCGCGGCCTTCTGGCAGCATGCGGTGGCCATCACCGACCCGCGCAGCGGCTACCTTCAGCAACTCGACGCAAACGGCCTGGCCGACTGGGCTGCCGAGCATGGCACGGTCATCCGCCTGCTGGTGCGGCGCGGCGATTATGTGTTTCCGGGCGCCCCCGTTGCCGTCATGAGCGTGGCGGTCGAAGGGGCAGATGCCGCCATCCGCAACGCCACGGCACTGAACGCCACGCGGGGCAGCGCAGGCGACGCGGAACACGCCGTGCGGCAACTGGTCGAGGTCGCCGTGCGCGCGCTGTCGCCGGGCACCAATGACCCGAACACCGCGATCAGCGTGCTTGACCGGCTCGGCGCGATGCTGTGCGGCCTGGCCGGACTGCATCTGCCTGGCGGCGTGCTGCTGCGCAATGAGCGGCCGGCGCTGTTGATTCCCAGTACCAGTTACCGCATCTATATCAACCTGATGTTCAACATGATCCGGCAGTACGGGGCCAGCAGCCCTGCCGTGCTGATCCGACTGCTGCAGGTGCTGACCGCCGTGGCCTCCTGCGAACCTGACGCGGACCGCAGGCGCGAGTTGCGACGCCACGCCGAGCTGGTGTGGTCCGATGCGCAAAGAGAGGTGGCCAACCCGGCGGACCTGGCAGACATTGGCAAGCGCCGGGCCAGCTTTCTGCGCATGATTGACGGCGACTTCATCGGCGTCCTGCGGCACTGAAGCCAGGTTTGGCAAGGGACTCCCGGAAATGCTCGATATTGCCGCCGCCTGCCTGGTCGTCACAGCGCTGCTGGCCTACCTGAACCAGCGTTTCGTCAAGTTGCCGACCACGAT
>JBKJKI010000319.1:0-14884 GCA_046597475.1 Polaromonas sp. | reverse complement strand
TTCTGGTTTCTTTTTCACGAACGCGAAGTTCGTCCAGGTTGGACTGCAGATCGGCCAGCTGCGCTTCAAGCTTTTGGCGGTGATCGGTCAGGATGCCCAGGAATTTCCTCAGTTGTGGCGCCGTGTCGCGCGGGCTGTCATAGGAGTCGATGATCTCCTTGGCCTCAACCAGGGAAAGCCCCAGGCGCTTGGCACGCAACGTGAGCTTGAGCCGGGTTCGGTCGCGCGCAGAATAAACGCGGTTTCGTCCACCCGGCCCTTCCCGCCCTGGCTGAAGCAATCCCATGTCTTCATAAAAGCGCATGGCGCGGGTGGTCAGGTCAAACTCTTTGGCAAGATCGCTGATGGTGTAGGTAGTGGCCATGATGGAGAGTTGGTGCAGGCATTGCGTGCCAAGGTGACAGCGCGCAGGGCGCGCCATCTCTACAATGATCCGCATATGACGTTTACGTAAACGTCAAATATAACGTGATTTGACATGAACCTTCTTGAACAGCAGCTCGACTATCCATTTGCAGACACCCTGCCCCAGTCCGGCACCGCCCTGGAAGTTGCGCCCGGCATCAAGTGGCTGCGCATGGCCCTGCCCTTCGCGCTCGACCACATCAATTTGTGGCTGCTGCGCGATGAAATGGACGATCCGCGGCGGCCGGGCACGCGAATCCAGGGCTGGAGCGTCGTTGACTGCTGCATCAGCCATGCCGAGTCAAAGGCGCAGTGGGAGACCATCTTTGCCAACGAGCTCGAAGGCCTGCCCGTGCTGCGCGTCATCGTCACCCACATGCATCCCGACCACATCGGCCTGGCGGCCTGGATCTGCCAGCGCTGGACCACGCCAGCGGAGCTCGCCGACGAGCCGCCACCAGGCGAGCACGGCCCCCTTGGGGGGCAGCGACCCGCGCAGCGGCGGAGCGTGGGGGCACCATGGACTTGCAGGCTGTGGATCAGCGCCACCGACCACCACGCCGCTTTGCTCGCCTCGCAGAGCACGACCGGTTTTGGCGGCGAGAGCGCGGCCCGCTTTTTTGCCTCGCACGGCATGACGGACGCGCAATCGCTTGAAAGCATCAGGGGCAGATCCGGCTATTACCCGAAGCTGGTGCCCGAGGTGCCGGCCAGCTACTGCCGGCTGATGGACGGGCTGGAGTTCAGCATCGGCGGGCGAAGCTGGCGCTGCATCAGCGGCTATGGCCATGCGCCCGAACACATCGCGCTGTATTGCGCCGATGTCGGCAGCGAGGCGCCCGGCAGCGAAGCGAGCGGCGTGCTCATCAGCGGCGACATGGTGTTGCCGCGCATCTCGACCAATGTGAGCGTCTACGACATGGAGCCGGAGTCGAACGCGCTGACACTGTTTCTGGCGTCAATCGACAGATACCTGCCGTTACCCGCCGACACGCTGGTTCTGCCCTCACATGGCAAGCCGTTTCGCGGTCTGCACACGCGCGTCAAGCAGCTTCATGAGCACCACCGCGACCGGCTCGAAGAAGTCATGCAGGCCTGCGCTGCCCGGCCGTGCAGCGCAGCCGACATCCTGCCCATCATGTTCAAGCGCAAGCTGGACCTGCACCAGACCACTTTCGCGATGGGTGAAGCGGTAGCCCACCTGCATGCGCCCTGGTTTGAGGGCCGGCTCACGCGCTGCCTGGGCGAGGATGGCATCTACCGCTTCAGCGCAGTCTGATTCCGGGCCGCCTGGTTCGCTCAGGCCATGGGCCCGTCAGTCGCCGACGCCCCGGGAAGCGCCATGAAAAATGTCGCGCCGGCCTGGTCGCCGCTTTTGCCCCAGACGCTGCCGCCATGCAGTTCGGCAACCCGTTTGACAATCGCCAGCCCCAAGCCGTTGCCAGGAAAGTCGGCCGAGGAGTGCAGGCGCTGAAAGGCGGTGAACAGCTTGCCGCTGTAGTCCGGATCGAAGCCGGCGCCATTGTCCGACACCTCCAGAATCATCTCGCCGGGCGCTTTTCCGCGGGCCAGGCCAAGCCGGATCCAGGCTTCGCTCTTTCTGGAGCTGAACTTCCAGGCGTTTTCCAGCAGGCATCCCAATGCCGTGACGAGGAGATTCCGGTCCCCCACAATGCGCAGGCCAGCCGGTATTTCAATCGTGACGACGCGGGTCGGGTCCCGTTTGCGCAGATCAGCAACCAGGGCCTGGGCGGCCGGCACCAGATCAAAAACTTCGGGCAGCCCGGCGCGGTGAGAAAGCTGCGAGAGCGTGCGCAAGTCGTCCACCAGCTTGCTGAGCTGGCGGATGCTGGCCTGAATGCGCTTGACGTAGTGGCGCCCGGGCTCATCCAGCACGGCCGAGTATTTCTCGGCCAACCGCACCGAGAAGCCATGGGCCGCATGAAGCGAATCCTGCAGATCGCTGGAGATGGCCTGCGTGAACGCTACCAGCTCGTGCCTGGCACTTTGCAGCTCGGTTTGCCGTGCCGCCAGGGCCTGTTCGAGCTCGGCGTTGGCCCGCCTGAGGGCGCTGTCGGCCAGATGGCGCTGGCTGATGTCGGCAACACTGACCATCACCGCCTGCTGGTCATTCCAGTCGATCAGACTCCAGGCCAGCTCGACCAGTGCCTGCTCGCCATCCATCTTCTGCTGCCGGCACAGGCTCAGCCGGGGCCGGACATCCTTGATGCCCATATTGGCACGAAGGGAGTCCAGCAAGGCGCTGGCGTCAGCGTCCGGAAACAGTGCCTCCAGGCCAAGCGTCACGAATTTCGCGCGCGGCATGCGGTAAAAGCTGACGGCGGCCTGGTTGGCCGCGAAAATTCGCAGCGAGACGGCATCAAACACCCACATGGCGTTGGGATTGGCCTCGAAGATGACCTGGTTGTACTTTTCGCTATTGGCCAGTGACTGCTGCTGTCTCTGCGCCAGGCCCACGTCCCTAAGGTTGACGACATAGCCGGCAGCGTGCCGCCAGAAGGTGTATTCAATCCAGCTGCCGGCGAACTCCTGGTGTGCCACGAAGCTATGCCGGGGCAAATGGCCGAGCGCCTGCTCCGTTGCGCCCTGGTGCTGCTCGGCAATCTGCTCGGGCAGAATGTCCCAGAACTCCCGGCCCGTAACGGCAGATCGCGTGGATTGCAACAGCTCGAGCGCCAGGGCATTCGCATCCGTGATGGACAGTCTGGCGTCCAGCAGGACAATTCCGTCGCTGGTGAGATCGAGCGGCCCCCAGTCTGGCGCATTCACCGCTGGCCCGGTACCGCCCGGCGCGCTGTCCGGACTGTCCCCCCTGAAGCTGTCCAGAAATCGGCTCACGGTGCGTGTTCGGGCTGCATCGGTTCAATTGGCAGTGTCTGGGCGCAGGTCTAGCGCCACTTGGCATTGGCCGTGACAAGGGCGGTCAGATAGCCCTGCAGCCAGTCAAAATTCACCGGCTTTTTCAGCAGGTGGGCATGCGGCGGAAGTCCGCCGCGCGCCGCAATGGCCTCTGCCGGCAGGCCGCTGATCACCACGATCTGCATGTCGGCGAGCTGCTGGTTGCGCTTGAGCGCCCTGAGCATTTCAAGGCCGTCGACACCGGGCATGGAAAGGTCGGTAACCAGCAGATCCGGCCGCATGCTGGCGATATCCATGAGCGCTTCCAGCGCGGAAGGCATCCACGTGCAGTCGATGGGCAGATCGAAGGCCTCGAACTGGCAGCGGTACAGATCGCGGGTGGCCTCGTCGTCTTCGACCACCAGCACCCGCAAGCGGTGCTTGGGGTCGGTGTCGACCCGCATCCGGGGAGAGCCGTGCCGGCTCAGATAGGCATTGATCGATTGAAGGGCAATGCGGCGGTGCCCGCCCAGCGTCTTCCAGGCTTCGATTTCCCCTTTTTCAACCAGCGACTGCACCGTTGCAACGGAAAGCCCCAGCAATTTTGCGGCATAACTCGTGCCGCAGTAATCCTCACTCGAAAAATCTGCCGCGGTAATGGCCGACTCGAAAGACTTGGGCTCACGCGACATGGTGACTCGTAAGAAAGGTTAAATATCCCATTTTTATCATTTTAGTGAGATGAGTTTCAGTCAAGTGAAAGTGTGCCAGCACAAAGGGCTTTCGCGCAGGTAATTCGGAAAATCGCGCTTCACGCTGCCATTCCGACCTGTTGCGGGCCAGCGGGCAGGGTGAAAAAGAATGCAGCACCCTGCCCTGGCTTGGCATCAGCCCAGATCCGGCCACCATGCCGTTCAACCACGCGACTGACGGTGGCCAGGCCGATGCCTGTTCCGGCAAACTCCTTCACCGCGTGCAGACGCTGGAACGGCGCGAAAAGCTTGTCGGCGTAGGCCATATCGAAGCCGACCCCGTTGTCGCGCACAAAAAACACCCGCAAGCCGGTCGAGTCAACCGTCTGGCCAACATGGATCTCGGCATTTGCCCGGTGCGAGGTGAATTTCCACGCGTTGCCAAGCAGGTTCTCCAGCACCACCTTGATCAACCTGCCGTCACCCTGGGCCTGCAGGCCGGCCTCGACGCCCAGCGCGACCTGGCGCTCCGGCTGGAGCGTCTGCCATTCCTGCACCATGCCACGCGCCAGTGCCGACAGGTCCACCGCTTCGCTGCGAAGCTCCGCGCGAGCCACCTGGGCCAGCGAGAGCAGGTCTTCGATCAGTTGCCCCATTTGCGCCACACCGGCCTGGATGCGCGAGAGGTAGTGCTGAACTTTTTCCTCCGCCCGGCCTTCGGTCTGCTCGGCAAGCGCCCTGGCCAGCAGCCGGCTGAAGCCGTCAACCGTGTTGAGCGGCGAACGCAGATCATGGGAAACCGAGTAGGAGAACGCTTCAAGCTCCTGGTTCGACAGCCGCAAGGCCGTTTCAATCGCCTTGATTTCGGTGATGTCCGCATCAATGCCGACCCAGAAGGACAGCGCGCCCTGCTCGTCAAACACGGGCGAGCCCCGGTAGGACATGGTGTGCCAGCTGCCGTCCACGGCCCGCACGCGCCGGGTGCCAACGAACGGCAACTGGCTTGCCTGGCCGGTCTTCCAGTTGGCCATCACCCCGGCCAGGTCTTCGGGGTGAATGACGGCAAACCATTGGTTGCCGGTCCAGTCTTCCGGTGTGCCGCCGACCAGCCGCAGCCAGGTACGGTTGACGTAGGTCACCGCGCCTTCGGGGTCGGTGGTCCAGATCACCTCGGGAGCCTGTTCGGCCAGCGCCCGGAACAAGGCCTCCTGGTGCGCCAGCGCGGCTGTGCGCTCCGCCACTTTTTGCTCCAGGCTGGCATTGAGTTGTCCGATTTCCTCAAGCAGGCGGGTATTTTCCACTGCGGCAGAGGCCAGATGAGCGAGCTCTATGGCGACATATTCGTCCTGTTGCGTGAACTCTCCCTCATATTTGTCGGACAGTTGCAGCACGCCGACATTGGCCCCATTGCGCCCCGTCAGGGGCACGGCCAGCCAGCCGCGAGCCCAAGGAGGACTGCCGGCATGGCCAGGCCATCTCGGATGGGCCTCGAGCTCGGCCTGCGTCATGCGCAGGGGCCGGCTGGTCTCGCAGACCAGCGCATCCATGGCGCATCCTTCAACCGGGCCCGTCTGATCCGGCGGCGGGCCATATTTTTCAGACAGCGAACATGCATGGATGCCTGGCTCATGGATGCCGTCCCGCTTCAGGCTGACCCACGCCTGGTGCGAGCCAATCACGCCGCGCGCCTGGTCGGCAATCTCCTGCAGCGTGCCGTCCAGCGTCTGGTGCCAGGCGATGGCCTGGGCGGCGTCCGCGGACCGCTGCAAGGTGTAGAGATACTCCTGCACATCGCTTTCGGCCTTGACCCTGGCACTGATGTCCATGGCCACGATAAAACGGGCATGGCGCCCGGCATGCCGAATGGGTTGGGAAACGATGTCCACGGGAAAGACCGAGCCGTCCTTGCGCCGGTGTCGCCTGGGGTCACGGCCCTGCGTGCGGGCCTCGGCAAGATCCAGCTCGAGGCGCGCGCGGTCTTCCTCGGGGCGAATATCAAACACCGTCATCGAGAGGAACTCCTGCTCCGAGTAGCCGTAGGTTTCTTGCGCCACCTTGTTGACAGCCAGAAACTGTTTGGTCTCCAGGTCGAACAGCCACATGGGAATCGGCGCCCCGGCGAACAGCGCGGCGTAACGCTGCTCGCTGTCGACCAGTGCCTGCTCCGACGTTTTTCTCAGCGTGATGTCCCGCTCCACGGCCACCCAGTTCGTCAGTTTGCCATCGGCATCTGAAATCGGCACGAGGTCAAGCTCGACCCAGAACTCCTGCCCGCTTCTGGTGTAGTTGATCAGCTCGGCCCGAACCGGTTGCCCGCGCCGCATGGCCGTACCGATCCGGTAAAGCTCGGCCCGCCGCGTGTTCGGCCCATGCAAGAAGCCGGTTGACTGGCCCAGCACTTCCTGGCGTGCGTAACCGGTGCGACGTTCAAACGCATCGTTGACAAAAACAATCCGCGGCCGGGTAGTGCCCGCATCGCCGGCATCGGTGATGATCACCATGTCGCTGAGGTGGGAAATGCAGGTTTCCAGCAGTCGCAGCAGTTCCTGCGCCTGGCGCTGCTCGGTGATGTCCTGCAGGGCGCCGACCAGCCGCACCACTTTGCCGTTCTCGACCAGCGCCTGGCCTTGGGTACGGATCCAGCAGGACCTGCCCCGGGCTGTCGTCAGCGGCAGCTCCATATCCCACGGAAGTCCTTCGCGAATGGCAGCGTCCACCGCCGCCCGCATCAGCGCCTGGCCTTTCGCTTCGTATTGAAGGATCACCGCGTCGAACTCGACGGGCTCGGAAGGGTCCATCTCATGAATCCGGTAAGTCTGCTCGGACCAGACCAGGCTCCTGGGCTCCAGCGCCAGTTCCCAGCCACCGACCCTGGCCAGCGCGCCGGTCCGGCTGAGCATTTCCCGGCTGCGGACAATCGTCAGTTCGGACAGTTTGCGCTCGGTGATGTCCTGCAGCACGCCAGAGCGATGGCTTGAGGTTTCATGGGCCGCGCGCGCGTGAACCCGGCCAAACACATGCATCCAGCGCACCTCGCCTGCGGAGGTGACGACGCGGAACTCGGTATCCAGCACGGCGCCGGATTGAAGCGCATCGTCCCGCGCCGCCCTGAACAGCTCGCGGTCAGCGGGATCGATCATCTGCTCGAAGCTGTCATAACTGCCGTCAAGCACGGCGCGCTCGGAGCCCAGTACCTCATAGACCTCGTCGGACCACCAGAACTGGCCTTTTTCAAGATCAATCTGCCAGTAGGCTATGCGGGCCATCCGCTGTGCGTCCTGCAGTTTTGCCTGAACGGCGCGGCTGCGATCCAGCTCGGTCTCAAGCGCCGCGCGGCTGAACTGCAGCGACTCGGCCATCAGGTTGAAGCCGGCCGCCACCCGGGACAACTCACCCCCGTCCTCCACCAGCCCGGCCGGTAGGCGCGCTTCCAGCTGACCTTTCTGCAAGGACTTTATGGCCTCAAGAATGTCGGTGGTGGGCTTCACAATGGCGCGGCTGGCCATGCGCCAGGCAATCAGGCCGCCCAGGGTCGCCACCAGCGAGAGTAGCAGCAGCACGCGGCCCAACTGGGTCTGAACCGGCGCGAGCACGTCATTGCGGTCGGCGCTGACGGCGACGAAAAAGGCGGTGTCCAGCCCGCTACTTACCGGCAGAAAGGCAAAAATCCGCTGCTGGCCTTTGACATCCGGTCCCTCGCCAACGCCGGCGTGCATCGTCCTGACCGCCTCCCGAAGGAGTGGACTGGGCACTTGACTGCCGATCAGCCCGGATTTCTCCGGCCCGACGGCCAGCAGGGTTCCCTCACGGTCCATCACCGCAACCTGGCTGCCCTGCGGCAGCATCGAGCCGGCCACCGCCTTCGACAGCTCGCCCAGATCCAGGGTGACAAAGGCCACCGCGGCGAGCTTCCCTTGGGCGTTCATCACGGGCAGGGCAAACGGCACGACCGGCTTTCCGGTGGCCCGCCCCACGAAGTAGCTGCCCACCACAAAGCGCCGGCCGGCCACCGTCTGCTTGAAGAACTCGCGATCGCCGGCATAGGGAAGGGACGGATTGACCACGCTGTGGCAGCGGAAGTAGCCATCGAGCCCGATAAGGCCGAGATTTCCGTACACCGGAAGCTGGTCCCTCAGGGTCTTGAGATAGCGGTGACAGTCCGAAGGGTTTCCCTTCAGCAGGCCGGGCGCGTTGGCAATTGCCGTCAGGATCTGGTGGGCCGACTCGGTGACCCGCAACTGATTGGCAGCGACCAGCGAAGCCGAAAATTTCAGGTTGTCAGTGGCACGGATGACGGCCTTGTCAGCATTGCGCCAGGCGTTGAACAGCGCCATCGCCAGCAGCGGAATGATGGCGGCGAAGACCAGCATGACGAGCCGGGCACGCAATGTCACGGGGGATTTCACGAAAGGCATGGGCGGCAAATCCGGCCTTCCAATGACCGGAGTTGCCGACGCTCCCAAGCCTCAACCTTCGGCGAGGCACTCATTGACACCCAGCCAGTAGGCTTGCAGGCGGTCAAGCTTCTCGGTGAAGTCGGCAAAATCGACAGGCTTGCGAACGAAACTGTTGGCGCCGCTCTGGTAGCAGGCCTGCATGTCCGAGCGCTCGCTCGAGGATGTCAGCATGATGACAGGCACCAGCGCGGTGATCGGGTTGCCGCGCACGCTGCGCAGCACGTCCAGGCCGGACAGCTTGGGCAGCTTCATGTCAAGCAGGATGAAGCAAGGCTTTCTGTTGGTGTCGCGCCCGGCGTGCACGCCCTGGCCGAAAAGAAAGTCAAGTGCCTCCGCGCCATCGCGTGCCACGGCAATTTCCGCCTTGACACCCAGATCCTCCAGCGTCAATACCGTCAGCTCCAGATGGTCAGGATTGTCTTCAACAATCAGTATCAAGTTACCGCACATG
Source organism: Polaromonas sp. (assembly GCA_046597475.1). GTDB lineage: Bacteria > Pseudomonadota > Gammaproteobacteria > Burkholderiales > Burkholderiaceae_C > Polaromonas. Next base: position 6,020 of record JBKJKI010000319.1, on the reverse strand, counting down.
GATGGTCTTTGATGGAAGGGTGGTCATGAACTGGCGAGATTGTCAGCGATTTAACTGATTTTGTCATTGTTTCAAATTTTTTCAAATTTTCCGCTGCCTAACCTACCAGCGGGGAATGGTTTCATCCTTGAGCTGCGCCCGCAGCTCGGCGTAGTCAGGCATCACCGAGCGCACGGTGGCCCAAAAGCGCGGGCTGTGGTCCATCACCCGCAAGTGGCTCAGCTCATGCACCACCACGTAGTCGATCACCGCCGGCTTGAAGTGCATGAGCCGCCAGTTCAGCCGTATCGAGCCGCTCGCGCTGGCGCTGCCCCAGCGTGTGCTGGCACTGGACAGGCTGAGCTTGCGCCACTGCACGTCAAGGTGGGGCGCGAAATGGTCGAGCCGCGCGGCAAAAAGAGGCCTGGCCTGGCGCATCAGCCAGGCCTGAACCGCCTGCCGGATCTCGGTCGGCGATGCGGGGTGCGACACCGCCAGCCCCAGCGCCGGCAGAGCGCCTGGCGCCGCGGGTCGCAGGGCGCTGGCGGCCAGCGCCGGATCTGCCAGCACCTGCAGGAAGCTGCCCAGATAGGGCAGGATGGCGCCGTCCTGCCACTCCACGCGGGAGGCTTCGACGCGCTGGTGGCGCTCGCGCGTTTCGTGCAGCTTTCTGAGAATCCACGCCGACTTTTCCCGCAGGGCCTGGTCAATGTCGCGCAGCGCCACCCATTTCGGCGCGCTGACCGCCAGCCCGGTGGGCCCGACCGAAAAGCCGATGCTGCGGCGCGCGCTGCGCCTGAACTCATAGGCTACCAGCACGCCGCCGAGCAGGGCCTCGCGGGATGCGCGCGGATGGCGAAAGGCGGCTGGCGCCAGCCCTGAATTTGCTATGCTTTCAATAGCTATAGGTGACCGTAATACCTGGGCTGCAGGCATTATTTCCTCAAAAATACCGGTTTTCACGGCGGCCGCCGGCCCGGGGCTGGCCGCCGCCGGTTCGGGCTCGAAAAGCTCGCGCGTGAACTGTAAAAGCCGGTGCATCATGGCAGTTTATCGCGCCGGGTGAGCCGCCTCTTCAGGCCGGGCTGCGCTGTGGCGTGGCGCTGCCAGCGGGATAGGCCTCGGGGTCAAGCCGGTGCATCTCGGCTTCAATCCAGTCTTCAACCTCGCGCATCAGTTCGTCAGGCTTGCGGCCCGCGCTCGGAATCGCCTTGCCGATCGAAATATCCACCACGCCCGGGGTCTTGATGAAGGCCTTGCGCGGCCAGCATTTGGCCGATGTAACGGCAATCGGAATCACCGGGGCGCCGGTTTCGATGGCCAGCCGCGTGCCGCCGGATTTATAAACCCCTTTCTTGCCGCGCGGGATGCGCGTTCCCTCGGGAAACATGATGACCCAGGTGCCCTGGGCCATCAGCCGCTTGCCCTGCGCCACGACCTTGCTGAAGGCCCGCGTGCGCTGGCTGCGGTCAATGTGGATCATGTCCATGCGCGCCATCGCCCAGCCAAAAAACGGGATGTAGAGCAACTCGCGCTTGAACACATAGGCCAGCGGATGCGGCATGATGGCCGGCATGGTCAGCGTCTCCCACGTCGACTGGTGCTTGACCAGCAGCACGGCGGCGCTTTTCTCGCCGGTGGGCAGGTTTTCCATGCCGGTGACGCGGTTTTTGATGCCGAGGATGAAGGTGCCGCTGTCGACCGCCAGCTTGAGCCAGCGCGCGCACATCCAGTACATGGTGGTACTGCTGACGAACAGCGAGGCGACGACCACGAAAAGAGCCCAGGGAATCACCGTGAGGATCAGCCACAGCATGTGCAAAATGGAACGAATCAGGGGCATGGCAGGGTTTCCGGTGGTCAGGTGACTGGCTCGCGATGCGGACGCTGGCCCAAAACGCCAATTTCCGATGTTTTAGGGCCTTTGTCCATTATCTATCGGCAAAGTTTGCTATCAATTTCATTCTGCCGCGGGTGCCATGCGCTCACTGCGCTCCAGGATGAAGTCGGCAAACGCGGCCAGGTCGGCGTGCACCTGCGTGCCCGCTGGCAGGCCTTCGGGCAGCCCGCCAGCGTGGTAGCTGGCCGACTTCCCGGTCAGCACCAAATGCGGCTCGCAGCCGGCCGCGGCGCCCGCGATGGCGTCGCGCACCGAGTCACCCACGGCGGGCACGCCCGCCAGCTGCACGCCGAAACGGCTGCCAATCTGCTCGAACAACCCCGGCTTGGGCTTGCGGCAGGAGCAGTCGTCCTCGGCTACGTGGGGGCAGTAAAACACGGCGTCTATCCGCCCGCCCAGTGCGGCGAGCATCTTGTGCATCTTGGCGTGCATGGCATTGAGCGACGCCACGTCAAACAGGCCGCGCCCCAGCCCCGACTGGTTGGAGGCGATCACCACATGCCAGCCGGCGTGGTTGAGCCGTGCAATCGCCTCCAGCGCGCCCGGCAGCGGCAGCCACTCCTCGGGGTTTTTGACGAATTCGTCGCTGTCGCTGTTGATGGTGCCGTCGCGGTCAAGGATGATGAGTTTCATGGTGTGCGGATCAGGAAGGGGCGGCGGGCAAGGCTTGCCAGCCGGTGACGAACAGGCCGCTGAAACGGCCTCTTGCAAACTGTAGCGCCAGCCGGTCGCCGGCCTTGACCGGCTGCGCCCGCGCGTCATCAATGAGCAGGCGCTGGGGCAGCGCCAGACCGGGAACCAGCAGGACCAGTTCGGTGCCGCCCATGCCGCGCAGGCTGGGGGGCTTGAACTGGCTGGTGATCACGCGGGCCGTGACGGGCACGCCGGCCGATGGGCTGGCGCCATTCAAAAACAGGCCCTCGCGGTTCAAATGGCGCTGCAGCAGCGCGCCGCTGCCTGCCAGCCAGAGCAGCAGCCAGACGAGACCCACGGCAGGCATGGCGCGGCGCCAGCCGGCGCGGCGCATCAGCAAGCCCGCGACCGTCAGCACGGCAATGCCCAGGGCCACCGTCCAGAGCAGGTCCAGCGCGCCTGTCGTGGTGGCGACCGGCACCAGCGGCAGGGCCGGCAGACCGCTTTGGCGATCATCGACCAGTTGAAGCAGCCAGCGCAGTCCCACCATCACCGCGGGCGGCGCAAACAGCAGCCAGGCCGTGCGCCGGGAAGTCCAGCCGGCCAGCGCGCCGGAGGGCGAAGCGGTCGGAGTTGCCGGGCTGCTCATGGCCACGAGGTCGCAGTCAGCTCAGGCCGCCAGACGCGACAGGTCGGCCACGCGGTTCATGGCGTCGTGCAGGCTTTTCAGCAGGCCCTGGCGGTTCAGCCGCAGGTCCAGTTCTTCGGCGTTGACCATCACGCCATCAAAGAAGGCATCGACAGGCGTGCGCAGGGCTGCCAGGGTTTGCAGGGAAGCGGTGTAGTCGCCCGCATCAAACTGGGCATTGGCCCTGGGCAGCACGTCTTTCATCGCCGCGTAAAGCGCGATTTCAGCGGCCTCCTGCAGCAGCAGCTCGCTGACATGCGGATCGACGTCCTGCGCCTTCTTGAGGATGTTGCCGATGCGCTTGTTGGCTGCCGCCAGCGCGGGCGCTTCGGGCAGCAAGGCAAAGGCGCGCACGGCGGCCAGGCGTTTGGCCACATCACCCAGGCGCTGCGGGCACAGGGCCAGCACGGCGTCCACTTCCTGCGCGCTGAAGCCCTGCTCGCGCAGGGAGCCGGCAAGGCGGTCATAGATGAAAGCCACCAGGGCCAAAGCGGCATCCTGAATCTTGTCGCCAAAGACCGGGCCGGCGCCGCAGACCAGCGCCGTCAGGTCCAGCGGCAGGTCTTTTTCCACCAGCATGCGGATCACGCCCAGCGCGTGGCGGCGCAGCGCAAACGGGTCCTTGTCGCCGGTCGGCAGATTGCCAATGCCGAACATGCCGACCAGTGTTTCGAGTTTGTCGGCCAGCGCGACGGCCACGCCAGCCATGTTGCGCGGCAGTTCGTCGCCGGCAAAGCGCGGCTTGTAATGGTCTTCGATCGCGTCGGCCACCTCCAGGCTCAGGCCGTCGTTGAGCGCGTAGTAGCGGCCCATGATGCCCTGCAACTCGGGGAACTCGCCCACCATGTCGGTGACCAGATCGGTCTTGGCCAGCAGCGCGGCCTGATCGGCTTGTGCGGCCAACGCGTCACCGCCAAGCTGCTGGCCGATGGCCTTGGCAATCGCGCGCACCCGCTCCACCCGCTCGCCCTGCGAGCCCAGCTTGTTGTGGTACACGACCTTGTCAAGCCCGGCCACACGAGATTCCAGCGTCTTCTTGCGGTCCTGGTCGAAAAAGAACTTGGCGTCGGCCAGGCGCGGACGGACCACGCGCTCGTTGCCGCCAATCACCGCGCTGGCGTCATCCGGGCTGATGTTGCTGACGACCAGGAACTTGTTGCTGAGCTTGCCGGCCGCATCGAGCAGCGGGAAGTATTTCTGGTTGGCCTTCATCGTCAGGATCAGGCATTCCTGCGGCACGCCCAGGAACTCCGCTTCAAATTCGCAGACCAGCACGTTGGGCCGCTCGACCAGTGCCGTCACTTCATCGAGCAAGGCGTCGTCCTCGATCGGCTGGACGCCGCCGCCCAGTTCAGCAGCGGCCTCGGCCAGTTGACGGGCGATCTCGGCCTTGCGCTGGGCAAAGCTGGCGATCACCGCGCCGTCTATTTCCATCGTGACGGCGTAGCTGTCGGCATCCGGCAACACCACCGGATCGACAGCCGCCTCAAAACGGTGACCGCGCGTGCTGTTGCCCGCCGTCAGCCCCAGCACCTTGACGGGCACCACGGTGCTGCCGTGCAGCGCCACCAGGCCGTGCACCGGGCGCACGAAGTTCACGCTGGTCCAGCCGGGCAGCTCGCAGTCGGTTTCGAGCTGGTAGCTCATGACCTTCGGGATAGGCAGCCTGGCAATCGCTTCTTCCAGCGCCTTTTGCAGGCCGGTGTCCAGCGTGGCGCCGGTGACCAGGCTGTCGTAGAACAGCGCCTCGGCCTTGCCGTCGGACACACGCTTCAGGGCGCTCACGGCAGCCACCGGGTCGGACAGGTCAGCACCCAGCGCCTGCAGTTTCTTGAGCAATGCCGGCGTGGCCTTGCCCGAAGCGTCGAGCCCCACCGACGCCGGCATGAGCTTTTGCTGCACCGCCTTGTCGTCGGCCTTGAGCCAGACATGGCTGATGTGCGCCGCCAGCCGGCGCGGGGAAGCATAAGCCGTCGCAACGGAATCGGCGCTGGCCAGCCCCTGCATCCTGAGCTGCTCGGCCAGCACGCTGGCGAAGGCGTCGCCGAGTTTTTGCAGCGCCTTGGGTGGCAACTCTTCCACAAACAGTTCGACCAGAAGGTTTTTGGTAGTCATCGCTCAGGCGCCCTTCTTCTTCGTCGTCGTCTTGTTGGCATTCGTCATTTGTTCCACCCACGCGCGCGGCGCCATCGGGAAACCCAGGCGCTCGCGGCTTTCAAGATAACTTTGCGCGACCAGCCGCGACACGTTGCGGATGCGGCCCATGTAGGCGGCGCGCTCGGTCACGCTGATGGCGCCGCGCGCGTCCAGCAGGTTGAAGCTGTGCGCGGCCTTGAGCACCTGCTCGTAGGCCGGCAGGGCAAGCTGCTGCTCGATCAGGTACCTGGCCTGCCTTTCATGCGCGGTGAAGGCGGTGAACAGGAATTCAGCATCGGAATGCTCGAAGTTGTAGGTCGACTGCTCGACCTCGTTCTGCTTGTAGACGTCGCCATAGGTCAGTTTCGAGCCGTCCGGGCCTTCGGTCCAGACCAGGTTGTAGACGTTGTCAACGCCCTGCAGATACATCGCCAGGCGCTCCAGGCCGTAGGTGATCTCGCCGGTGGCCGGCTTGCAGTCAATGCCGCCGACCTGCTGGAAATAGGTGAACTGCGTCACTTCCATGCCGTTGAGCCAGACCTCCCAGCCCAGGCCCCAGGCGCCCAGCGTGGGGTTCTCCCAGTCGTCTTCGACAAAACGCACGTCATTCGTCTTCAGGTCAAACCCCAGCGCTTCCAGCGACCCCAGGTACAGCTGCAGGATGTGGGCCGGCGCGGGCTTCAG
>JBKJKI010000034.1:0-36275 GCA_046597475.1 Polaromonas sp. | reverse complement strand
TGCGCTGCTTCATTTCAATCTTGGCGATCTCCGAGCGCTTTTCGTTCAGCAGGAAGGACGCCACATCGACCGGCACCTGGCACAGCACCGAGGCCGTGCTGTCCTTGAGCGATTCTTCCTGGATGATGCGCAGGATCTGCAGCGCCGAGCTTTCGGTGTCGCGGATATGGCCGGAGCCACCGCAACGCGGGCAGGGAATCGATGCGCCTTCTGACAACGCAGGGCGCAGGCGCTGACGGCTCATTTCCATCAGACCAAACTTGCTGATGGTGCCGAACTGCACGCGCGCGCGATCCTGGCGCAGCGCATCGCGCAGGCGGTTTTCGACATCGCGGCGGTTGCGCGACTCTTCCATGTCGATAAAGTCGATGACGATCAGGCCGCCCAGGTCACGCAAACGCATCTGGCGCGCGACTTCGTCGGCGGCTTCGAGGTTGGTGCGGGTCGCGGTTTCTTCAATGTCGCCGCCCTTGATGGCACGGGCCGAGTTGACGTCGACCGAAACCAGCGCTTCAGTGTGGTCGATCACGATGGCGCCGCCGGAAGGCAGTTGCACAGTGCGGGCGTAGGCCGATTCGATCTGGTGTTCAATCTGAAAGCGCGAAAACAGCGGCGCGTCGTCGCGGTAACGCTTGACGCGGTGCTCGTGCTCGGGCATCACGTGGGCCATGAACTGACGGGCTTGTTCGTAGACGTCGTCGGTGTCGAACAAAATGTCGCCGATGTCGCTGTTGAAGTAGTCGCGGATGGCGCGTATCACCAGGCTCGATTCCTGGTAGATCAGGAAGGCGCCCTTGCCGCCCTTGCCCGCGCCGTCAATCGCGGTCCAGAGCTTGATCAGGTAGTTAAGGTCCCACTGCAGTTCAGGGGCGCTGCGGCCGATGCCGGCGGTGCGCGCAATGATGCTGGCGCCGGCCGGGTATTCGAGCTGGTCCATCGCCTCCTTGAGGTCGGCCCGGTCTTCGCCCTCGATGCGGCGGCTCACGCCACCGCCGCGCGGGTTGTTGGGCATGAGCACCACGTAGCGGCCGGCCAGCGAGACAAAGGTGGTGAGGGCTGCGCCCTTGTTGCCACGCTCTTCTTTTTCAACCTGGACCAGCAGCTCCTGGCCTTCGCGGATCACATCGTTGATGCGCGCCTGGCTGACCGACACGCCCTGCGCGAAGTATTGCCTGGAGATTTCCTTGAACGGCAGAAAGCCGTGGCGGTCTTCGCCGTAGTCGACAAAACAGGCTTCCAGCGAAGGCTCGACGCGGGTGACGACGGCCTTGTAGATGTTGCCCTTGCGCTGTTCGCGCCCTTCAATTTCAATTTCGTAGTCGAGGAGTTTTTGTCCGTCAACAATCGCCAGGCGGCGTTCTTCTGCCTGGGTCGCATTTACCAGCATCCGTTTCATGGGGAGCTTTCCTTTGTCGTTTTTCGTTCTAATGCCCAAAAATGGGTCAACGACGCCAGGAGCAACGCTTGCGAACGTGGGGAATTGCCGGAGAGCTTTTGACAGCGCGCCGGCCGACTGGGTAATCAGCCGGCCGGGCGGTTGTTAAGCGTGGGCGCGTGGATGGCGTGAGCAGGGGTCCGGGGGGTTATTGCTATAAAAAATATAGCATCTTGCACCCGTTGTACAAGGACTACAGGCTGATTTGTGCCATATAGCAGGGCCAAAAGGCGCCGCAGGCATGCAAAAACCAGACTGTTCCGTGTTGTCGTCAAGGGGCTAACCTGTCAATGGACTTGATCTCACGTGGATCCGTATGCAGCCTTCAGCGCATGGCTTGAGGCTGCACACATTGATATTCCGTAGTTGTATTCGCAAAACGTCGACTCGTCCGCTTGACGATTCCCGTATTGCGAGGTGCCTGGCACTCGTCGCTTGCGGGCCATCGCCACCAGTGGCATCGACCTTCCAGCGCGGCTGTTTGCAGGCCTTTTCAGGGGCCCTGGATTGGTGTGGATTAAACTCCAGACAAATCAACTACTTACAGCGCATCGCTAGTGAAACACATTATAGGGGCAGCATCAGGCAAGGCAAAGCGCCCGGTAAAAGCGCCTGCCCGCCCCACTTTTGCACCCGTCCGGCCCAGAATACAGGCCAGGCCAGCGCCCAAGGCGACCGAGACACTTGAACCGGTCGCAGCCGTATTGCCGCAAGCGACGCTGGTGACCGTCGATGAAGACTACGCGGGCCAGCGGCTCGACAATTTCCTGATTCGCCAGCTCAAGGGCGTGCCCAAAACGCATGTTTACCGCATCATTCGCAGCGGCGAGGTGCGCGTGAACAAGGGCAGGGCGCATGCCGATACCCGTGTCGAGGCGGGCGACATCGTGCGCCTGCCGCCGGTGCGCACGTCAGAGCGGGCCGAGCAGAAAGCCCAGGCGATGCAGAGCGTGATGACCGAGGTCGCGCGCCACGGCGCCAGTTCGACCGTCGGCGGTTACGCGCCGCCCGCCGAGTTCCCGATTCTGTTCGAGGACGATTTCCTGCTGGCCATCGACAAACCGGCCGGCGTGGCCGTGCATGGCGGCAGCGGTGTGAGTTTTGGCATCATCGAGCAGTTGCGCATGGCCAGGCCGGAGGCCGACTTCCTGGAACTGGTGCACCGGCTGGACCGCGAGACCAGCGGCATCCTGCTGATTGCCAAGCGCCGCATGGCCTTGAAGCTGCTGCAGGAGCAATTCAGGGAGCGCGAAACCGACAAGGTCTATCTGGCCCTGGTCAGCGGCAACTGGCCGGCCAAGCAGCGCGTGATTGACCAGGGGCTGCACAAATATCTTTTGCCCAACGGCGAGCGGCGCGTCAAGATCGTGCCCAACGATCACCCCGACGCCATGCGCTCGGTCACGCTGGTCAAGGTCAAGTCGGCCATTGCGGCCAATCCGCTGGCGCCTGCCACGCCCTTTACCCTGCTGGAAGTCACCATCAAGACCGGCCGGACGCACCAGATTCGCGTGCACCTGGCGGGCGCCGGCCACCCGATTGCGGGCGACGACAAATACGGTGACTTCGAGCTGAACAAGGCGCTGCAAAAAAGCAGTACCGGTGCTGCTTCGCTCAAGCGCATGTTTCTGCACGCCTGGAGCCTGAAGTTCAACCATCCCAAGACCCGCAAGGCGATTCAGCTGCAAGCCGCCTTGCCCGGCGAATTGCAGCAGTTTTTGCCGTCACGCGCCGCCGAGCCCGCGCCAGACACCGCGAATTCCTGAGGAATTGTGCTGCTCGGTAAGGCCGTTTTCACGTCATGCGGCGACAATCCGGCTCATGCACACCAGAAATTTCGACCTGATTGCCTTTGACTGGGATGGCACCCTGTTTGACTCCACCGGAATCATCGTGCGCTGCATCCAGGCGGCGGTGCGCGATGTGGGCGGCACGGCTCCCACTGACCAGGCCGCAGCCTATGTCATTGGGCTTGGCCTGATGCAGGCGCTGGCCCACGCCGCGCCCGACGTGCCGCCCGAAAAATACCCCGAGCTGGGCGCGCGTTACCGCCATCACTACGCGGCTCATGCCAATGATCTGAGTCTTTTTCAGGGGGTGTTGCCGCTGCTCGATACGCTCAAGGCACGCGGCCACCTGCTGGCCGTGGCCACCGGAAAATCGCGGCGCGGCCTTGACGAAGCGCTGCAGAGCGTTGAGCTCAAGGGTGTTTTTGATGGCTCCCGCACCGCCGACGAGACCGCCGGCAAACCGGACCCACGCATGCTGCACGAATTGATGGCGCAGTTTGACCTGCCTGCCGAAAGGGTGCTGATGATTGGCGACACCACGCACGACCTGCAGATGGCGCTCAATGCCGCCTGCCCCAGCGTGGGCGTGAGTTATGGCGCACATGAAGCCACCGATTTTCTGGACCTGCGGCCGCGCCATGTTGCGCATTCGGTGCAGGGGTTGCACGACTGGCTGCTGGCCAACGCCTAGACCTTTCCGTCACCTCATGGAAGATCCGCAGCCGCTTTGCAACAGCCGTGACCTTCGCGATGGCGGGCTTGCCGTGTCTTTTGACATGGTCTACGCCGGCCAAACCTGCCGCGCCTTTGCCATTCGTTTCCAGGGGCAGCCGCAGGCCTATCTGAACCGTTGCACCCATGTGGCCATGGAGCTGGACTGGCAGCCCAACCGCGTGTTTGACGAGAGCGGCCAGTGGCTTCTGTGCGCCAGCCATGGTGCCGCCTATCGGCCTGATACCGGCCAATGCGCGGGCGGTCCGTGCCGCGGCGCGCTGGTCAAAATCACGCTGTCCGAGCGTGACGGCGTGGTTTTCTGGCACCCGGCCTACAACCTCAAGCCCGTCCTGTTCTGAATACTTCTCTAAACTAGCCCCATGAACGATTCAAACCGCCCCGGCAACCCTGACGCGCAGCCAGACTTGCCCAAAGAGCCAATATTTCAGCCAAATCAGCCAGATGCCCTTTATCCACGGTCAGATAGTGCTACTAATTCAGGAGCGACGAAAAATTCCGGCGGGCCCGGATGGGAGCGCGCGACGCTCGAGAAGCTGGCGTTTGCAGCGCTCAATGAGCAAAAAGCGACGCGCCGCTGGAAAACCTTTGTGCGCATGTCCTGGCTTGCATTCTTTGTTTTCCTGGTCTGGCTGGCCTTTCATCGCAGCGCCGCCACCACGGACGCCAGCACGCCCCACACGGCGGTCATCGAGATCAAGGGTGAAATCGCCGCCGGCGCCGATGCCAGTGCCGAGTTTGTCATTGCGGCGCTGCGTGCCGCCTTCGAAGACGAAGGCTCCAGGGGCATCGTGCTGCTGATCAATTCGCCAGGCGGCAGCCCGGTGCAGGCCGGCATGATGAATGACGAGATCCTGCGCCTGAAGGCCAAGTACAAAAAGCCGGTTTATGCTGTTGTGGAGGAAACCTGCGCCTCGGCCGCTTATTACATCGCCGTGTCGGCGGACAAGATTTATGTCGACAAGGCCAGCATCGTCGGCAGCATCGGCGTGCTGATGGACGGTTTTGGCTTTACCGGCCTGATGGACAAGCTGGGCGTGGAGCGGCGTCTGCTGACCGCCGGCGAAAACAAGGGTTTTCTTGACCCCTTCAGCCCCCAGAGCGAGAAGCAGCGGGCGTTTGCGCAGGGAATGCTGGACCAGATTCACCAGCAGTTCATCATGGTGGTCAAGCAAGGGCGCGGCAGGCGCCTGAAAGAAACGCCGGAAATGTTCAGCGGCCTGTTCTGGAGCGGCCAGCAGGCGGTTGAGCTGGGTCTGGCCGACCAGCTGGCCAACCTGGACTACGTGGCCCGCGAAGTGGTCAAGGCCGAGGAAGTCGTCGACTACACCCGCCGTGACAACGTGGCAGAGCGCCTGGCCAAGAAGTTCGGTGCGGCCATGGGCGAGGGCGCGATGACGGCCTTCAAGGCGATTCCCGCGCTGCGCTGAGCGCCAATGCTGACGGAATGGAATTGAAAAAACCCGCGCATCGCGGGCTTTTTCAGTGGCGGGTACAGATCAGCGACCGATGCAAAACACGGTGGGCAGGTCAAGCGGAAGGGCTGGCTTGTCGCGTTTCCACAGGCTTACCTGCGCACAGCGTGAGACGCTGTTTTCCATCGTCAGGCCGCAGCTCAGGGCAAGCCGGGTGTTGCCCTGCAGCGTCTGCAGCAATCCCTGCAGCAGGGCCGCATTTCGGTAGGGCGTTTCAATAAAAATCTGGGTCTGGCCGGTTTTCAGCGCCAGCGACTCCAGCTCACGAACGCGCTGGGCACGGCCCGAGGGGTCTTGCGGCAGGTAGCCGACAAAGGCGAAATTCTGGCCATTGAGGCCGCTGCTCGCCAGCGCCAGCATCAAGGACATGGGGCCGGTCAGCGCGATGACCTGCAGGCCCAGGTCATGCGCGGCGCGCACCACCGACGAGCCCGGGTCGGCGATGGCCGGCATGCCGGCTTCGCTCACCAGGCCCATATCCCTGCCTTCCATCGCGGCCACCAGCAGCGGCCGGGCATCGAAATTGCCGGCGTGGTCACCCTTTTTGTGAACCTCGCGCGGCAGCTCCTGAATCTGTAGTGCCTGCACCGGGTTGGACAGGGGCTGCAGCTCGTTGACACGCTTGAGGTAGGCGCGCGTGCTTTTGGCGTTCTCGCAGATCCAGAAAGACAGCCTGCTTGCTACCTGCAGCGTGCCCATGGGCATCACATCCCGCAGCGGCGCCTGGATCGCGCAGCCAAAATCAAGTGGCGCGGGCACCAGGTAGAGCTTGCCTTTTACAGTGCCGGTCATGGCGTGTCTTTCGGGCTGGCGAGCAGGGCGATGCCGGCGGCCCGGATCATCCTGCAGGTGCGAATCAGCGGCAGCCCGACCAGCGCGGTGGGGTCGTCACTCTCGATGGCGTCGAGCAGCGCAATGCCCAGGCCTTCGCTCTTGGCGCTGCCGGCACAGTCATAGGGCTGCTCGGTGCGCAGGTAATTCTCAATTTCGGCGTCATCGAGCTCACGAAACCGGACCCGAACTGCGGCCAGCTCGCTTTGCTCGAAGCCGGTTTCCAGGCACACGACGGCGACGGCAGTCTGAAAAACAACGGTTTGCCCCCGCATCTGGCGCAGCTGTATGACGGCCTGCTCGTGACTGCCTGGTTTGCCAAGGGGCAAGCCATTGAGATCGGCCACCTGGTCGGAGCCAATCACCACGGCGCCAGGAAATGTACGGGCCACTGCGTGCGCCTTTGCCAGCGCAAGTCGCCCGGCCATGGCAACAGGCTGTTCGCCTGGCAGGGGGGTTTCGTCGACATCGGGCGCGGCCACGTCAAACGGAATCTGCAGGCGTTGCAGCAGTTCCCGGCGATAGCGCGAGGTGGAGCCCAGCACCAGTGCGCGCGTCATGGGCTGGATGGAAGAGGTGACAGGATTCATACCCCGATTCTCTTACACTGCAGTCATGTCCAAATCTCACCAAGCCAGCCGCCTTAACGTCCAGGCCTTTGCCAATGAAGGCGTGCCACTCATCGAAACGACCTTGCTGCAGGATATGGAGCGGCTTGCGCAGGAAGCGCAGGGCTTGCAGCCCGATTCCCTGGTGCGCTGGCAGGCCAGCGCCGAAATGCGGCCGGGTTCTGGCGCCGAGGAGGACGTCTGGCTGCATTTGCAGGCGCAGGCCTCGCTTCCCCTGACCTGCCAGCGCTGCATGGGCCCTGTTGCCGTTGCGCTGGCGGTTGATCAGTGGTACCGCTTTGTTGCAAGCGAAGAGATCGCGATGGTGCAGGATGACGAGTCCGAGGAGGACCTGCTGGTCATGGCGCCGCAGTTTGATCTCCTTGCGGTGCTGGAAGATGAGTTGCTGATGGCGCTGCCCCTGGTACCCATGCATGGTGAGTGCCCGACTGCCCCGTTGATGCGCGCCGCGGATGGGGAGCAGGCGGGTGAGGCTGAAGCTGAAGGCAAGCCCAATCCATTTGCGGTGCTGTCCGGACTCAAGAGAAAAAAGGACTGAAAAAGGGCTCGCATGAAGACGTCAGTCTTCTGCGGATGGAAATCGCCCGGTCTCGCGCTATAATCTAAGGCTTCGCGTACCAATGCAGTGATGCTGCCCCTGTAGACTGATGCAGGGGTCCAGTCACCAGAATCGGAAATTTGGTGCGTAATTAACCAACACGACACCCCTCTCAGGAGCGAATTATGGCCGTCCAGCAAAACAAAAAGTCACCTTCCAAGCGCGGCATGCACCGTTCGCATAACGCACTGAACGTGCCGGGCATTGCCGTGGAGCCGACGACTGGCGAGATCCATCTGCGCCATCACATCAGCCCCACCGGTTTTTACCGTGGCCGCAAGGTCTTGAAAACCAAAGCTGAAGCGTAATTCAGGGTTTCAGATGCTGGCCCGCACTTATCCTGCGGGCCTTTCTTTTGCTCCATTTTAAATTTTGACGTCGGCGGTCTTTTCATGATCAGGATTGCTGTCGATGCCATGGGTGGGGATGTCGGTCCTGCGGTCACGTTTCCGGCAAGTCTGGCCTTCCTGGAGGGGCACCCTGACGCGGCACTGATGCTGGTGGGGCAGCCCGATGCGATGGCTGCGCATCCCCTTCATGCCCGGCTGCTCTCGCATGACCGTTGCCAGATCGTTGCGGCCAGTGAGGTCGTGACCATGGACGATTCCATCGAAATCGCCCTTAGGCGCAAGAAAAACTCATCCATGCGGGTGGCGCTGAACCAGGTCAGGGACGGCATGGCCCAGGCTGCAGTATCGGGCGGCAATACGGGTGCCCTGATGGCGATTGCCCGCTACGTGCTCAAGACACTCGACGGGATCGACCGGCCCGCCATTGCGTCGCAGCTTCCCAACGCCGCGGGAGGCGCGACGACGGTCCTCGATCTTGGCGCCAATGTCGATTGCACGGAAGACCACCTGCTGCAGTTTGCCGTGCTGGGCTCCGCACTGGTTGCCGCGATTGATGAAAACCCATCGCCCAGCGTGGGCCTGCTCAATATCGGCGAAGAGGCGATAAAAGGCGGCGACATGATCAAGAAAGCTGGCAAGCTGCTTCGGACAGCGTCTGACGCCGGCGATATCAATTTCTTTGGAAATGTCGAAGGTAACGACATCTTCAAGGGTACGACCGATATTGTGGTGTGTGATGGTTTCGTGGGAAATGTCGCTCTCAAGACCAGCGAAGGTCTTGCCAACATGATTGGCGACTTCATCAAGACCGAGTTTTCGCGCAACATCTTCACAAAAACCGCGGCGATTATTTCGTATCCGGTATTAAGTGCGTTCAAGCGCCGATTTGATCACAGGCGCTACAACGGTGCCGCGCTGCTGGGTCTGCGCGGGCTGGTATTCAAGAGCCATGGCTCGGCAGATGCCTTTGCGTTCGAGCGTGCGCTGAATCGGGCTTATGATGCGGCTCGGCACAAGCTGCTGGAAAGGGTGCGCGAACGTATCGCGCATGCGGCGCCTTTGCTGGGCGCAGAGCCGGCCAGCATGGGAGGCGAAGCGGCCCCTGATTTCCCGCACCTGTCTATTGATACACCTGCTTCGACCACGGCTCACTAATTTAAAGTTATGACTCGTTATTCACGCATTACCGGCACGGGCAGTTATTTGCCGCCGCGCCGACTGACCAATGCCGATCTGGCGGCGGAACTGGCAGCCAAGGGCGTGGAAACGTCCGATGAATGGATTGTGGATCGCACTGGCATCCGCGCGCGCCATTTTGCAGCGCCCGGTGTCACGAGCAGTGATCTGGGTGTGGAGGCTGCCAGGCGTGCTCTCGAAGCGGCAGGGCTGCAGGGGACGGACATTGACCTCATCATCGTGGCAACGTCCACGCCAGACATGGTCTTCCCTTCCGCTGCATGCATCTTGCAGCACAAACTGGGTATTTCCGGTTGCCCCGCCTTTGACATTCAGGCGGTCTGCAGCGGGTTCGTGTACGCGCTGACAGTGGCTGATGCCATGATCAGGACGGGGTCGGCGACCAGGGCTCTCGTGATTGGTGCGGAAGTGTTTTCGCGTATTCTGGATTTCTCTGACCGGACTACCTGCGTGCTGTTCGGCGATGGTGCGGGTGCCGTCGTACTCGAGGCATCGGAAACCCCGGGCATCCTTTCGAGCGACTTGCACGCCGACGGTAAACATGCCGGCATACTCTGCGTCCCCGGTCATGTGTCGGGTGGTCAAGTGCTGGGAAGTCCGCTTTTGACCATGGACGGGCAGGCTGTATTCAAGCTGGCGGTGGGCGTGCTTGACAGCGCTGCCCGCGCAGCCCTTGCCAAGGCAAATCTCACGGCGGCAGATATCGACTGGCTGATTCCCCATCAGGCCAACATCCGCATCATGCACAGCACAGCGCGAAAACTGAAGATTCCGCTTGAAAAGCTTATCGTCACGGTCGATCAGCACGGCAATACGTCGGCCGCCTCCATTCCACTGGCGCTGGACGAAGCGGTGCGAACCGGCAAGGTGAAAAAGGGCGACGTCCTGATGCTGGAGGGCGTGGGCGGTGGCTTCACTTGGGGTGCGGTGCTTCTCAGGTACTGAGATGGCTGTGCCAATCCGCTGGTCGCCCCTTGAGTGCAAGGCGGCCACTTGAACTTTAAAGCCTCAGGTCTCACGGTCGGGATGGACCGTCTTGCCGCGCTACTTCTTGTTGTTGCGTTTGCGCTTGCGGGGTGGAAGATTACCGAACGCCGGCCGGCCGGCAATTTCGTGCCTGTTGCACAGCAGACAGGTCCTTCTCCCCGCGCCACGCGCAAAGATCCCGATGGCCCCACGACAGCGGCTCAGATGCGTCGGCCGCCGGTTGCTGAGCGCCTGCGCCTTGATGCGGACTTTGTTTCTTCCTCACCAGGGCAGGCCGTCCATGCCGCCTCGCTGGTCGAGCTGCGCGATGGCCGTCTGCGCGCCGTGTGGTTCTCCGGTTCGCGTGAAGGAGCTGGCGACGTAGCCATCAAGAGTGCCGTACTGGATGCTGCAACGCATCGGTGGAGCGACGAAACCACCCTGTATGACCGGCAAAGGATTCAGCAAGGACTCTGGCGCTACGTCAAGAAAATAGGCAATCCGGTGATCGCGCGCGCCCCCGACGGCTCACTCATGCTGTGGATGGTCAATGTGTCGGTGGGCGGATGGGCGGGCAGTTCCATCACCTGGGCGCGTTCTGACGATGAGGGGACGACCTGGAGCGACCCCAAAAGGCTGGTCACTTCGCCGTTTCTCAACATCAGCACTCTTGTCAAAGGGGCGCCGTTTTTTTATCAGAATGGTGAAATCGGACTCCCGGTTTATCACGAGTTTGTCAGCAAGTTTAGTGAAATCCTGCGCATCAACGCTCAAGGCGGGGTCGTCGACAAAACCCGCATTCCCGGCAGCCAGACCCAATTGCAGCCGGTGGTGCTGGTGGCGGATGCAACGCATGCGCAGATGTACATGCGTTCGGGTCACGCCATTGCGGTCATGACATCGACGACGACAGATGCCGGGAAGACATGGTCGGCAGCACAAGCCACCAACTGGCCCAATCCGGATTCGGCTCTTGCCGGAATCGTGACCGCGAGTGGCCAGCAGTGGCTCGCGTTGAATCCAGGGCCCAAAAACCGGGAAGTGCTGGCGCTGCTGGAAACCGGCCTGAATGCCTCCTTTGACGGTGCCAAACCCTGGATCATCGAGTCAGGGGTCAGGCGCGAAACCCGGCTTTCCGTGGCCGACTACGAACGCCTGCTGGGCGACGAACTCAAATCAGGCGGGGCCAGCGAAATGCAGACGCGCGCCTATGTGGCCAGCGCGAGGCGCCAGTTGTGCGTCGAACAGACGTGCTCGGAGGAGTTTTCCTACCCTTTCCTGCTGCAAAGCCGGGATGGTTCCCTTCACATGGCGTACACATGGCATCGCACACGCATCAAGCATGTCAGGCTGGAGCCCTTGCAAATTTTTCAAGCCCATCAAGAACTTCCGGTCGTTCCGGCAGTCGTGAATCATGCCGCCACTCACTGATCTTCTGGCCCTGCTGGGCATTGACCTGGTGTTGTGCGCTGGATTGTTGCGTCTGTTGGGCGGAAACTCTGGCGCGGCCCGCTGGGTCAAGTGGGTCGCAGCGGCGTGCTTTGCGCTCATGTGGCTTCCGGCAGGGGCGGCGCAATTGCCTGTGCTGGCCTATATTCGCGGGCTAAGTTCCGACCTGAGTGTCACGCTGGTCGCTCTGGCTGGCCTCTTTGCAAGGCAGCAGCTGTTTGGCTTTCCGGCGGTATCCAGGCGCGAAAAAGCGGCCCTGAATTGGGTGATCGCTGCGGCGGCTGTCGCTCTTTATCCCCTCTCTCTGGGTTGGGGTGATTGGGACGTCTATCGAACTGGATGGGGTTCTTTCGGTCTGTTGGGCGCGCTGTTAGCCTTGTCGCTGCTCTCCTGGGCCAGGGGACTGCGGTTATTACCCTTGTTGATCGGCCTGTCGCTGTTGTCGTGGAGTGCCGGCTTCATGGAGTCAGCGAACCTTTGGGATTACCTGATGGATCCGTGGCTGGCGATGGCCGCTCTTTGTCAGTGTGTGAAGCTTGGAGCGGGTGCCGTGTGGGATCGATGGCGAGTGAGCGCACCGGCTGCCGGGCGGGTCCGCTCCTGATGCGGATTCAAGCCAACGCGGAGTTGGCGTGCGGCATTTTTTACAATGGGTGCAGAAGTTTCTGTGCTTGACAACTGGAGTGATCACTTGAAATCGTTTGCTTTTGTTTTTCCCGGTCAGGGCTCGCAATCTGTCGGCATGCTTGACGCCTGGGGTGAGCACCCCATCGTCAGACAAGCCCTGGCCGAAGCATCTGACGCACTGGCTGAGGACGTGGGGCTGCTGATCAGGAATGGACCCAAGGAGGCGCTGGCCCTGACGACCAACACCCAGCCCGTGATGCTCGTGGCAGGCGTGGCCGCCTACCGCGTGTGGATGGCTGAAACCGGGCTTGCCCCTGCCGCGATGGCGGGGCATTCGCTGGGCGAGTACTCTGCGCTCGTCGCCTCGGGCGTATTGACCCTGGGCCAGGCTGCGCCATTGGTGCGTTTTCGCGCGCAGGCGATGCAGGAAGCCGTGCCTGTCGGTGTGGGCGCCATGGCAGCAATTCTGGGCATGGACTCCGCCGGAGTGATTGAGGGCTGTGCTGACGCGGTGCGAAGCTTCGGGCCGGATACCTCTGAAGTGGTGGAGGCGGTCAACTTCAACGACCCCTTGCAGACCGTCATTGCGGGCAGCAAGGCGGCGGTGGAAAAAGCCTGCGAAATTCTCAAGGCCAGTGGCGCGAAACGAGCATTGTCCCTGCCGGTATCTGCGCCCTTTCATTCCAGCCTGATGAGGCCGGCCGCCGAGAAGTTGCGGGAAAAACTCCGTGGAATTGCGTTTGCCGAACCGCAAATTCCAGTCATCAACAACATCGACGTAGCCGTGGAGACCGATGCCGAGCGGATTCGCGCCGCACTGTATCGGCAGGCATTCGGACCGGTGCGCTGGGTTGAATGCGTGCAAGCCATCAAGGCGCGGGGGGTGACGACCCTGATAGAGTGCGGGCCAGGCAAGGTGCTGACAGGCTTGGTCAAACGGATTGACACGGAGTTGACGGGCGCACCCCTGTATGATCCGGCCTCGTTGACGCAAGCGAAGGAGATACTGGCATGAGCGAAATAAAGTTTGAGGGACAGGCGGCACTGGTCACGGGCGCGTCGCGCGGAATCGGTGCAGCCATCGCACTGGAGCTTGCCCAAAAAGGCTTGAGGGTGACGGGCACGGCGACCAGCGACGAGGGGGCGGCAAAGATCAGCCATACCCTCGCTGCTTATCAGGGCTGCGTCGGCCGCAAACTGGATGTGAATGACGGGGTAGCCGCCGAGGCGCTGGTTGAAAGTCTGGTTGCCGAGCACGGAGGTCTGCAGGTACTGGTGAACAATGCCGGTATTACGCGCGACATGCTGGCAATGCGGCTGAAGGACAACGATTGGGATGCCGTGCTGGATACCAATCTGAAGGCGGTTTTCCGCATGAGTCGAGCCGTGATGCGCACCATGATGAAGCAACGCTACGGCCGCATCATCAGCATCACCTCCGTCGTGGGCGCTTCGGGCAACGCAGGGCAGGCCAATTATGCGGCAGCCAAGGCGGGTGTCGCCGGTATGACGCGTGCGCTGGCGCGAGAATTGGGTTCACGCAATATCACGGTTAACTGCATCGCGCCGGGCTTCATCGAGACGGACATGACGTCCCGATTGCCCGAGGAGCAGCAAAAGGCGTTGCTTGGACAGATTCCGTTGGGTCATTTGGGAAAGCCCCAGGATATTGCGCACGCTGTGGCGTTTGTGGCCAGTCCGCAAGCCGCATACATCACGGGCCAGGAGATCCACGTCAATGGCGGCATGTACATGTAGCGATGTACATGAGGTAATCGAGCTGCAGTTTTCATGAAAACTTCAGCCTGACAGTGTCAAGAGTACAGAAAATCGAAGCCGGTTTTTCTCCGTCCGGCCCGATGCTTGGGGCGTCAGCCCTAACGCGGTAAAATCACGGATTAATTTACAACCCTCAGAGGGATTTATGAGCGATATCGAAGCACGTGTTAAGAAAATCATTGCCGAACAACTTGGCGTGGAAGAGGGTCAAGTCACCAGCGAAAAAGCTTTCGTGGCTGATCTGGGCGCTGATTCCCTTGACACCGTAGAGCTGGTCATGGCTCTGGAAGATGAGTTTGGCATTGAAATTCCTGACGAAGACGCAGAGAAAATCACCACCGTCCAGAACGCGATCGACTACGCCAACACCCATCAAAAAGCCTAAGGCTCTCGCGCATTTGTCGTCACCAACCTGAAGCGCCACTCGAGGTTTCTTCAGGTTTTTTTCGGGATTACTGAATGAATCGTCGTCGTGTCGTCGTGACAGGTCTGGGTTGCGTCAGCCCGGTAGGAAATACCGTTGCCGATTCCTGGACCAATGTGCTTGCCGGAACACCCGGCATTGACCTGATCAGCCAATTTGATGCGAGCAACCTTGCCTGCAGATTTGCCGGTGAGGTCAAGGGGTTCAACATCACGGATTACATCCCTGAAAAAGAAGCCCGGCACATGGACCGTTTTATTCATCTGGGTCTGGCTGCGGCCTGTCAGGCAGTTGCTGATAGCGGTTTGCCCACGGGTGAAGCGCTGGGCGACGAAATGGCAACGCGCATCGGCTGCAACATCGGCTCGGGCATTGGCGGTTTGCCCCTGATTGAGCAGATGCACGGTGAACTGGTGAATCGCGGCCCGCGCCGTATTTCTCCGTTTTTTGTCCCGGCCACGATCATCAACATGATTTCCGGCCATGTGTCCATCAAGTTCGGTTTCAAGGGGCCGAATATTGCGGTCGTGACGGCTTGCACCACCGGCCTTCACGCGATTGGCCTGTCGGCTCGCATGATCGAGTACGGCGACTGCGATGTCATGGTGGCCGGAGGCGCCGAAGCCACGGTGTCCGCACTGGGCGTTGGCGGTTTTGCCGCGGCCCGCGCTTTGTCTACACGCAATGACGACCCCAAGACGGCGTCCCGCCCCTGGGACAAGGACCGCGATGGTTTTGTGCTCGGTGAGGGCAGCGGTGTGGTGGTGCTGGAAGAGTATGAACATGCCAAGGCACGTGGCGCCAAAATTTACGCCGAAGTCATGGGCTTCGGCATGAGCGCGGACGCTTACCACATGACAGCTCCCGACATTGACGGCCCCCGCCGCTCCATGGCCATGGCCCTGAAAAATGCGGGTGTCAATGCCGACCAGGTCCAGTATCTCAACGCACACGGTACGTCGACCCCACTGGGGGATCTGAATGAAACCAATGCCATCAAGGCGGCATTTGGCGCTCATGCAAAAAATATGGTGGTCAGTTCGACCAAATCCATGACCGGGCATTTGCTGGGCGGCGCTGGGGGCATTGAGTCGGTGTTTACCGTGCTCGCGCTGCACCACCAGAAAATTCCTCCGACCATCAATATTTTCAACCAGGACCCCGAGTGCGATCTGGATTTTTGCGCCAATACGGCGCGCGATGCCAGGCTGGACATCGCGGTCAAGAATAATTTCGGTTTTGGCGGCACCAACGGCACACTGGTGTTCAAGCGCGTTTAGGGCGACTGCTTGATGTCGACTCCCTGCGCTCAAATCCACTGACTGACTTGACCATCCACAACGCCCCGCCGGTCGTGTACCCGCTGGGGCGTTCTTGTTTTCTGGACAGAATGCTGCTCGGGCTCTGGTTTGGCGGATTGATGCTCTCAATACTTTGGTTATTGATGGTCCAGAAGCTTGACTGGCGAGTCGGATCGGCTTTTGTGGCTGTCCTCTGTGCAGGTATGGCCGTGCGATCCGGTTTGAAAAATATGCCCATGGGACATCTGGTTTGGGACGGCAAGGCCTGGCGCTGGGAGAGTGCGAGTTACCAGGCCGGGATTGCAGAGTATGAGGTCTCAGTCATTGCCGATCTCCAGTCCAGGTTGCTGCTACGGCTGGAGAACCCGGCAAGTGCCAGCCTGTGGCTCTGGCTGGAGCGGAGTGCCTTTCCGGAACGCTGGCTGGATTTGCGCCGGGCCATCTACTCGACCAGAAGAGCGTCCCCAGCGGCGCATCCGCACGATTTACAAGCACCGGCTGTGGCAGCATCTGAACTTATGTCTTTGGTTGATGTTCCGCGAATCAAATCATGAGCGCCGATCCGCCCGTCTTGCCGGCCGAAAAACCCGCCGATAGCGATGCCATGCTGGTCGAGCGCACTGTTGCGGGTGACCAGAAGGCTTTCGAGCTGCTGGTGATCAAGTACCAGCGGCGCATCCAGCGTTTGATAGGGCGCATGGTTCGTGACGTGGACCTGGTGGAAGACATTGCCCAGGAAACATTTATTCGGGCCTACCGGGCTCTGGCGCAATTTCGGGGTGAGGCCCAGTTCTATACCTGGCTCTACCGCATCGCCGTCAACACCGCCAAAAAAGCCTTGATGGACCTCAAGCGCAATCCAACAGTCTCGGAAAATGCCTACAAATCAGCAGATGACGATGAAACTTCCTCCGTCGAAAACGAACTAACAAGCTCGGAAACGCCTGATGCAGTGCTGGCGAGCAAGGAAATCGCCGAAATTATCAACGCCGCCATGGAGGCTTTGCCCGAAGAGTTGAGGCAGGCCATTACTTTGCGAGAGATTGAAGGACTGAGTTATGAGGAAATCGCGGAGGCCATGAGTTGTCCCATAGGGACGGTTCGGTCCCGAATTTTCAGGGCGCGGGAAGCGATTTCGGAGAAGGTCAAGCCTTTGCTGGAGAACCAGTCTGGCAAGCGTTGGTGAGCCTTCAGGTGCAGATGGTGCGCCGGGTACGAGGCAAGGCAAGTTTTACAGTTATTTAATTATCGGCACCTCAGTGTCATGAACATCATGAAACCGTCTATGCAAACCAGTGAACTTCTGTCTGCCCTGGCCGATGGGCAGCTGCATGGTGACGAGTTTGCACAAGCGCTGAGGATATGTCAGCTTGACGAGTCTGCACTGTCTTGCTGGAACACCTACCACCTGATCGGCGACGTATTGCGTTCCCCCGCGCCGGCAGCCTTTCCTGTCGCCAGCGGGACGGAGCTGGAATTTCTGGCCCGACTCAGCATGCGAATCGTGCAGGAGCCAGGGCTGCAGGTGCTTGGTGGTTCCCACCAGGGGGCGCTGTCCGAAGGCGCGAGGTCCGTCGAAACTTTTGAGGCCCCTGTAGCATTGGCCCGTCATCGTGGTCGGGCTTCAAACGATGGCAATTTCCGCTGGAAACTGGTGGCTGGTCTGGCCTCGCTGGCAGCGGTATCTGCCATTGCCTGGAATGCGGCTGGCCTGTTGGCGCCGGCGCCTTCGCCGCAACTGGCCCAGGCATCGTCTGCGCAGATCGTCGTTGCGTCTCCGCAAGGCCGCATGGTGCGAGATAGCGGGTTGGAAGAATTGTTGGCGGCGCACAGGCAACTGGGTGCAGCGTCTGTCTTGCAGGAGCCGTCAGGATTCCTGAGAAACGCCGCATTTGATCTGCCTCAGGATGCGCGTCGCTAGTTGGCGTCAAGTGACAAAACATCTCCCTGATCTATGAGTTTATTGTTATTTCGCTCTGTAGCCCTTGTATTGTCGGCATTGTCTGCTACTAATTATGTAGCGGCACAGAGTTCTTTGGGTGCCCCGCAAATTGCGGTCGTGCAAATCCCGGGAAAGGCTGCCTCTGCAAGCGGGGAAAAGGATGGAGCCGGGCCCAAGGCGGGGGAAGTGGTCAGCCCGGAGTCAAATTCGCCGACACCAGCGACGGCTGCCGAATCAAGGGCTCTCAATGAGTGGCTGATGCGCATGCATGAAGCTTCCAGGAAGCGTGCTTACGTCGGAACCTTCGTGGTGTCGTCAGGCGGGACCATGACCAGTGCCAAGATATGGCATGTGTGCGAAGGCAACCAGCAAATGGAGCGCGTCGAAATGCTGACTGGCGCGCCGCGATCCATCTTCAGGCATAACGATCAGGTGGTGACGTTCATCCCCGATCACAAACTCGTGCGCAGCGAAAAACGTGAGTCGCTGGGACTGTTTCCCGAACTGCTTGAGTCAGCTGACAGCCATATGGCCGATTTTTACAAGGTCAGGCAAGAGGGTGCTGACCGGGTGGCCGGCGTTGAAGCCAATATCGTGACGCTGCTTCCCAAAGACAGGCTGCGATTCGGCTACAGGATCTGGACCGAACGAAAGAGCGGCCTGGTGGTCAAGCTTCAGACACTGGATACCAATGGAAAGTTGCTTGAGCAGGCCGCCTTTTCGGAGCTTGAAATCGATGCGCCGGTCAGGATGGACAAGCTTCTCCAGATGATGGGCAAGGTGGAAGGCTATCGGGTTGAGAAACCTGTGCTCGTCAAGACAACGGCAAGTACCGAGGGATGGGTCTTGAAGATGCCGGTGGCGGGGTTTAAATCCATTAGTTGCTACAAGCGGCCACTTGCCGCGTCGAGTGGGGTATCTGCAGGCGAGCCTTTCCAATGGGTTTTCTCCGATGGCCTGGCTTCAGTGTCGATTTTTGTGGAGCCGCTAGACCGGCAGCGCCAGTACCGGGAGTCCACACTTTCATTGGGGGCGACCCACACGATGACCCGCATGATCGATCCCTACTGGGTCACGGTCATGGGCGAGGTTCCCATGACCACCCTGCTTCTTTTTGCCAATGGGTTGGAGCGCAAAAAGTAAAGCAAGACTTGCGCTTGCAACTTCGATGGAAGTTTGCAACCATATGCTGACATTTTTTGTTCCCGTGTCCCTGATTTTGCCGACACGCCGGGATGGTGTGTTCTGATTTATTTACGACGAGGCTGATGATGCTTGAACTGAACTGGAAACCCTTGCGACCATTTCTGGTGGCAAGCCTGATGGCCGTGGGCACCACGGTGGCGGTGCTGCCCGTGACTCCTGTGTGGGCGCAAACCCGTACCTTGCCTGACTTCACGGACCTGGTGGACCAAGTGGGCCCGTCGGTCGTCAATATTCGCACGCTGGAGAAGGTCAAGGCTTCCAGCGCAGGCGGCGTTGACGAACAGATGCTTGAGTTTTTCAAGCGCTTCGGCATTCCAGTACCGCCCAACATGCCCAAGGCCCCGCGCCCCGACCGCAACCAGCCCGATGAGGACCAGCCACGCGGCGTAGGCTCAGGTTTTATCCTCACGGCGGATGGCTTCGTCATGACCAACGCCCATGTCGTGGAGGGTGCAGACGAAGTCCTGGTCACCCTGACGGACAAGCGTGAATTCAAGGCCAAGATCATCGGCGCCGACAAGCGCAGTGACGTGGCGGTGGTGAAGATTGAGGCGACGGGTTTGCCTGCCGTCAAAATTGGCGACATCAACCGACTGAGGGTTGGCGAGTGGGTGATGGCTATCGGTTCGCCGTTTGGCCTGGAAAACACCGTCACGGCCGGTATCGTGAGCGCCAAACAGCGGGATACCGGTGATTACCTTCCGTTTATCCAGACCGATGTGGCGATCAACCCGGGGAATTCCGGAGGGCCTCTGATCAACATGCGTGGGGAGGTGGTGGGCATCAACAGCCAGATTTATTCACGCTCCGGAGGCTTCCAGGGCATTTCCTTTTCCATTCCCATCGACGAGGCGACCCGCGTGTCCGACCAGTTGCGCGCCAACGGCAAGGTGACGCGCGGCCGCATTGGCGTTCAGATTGACCAGGTCTCCAAAGAGATCGCGGAATCGATTGGGCTTGGAAAAGCCCAGGGCGCGCTGGTCAGGGGAGTCGAGAGCGGTGCGCCGGCAGAGAAGGCCGGCATGGAAGCGGGTGACATCATCATCAAGTTCGATGGCAAGCCCATTGAGAAAGCCAGTGACCTTCCACGCATGGTCGGCAATGTCAAACCGGGGACCAAGGCCGTTGTGACAGTGTTCCGCCGTGGTGCTACCAGGGATCTCACGGTGACCATTGCAGAGGTGGAGGCGGAGAAGCCGGCCCGCAAGGCGTCGGGCGCAGAATCGTCACCGCCCGCGGCAGTCCCTGCAAATGCGCTTGGCCTGCTTGTCAGCGAACTCAGCGAGGCCCAGAAAAAGGAGCTAAAAATCAGGGGTGGCGTCAAGGTCGATGCGGTCGAAGGTGCGGCCGCCAAGGCGGGGCTGCGTGAAAATGACGTGATTGTCCAGATGGGCAACGCGGAAGTGACGAATGTCAAGGAGTTCGATGCCGCGCTGGCTAAAGCGGGTAAAGCCAAGCCCGTAACGGTGCTGGTCCGGCGAGGTGAACTCGCCCAGTACGTGGTGATTCGCCCCACGCGCTGATCTTGTTTGACATGGGTTGTGTTGCGCCAGCGCACTGGGGTGCAGCTGGAATCACAATTGCGCTCGTGGAACGTTGAAAGTGCCTCAAACCTTGCCGGCAAGGGCTTTTCTTATTCCCGCCCTCACCTTGAACAAATTGAAATGATTTATTTCCAGGATGCCATCGAATAGATTTGTGGGTGATTACTAACTTTTAAAATGACCTCGCTGCCAAGTTTGGTTAGAATAGCTGGAGTCCTTTGACACGTTTGGCTATATCGACTGGGGTGAAGCCCCAGCTTTTTGCGGAATTCCGCGTGGCAGGAACCTATTCACAGATCGCCCACAAGTTATCCAGAAGCAAACGGTATAAAATTGTGTATAAGCTGTGCATAAGATCTCTGTTGCTGGCCTGCAACGACAAAAATATGGCCATTTTGGGGCTATTCGTAATGGGCTTTTTGCCTACAATGAAGTTCCAACTATCGCAGTTGCCATAGATTGTTGGTTCCGGGCGCGTCACTTTGAGACGCGCCCTTTTTTATGGCTCATCGCGAACGAGTTTCTACCTGTTCGCAATACAAACAAGCACTTAGGCGTTCTCGCTGATGAATCACATCCGAAATTTCTCGATCATTGCGCACATTGATCACGGCAAATCCACACTCGCGGACCGGCTCATACAGCGCTGCGGTGGCTTGCAGGATCGCGAGATGAGTGCGCAGGTTCTCGACTCGATGGACATCGAGAAAGAGCGCGGGATAACGATCAAGGCGCAGACAGCCGCCCTCAAATACAAGGCGCTTGATGGCGAGATTTACAGCCTCAATCTGATTGACACGCCGGGGCATGTTGATTTTTCCTATGAAGTGAGTCGTTCACTGTCGGCGTGCGAAGGTGCTTTGCTTGTGGTCGACGCAAGCCAGGGTGTTGAGGCGCAAACCGTCGCCAACTGCTACACGGCACTGGACCTCGGCGTGACGGTCGTACCCGTGCTCAACAAAATGGATTTGCCCCAAGCCGATCCCGACAACGCCAAGCAGGAAATCGAAGAAGTGATCGGCATCGACGCGACCGATGCGATTCCCTGCAGCGCCAAGACCGGCATGGGCATCGACGAGATTCTGGAGGCCGTGGTGAGACTGATCCCGCCACCCAAAGGCAATCCTGATGCGGCCCTTCGCGCCATGATCATCGACAGCTGGTACGACGCTTATGTGGGCGTGGTCATGCTGGTGCGAGTGGTCGATGGACGCCTCGCCAAAGGCGACCGTATCAAGCTTATGGCCAGCGAAGCAACCTACAACGCCGAGCAGTTGGGTGTCTTCACGCCCCACACTGAAGCGCGCCAGTCGCTCGAAGCGGGTGAAGTGGGTTTTGTGATCGCCGGCATCAAAGAGCTTCAGGCGGCACGCGTGGGCGACACGGTCACGTTGATCAAAGGCGGTACCGGAGGCGCGGCCTTCACCGCGACTGAAGCCTTGCCGGGCTTCAAGGAAATCCAGCCTCAGGTGTTTGCCGGTCTTTATCCGTCCGAAGCCAGCGAGTACGAATCCCTGCGCGACGCGCTTGAAAAGCTCAAGCTCAACGATGCTTCGCTGCATTACGAGCCCGAAGTCAGCGAGGCGCTTGGCTTTGGCTTTCGCTGCGGCTTTCTGGGTCTGTTGCACATGGAAATTGTCCAGGAGCGGCTGGAGCGCGAGTTTGACCAGGACCTGATCACCACCGCGCCCAGCGTCGTGTATGAAGTGCTCAAGGCCGATGGCGAACTGATCAAGGTCGAGAACCCTTCAAAAATTCCCGATGCCGGAAGGGTCAACGAGATCCGCGAGCCCATCGTCACCGTGCATCTCTACATGCCGCAAGACTATGTAGGCGCCGTCATGACGCTGGCCAACCAGAAGCGCGGCGTACAGCTCAACATGGCCTATCACGGCAAGCAGGTCATGCTGACCTACGAAATGCCGCTGGGCGAGATCGTGCTCGACTTCTTTGACAAGCTCAAGTCCGTTTCCCGTGGCTACGCATCGATGGACTACGAGTTCAAGGAGTTCCGTGCCTCTGACGTGGTCAAGGTGGATATCTTGCTCAATGGCGAAAAAGTCGACGCCTTGTCCATCATTGTTCACCGCAGCCAGTCGGCTTACCGCGGGCGGGCAGTGGTGGCCAAAATGCGCGAAATCATCTCGCGCCAGCAATTCGATGTGGCGATCCAGGCGGCCATTGGCGCCAACGTAATTGCGCGTGAGACAATCAAGGCTTTGCGTAAAAATGTGATCGCCAAGTGCTATGGCGGCGACATTTCACGCAAACGCAAGCTTCTCGAAAAACAAAAAGCGGGTAAAAAGCGCATGAAACAAATCGGTTCGGTGGAGGTGCCTCAAGAGGCTTTCCTGGCCATATTGCAGGTAGAAGATTAATGCGCGCAATGAGTTCAATCACGGCCGTGGTCCTGGCCGCATTTGTCGGCTATGGTGCAGCCTGGTATTTTGGCGCCGTGGAAGGCAATTTCTCGCTACTGCTGTTTCTGGCTGCATTGGTCACGGGCATCTACTGGCTGGCTGAGCGCCTTTATTTTCTGCCACAACGGCGCAAGGCGGTGCTTGAGCTTGAAGCAAATGCTGCAAAGCGCCAGGCCGAACTGGCAAAAATGGGCATCAGCCAGGTTGACGACAACACCCGCGAAGCCAGAAGCCGGCTCATCATGCAACCGTGGTGGCTTGACTGGACCGCCGGCCTCTTTCCCGTCATCATCATCGTTTTCCTGCTGCGGTCTTTCCTGTTCGAACCGTTCAAGATTCCTTCAGGCTCCATGATTCCGACCCTGCTGGTGAATGACCTGATTTTGGTCAACAAATTTCATTACGGCATACGTCTGCCCGTGCTCAATATAAAGGTATTGAATAACCACAGTCCCGAACGCGGCGATGTGATGGTGTTTCGCTATCCGCCCAAGCCCAGCCTTGACTACATCAAGCGCGTGGTAGGTATACCAGGCGACGAGGTGGCCTATCTCAACAAGAAACTCACCATCAACGGCAAGCCCTTGCCAAAAACGCCGCTTCCGGATTTTTTTGATGAAGACGTGTTGCGTTACGCAAAGCAGTTCCAGGAAACCAATGGCGACAAGACCTATCGCCTGCTCAATGATGATGATCGTCCGGCATTCATTGCCGGCGCCGACAACTTCCCCTTCAGGGAAAACTGCCGCTACAGTAGCGAGGGGGTTGTTTGCAAGGTACCGGAAGGCCAGTATTTCATGATGGGTGACAACCGCGACAATTCGCTCGACTCCCGCTACTGGGGCTTTGTTCCAGAGAAAAACATTGTCGGCAAGGCCTTCTTCGTCTGGATGAACTTTGGCAATCTCAAACGAATAGGTTCTTTCAATTAACTTCAGCATGGACGACGCGCTGGGAAATTTCCCAGCCAGTCCTTCAGGGTTTTTCAGGACAGAATGAAAATGAAACATCGGCAGCGGGGCATCTCCTTTATTGGTCTCTTGTTTGCAGGCGGGGTCGTGGCATGCGCGGGTATTCTTGCCGCCCAGGTGGCACCGACGCTGATTGAATACCAGGCCATCACCAAGGCGGCCAACAAGGCAAAAGACGGCAGCACGGTGGCAGAGGTGAGGTCTATTTTTGACAAGGCCGCTGCGATTGACGACATCACGTCAATTTCCGGCAAGGACCTTGATGTCACCAAGGAAGTCGACAAGACGGTCGTTGCTTTTGCCTATACCCGCGAAATCCACATGGCTGGCCCGGCTTTCCTGCTGCTCAAGTACAACGGCCGATCCAAATAAGTGCGGTCCAGTGTCTCATCAAGCCCGGATTTGCTGGCCCTGCAAAAACGTCTGGGCCACAATTTCAGCAACCCCAGGCTGCTGACGCAAGCCTTGACGCATCGCAGCTTTTCTTCCGATCACAACGAACGGATTGAGTTTCTCGGCGATTCTGTCCTCAATTTGGCGGTGGCTGGGCTGCTGTATGAACAGTTGAGCGAATTGCCCGAGGGCGATTTGTCACGCGTCCGAGCCAACCTTGTCAAGCAGGACACCCTTCACAAACTGGCCGTCGTGCTGGGTTTGCCGGATCTGTTGCGG
The DNA here is from genome assembly GCA_046597475.1 of Polaromonas sp. Classification (GTDB taxonomy): domain Bacteria; phylum Pseudomonadota; class Gammaproteobacteria; order Burkholderiales; family Burkholderiaceae_C; genus Polaromonas. Next base: position 11,937 of record JBKJKI010000034.1, on the reverse strand, counting down.
TTGGGCGAAGGGGAGGCAAAGTCTGGTGGCCAGAAACGGCCTTCGATCCTGGCCGATGCGCTGGAGGCCGTCATCGGTGCGGTCTACCTCGACGCAGGCTATGACCCGGCGGACCAGCTGGTGCGGAGGCTGTTTCGGGACGTGGAAGTCAACCCGCAGATGCAGGCGATCGGCAAGGATCCGAAGACCGAATTGCAGGAGTGGCTGCAAGGGCGCAAAATGAATCTCCCGATTTACCGCGTCGTGGGCACCATTGGCGCTGCGCACAAGCAGACTTTTGATGTTGAATGCGAAATTTCCGAGTTTGGTCGTGCCGAACGGGGAATTGGCGGCTCTCGCCGGGCCGGTGAGCAAGCGGCCGCAGCGGCCATGCTGCTATTCGTCAAGACCCTCGCGTCCTGACTCATTGCTGTGGGAGCGCCCAGGCGCCGCAGCCCAACACTATTTACCTGATCATGAGCACCGGAAAAAAAGAACCCAGACAGCCTGCAAAACCTTCGCCCGAGGCGGCGGCTCCCGAAGCGCCGGCTGTGTCGGGGCAGACTCAGGACGCGCTTGACGCGATGCTGGCTCAGGCCCTGTCGTCGCGTGGAGCTGCCGTGCCCGCGGAAGAGGCCGTCGCGAGCATGCCGCCCGCTGGCGAGCAGCGTTGCGGGTTGATTGCCATTGTGGGCAAGCCCAACGTGGGCAAGTCAACCCTGCTCAACGCGCTGGTGGGCCAGAAAGTCAGCATTACCTCGCGCAAGGCGCAAACCACGCGTCACCGCATCACGGGCATGCGCACACGGGGCGCCACGCAGTATGTCTTTGTCGATACGCCGGGTTTTCAGACCCGACACGGCAATGCACTGAACCGCTCGCTCAACCGCACGGTGGTGGGTGCCGTGAATGACGTGGACCTGATCGTTTTTGTCGTGGAGGCCGGCCAGTTCAACCTGGCTGACGCGAAGGTACTGGCACTGCTGCCGGAAAAAACACCGGCCATCCTGCTGGCCAACAAGTTCGATCTGATTCACCGACGCGCTGAAATTGCCCCCTGGCTCCGCTCCATGCAGGAACGCCATAATTTCGCGGAATTTGTGCCCATGTCGGCTAACAATGCCAAAGACGTCGAGCGCCTGTTTGGCATTTGCGAGAAATACCTCCCGGTTCAACCCTGGATGTATGGCGCCGATGAACTGACCGACCGCAGCGACCGCTTCATGGCGGCCGAAATCATTCGTGAAAAACTGTTTCGCCTCACCGGCGATGAACTGCCCTACACCTCGACCGTCATCATCGACCAGTATGAAGAAGAGGGTAATCTGCGCAAGATTGCCGCCACCATCGTCGTCGAGCGTGATGGCCACAAGGGCATGATCATTGGCGAGAAGGGTGAAAAGCTCAAGCGCATAGGCACCGAAGCCCGGCATGAACTCGAAACGCTGACCGGCGGCAAGGTTTTCCTGGAAATCTGGGTCAAGGTGCGCTCGGGCTGGGCCGATGATGAGGCAAGAGTCAAGACTTTTGGTTACGAGTGAATATGGAGCCCCCACGTTCGCTCACTGCGTGTAGCTCTCTGCCCCCCGAGGGGGCTGGCCTTGCTTGGGGCGGCCCGGCGCTGCGCACGTTGCCCTTCTGAGCGCATCGGCCGTGGCCACCCAACGCATCAGTAACGAACCGGCCTATGTGCTGCATCGCTACGACTGGAGCGAGTCCAGCCTGATTCTGGACGTTTTTACGCGCCAGTGCGGCCGGGTGGCGCTGGTGGCGCGTGGCGCGAAGAAACCCAGCTCCAGCTTTAGGCCCATCCTGCTGCCGATGCAGCTCCTGCATGTGGCCTTTGGCGGCGACGCCGAAATCCGCAGCCTCAAGAGCGCTGAATGGCAGGGCGGCCATGTCATGCCCACCGGCGATGCCTTGTTGTCGGGCTACTACCTCAATGAACTGCTGATGCGCCTGCTGGCACGCGATGACCCGCATCCGGCGCTGTTTGACGCTTACGCCGCAACGGTGCAATTGCTGGCCAGCCAGAACATCGACACCCTGCAGCTTGCGTTGCGCGCTTTTGAGTTGCGCCTGCTGCGCGACATCGGCCTGCTGCCCATGCTTGATGCCGAAACCGCCACGCTGCGTGGCCTGCAGGCGGGCACGCGCTACGTGCTGGTGGCTGAGGCCGGCCTTAGACAGGCGCATGAAGACGATCGCGCCAGCCTGCCCGGCGCCCAGTGGCAGGAACTGCAGCAGGCGCTGGGCGATCAGGCCCATTTTTCTGATACGGTGCGGGCCTGCATACCGGGCCTGAATGAGCTGAAAATACAGTTGCGCGCCCTGCTGCACTACCATTGCGGTGTGAAGGTTCTTAAAACCCGGCAAATGATGATGGACCTGCAAGCCCTTTAACCAGTGAATCCGCCATGATTGCTCTATTTCACCCCGACCATCCGGCCGCCCCTACTGGCGTTCGCAAGACCGCGCTGTCGGTCAACATCAACAAGGTTGCGTTGCTTCGCAACACCCGTCACCTCGACATTCCGAGCGTGACGCGTGCGGCCGAGCTGTGCCTGGAAGCGGGTGCGCAAGGCATCACCGTCCATCCCCGGCCCGACGAGCGGCATATTCGCTCCGACGATGTGTATGAGCTTGCGGCGCTGATGAAGGACTGGCCGCACTGTGAATTCAACATCGAAGGCAATCCGCTGCAAAACCTCATGCACTTTGTCCGCGACCTGTCAGCCAGGGGCCTGCCGCTGCATCAATGCACCTTTGTTCCCGACAGCGAAAACCAGTTCACCAGCGACCACGGCTGGAGCTTCCCGCAGGACACCGAAAAGCTCGGGCCGCTTATCGAGCAGGCCCACGACCGGGGGGTGCGGGTGAGCCTTTTCATGGACCCATTTCCAGAGGTGATGGCGGCGGCCAAGGCGGTCGGTGCCGATCGGGTGGAGCTTTACACCGAAGCCTACGCCATGGCCTGGTCCGGCAAGGGTAAAAACAAGGCGTTAACACGCTTTGCCCAGGCAGCGCGGGCAGCGGCAGCTATTGATTTAGGAGTCAATGCCGGTCATGACCTGAACCGCGACAACCTCACGGAATTCCTTCGCGCCGTGCCCGACGTGCTGGAGGTGTCGATTGGCCATGCCTTGATTGCCGACGCGCTGGAGCTGGGCTACGCCGCGACGGTAAAGGACTATTTTCGCTGCATCGACGAGGCTTTCACGCCGGCCACGCCCGCCTGATGATTTACGGTATAGGCACGGACATTTGCGACGTTCGCCGCATTCGCGCCAGCCTTGACCGCCACGGTGAACGCCTGGCCCAGAGAATCCTGAGCGAGGGCGAACTGGGCACCTGGAGGGCACGCAGCGCGCGCTGGCCGGACCGGGGCGTGAGCTACCTCGCCACCCGCTTTTCAGCCAAGGAGGCCTTCAGCAAGGCGATCGGCCTGGGCATGCGCATGCCCATGACCTGGCGCCACTGCGAAATCAGCAAGGCGCCCAGCGGCAAGCCCGAAATCATTCTGCACGGCGCGCTGAAAAGCTGGTTCGATGCGCGTCAGCTTGTGGCCCACGTCTCCGTGAGCGACGAAACCGACTACGCCGCCAGCTTTGTGGTGGTCGAATATCTCAATAAAACCGTTTAGCCCATGACCTCCGAACACGCCCCCCTCATCATCGATATTGCCGGCCTGACACTCAGCCAGGATGACCGCCGCCGCCTCAAACACCCGCTCACTGGCGGCATCATCCTGTTTGCCCGCAACTGGAAAAACCGCCAGCAGCTCAGCGAGCTGTGCGCCGAGCTCAAAAGCGAGCGCCAGGACTTGCTGATCTGCGTTGACCACGAAGGCGGCCGGGTGCAGCGCTTTCGCACCGATGGCATGACCCACCTGCCGCCCATGCGGACACTGGGCGAGCATTGGATGAAGGACCAGCTCGCCGCAACCAACGCCGCCACGGCCTGCGGCTATGTGCTGGGCGCCGAGTTGCGCGCTTGCGGGGTTGATTTCAGTTTTACGCCGGTGCTTGACCTGGACTACGGCGGCAGTGGCGTCATCGGCGACCGCGCCTTTGGCCGCGACCCGCGCGTTGTCGCGCTGCTGGCCAAAAGCCTGATGCACGGGCTGCTGCAAAGCGGCATGGCCAACTGCGGCAAGCATTTCCCCGGCCACGGCTTTGTCAAGGCCGACTCCCACACCGATACCCCGATCGACAGGCGCAGCCTTAAAGCCATTCTGCTAGATGACGCAGCGCCCTACGAATGGCTCAACACCACGCTAAGCAGCGTCATGCCCGCGCATGTCATCTATCCCAAGGTGGATGCCAGACCGGCGGGTTTCTCCGAAAAATGGCTGACCTTCATCCTGCGTGGCCAGCTCGGTTTTGGCGGAGCGATTTTTAGCGACGACCTGAGCATGGCCGGTGCCCGCCTGATTGACGGAAAAAAGGCCAGCTACACCCAGGCCGCCATCACGGCGCTCAACGCGGGCTGTGACATGGTGCTGCTGTGCAACCAGTCGGTGGGCAAGGGCAGGCCCGTCGACGCCTTGCTTGACGGCATGGCCGAAGCGCTGGTCAAGGGCCGCTGGGAGGCACTGGAATCGAGTGAAATGCGCAGGCTGGACTTATTGCCCACGACGCCAGCCCACGAGTGGGACGAGCTGATGCTGCATCCGGCATACATGCACGCGATGGGCTTGATTCGCTAAATTTTCCCGCGCGGCTCAGGCCGCCGGCCATTCGAGCTTGCCCGCCGCATCCATATGCGTCAGGTAGACGCGCAAATCAAACTCGTACTGGTGGTATTGCGGCTCCATGTGGGTGCACAGCTTGTAAAAAGCCTTGTCGTGCGCTTTTTCCTTGGTGTGCGCCAGCTCATGTACCGCTATCATTTTCAGGAACTCGGCGGGAGTCTCCTTGAACAGCGAGGCGACGCGGATCTCGCGTTTGGACTTGAGCTTGTTGCCCTGCACGCGTGACACGGTGGTGTGCGTGCCGAGCGCGTGGGTGATGATCTGGAGCTTGCTGTCAAACGCCACTTTCGAGAGCGGTTCCGAGTTGCGCAAGAAATCATTTTTCAGCCCCATCACGTAGTCGTACAAGGCCTTGTCGGTGCGCACGCCGTGGCCGCGGCGGTATTTGGCGAGCAGTGTTTCGCCAAGCCGGCCTTGTTCCAGCAACTGCCGCACCTGGGCTTTAAGGCTTTCAGGGTAGCCCGTAAGGTATTTCATGAGAATCCGTGGCGCTATGCTTGCGATAGCAAACTATGACCGTACTTATTGGGCTAGAGGCCTTAATGATCGAAAACCAGGAATTTTCGCTGATTTTCCCGCTCCCGGCGTCGCGGACAGCAATTTTAGCCCCGGCTGCCCGTTCAGGATGGCTTAAGGTCAAGCGTCATTTCTTTGCTACTCTTGTGCCATGAATCATTCAAACGCGCCCACTGACGCCAATCCGGGGCTTGCCCATCCACTGATCAATCTGGCGCTGCAGGGCGGCGGCTCACACGGCGCGTTCACCTGGGGCGTGCTTGACGCGCTGCTGGAAGATGGCCGCATCGACATCGAAGGCCTGAGTGGCACTAGCGCTGGCGCCATGAATGCCGTGGTGCTGGCGCATGGGCTGGCCGCTGCTCAAGGCCAGCCCAGGGCGGCGCGAAACGACGCGGCCAGGGAGGCGCTGGGCAAGTTCTGGACTGGCATCGTCGAGATGGGCGCGCTGTCGTCCACCGTGTCGCAGTCGCTGTCAGAGTGGCAGCGTGCGCCCTTCGGCGTGCTGTTTGGGCAACTGGGCGGCGGTATCTGGCCGGGCGCGTCCTGGAGTGACGACATTGCGCGCTTCTGGTCCACGACCCTGTCGCCCTACCAGAGCAACCCCTTCGACATCAACCCGCTCAAGGGTTTCCTGGAGTCGCAAGTTGATTTCGAGCGGCTCGCGGCGGCCCCGCATCCGGCCACGCCCAAGGTGTTCGTGGTGGCAACGCGCGTCAGAACCGGCAAGGCCGAAGTGTTTTCAGGCAAGCGTCTGAGCGCCGATGCGGTCATGGCGTCGGCCTGCCTGCCCATGGTGTTCAGGGCGGTCGAAATCGAAGGCGACCACTTCTGGGATGGCGGCTACACCGGCAATCCGGCGCTGCACCCGCTGATTTACGCGTGCAAGAGCCGAGACATCATGCTGGTGCAGATCAACCCCATCGAGCGGGCCGAGTTGCCGACCCAGCCCGGGGAAATCGCCGACCGTGTCAACGAGATTACCTTCAACGCGGGCCTGGTGGCCGAGATGCGGGCGATTGATTTCGTCAAGCGGCTGCTGGCCGAAGGCAAGCTGGACCCGACGCACTACAAGGATGTGTTGATGCACCGCATCGACGGCGGCGAGGCGCTTGAGAAGTACAGGGCCTCGACCAAGTCCTCGACCGATGCCACCTTGATTTATGCGCTGCGCGACCTGGGCGTGCTGTGCGTCAGGGAGTGGCTCGCCAAACGCTACACATCGCTGGGCCGCGAATGCAGCGTCAACATTGCACGCGACTACCTTGACGATCTGCGTCTGCCGGTGCAAAGAGCGCCCAGCGCCCCGGTGCGCAAGCCCGGAGCGCTGTTGTAATCTTCAAGCCTCCCGGCGCAGCGCGGGGAAGAGGATGACGTCGCGGATGCTGGGGCTGTCGGTCAACAGCATCATGAGCCGGTCTATGCCCACGCCGCAGCCGCCGGTCGGTGGCATGCCATATTCCAGCGCACGTATGAAGTCATGGTCGTAGAACATGGCCTCGTCGTCACCGCTGTCCTTGGCATCGACCTGGGCGTTGAAGCGCGTGGCCTGTTCCTCGGCGTCGTTCAGCTCGGAAAAACCGTTGCCGAATTCGCGGCCTGTGATGTAAAGCTCAAAGCGCTCGGTCACTTCGGGCCGGCTGTCGTTGGCTCTTGCCAGCGGGGAGATTTCGGTCGGGTGTTCCATGATGAAGGTTGGCTGCCAGAGCTTTTCCTCAACCATCTCCTCGAAATACATCACCTGCAGGCTGGCCAGCGAGCGGCCGGCCAGGCGGTTCTTTGCTTCAGTGAGGCCGAGCTTTTTCAATGCGTTGGTCAGCCACTGGGCGTCGTCGACGTTCTCGCCGGCCTCGGTATGCTTGAGGATGGCTTCGCGTATGGTCAGGCGTTCAAAGGCAGGTTCCAGATCGACCGGCTTGTCAGCGTAGGTCAATTGCAGCGAGCCGCAGACTTTTTGCGCGGCATCGCGGATCAGTGCCTCGGTAAACGCCATCAAATCGGTGTAGTTCCACCAGGCCGCGTAGAACTCCATCATGGTGAATTCGGGGTTGTGGCGAACGCTGATGCCCTCATTGCGATAGCTGCGGTTGATCTCGAACACGCGCTCGAAACCGCCGACGATCAGGCGCTTCAAATACAGCTCGGGCGCGATGCGCAGGAACATCTCCTGGTCCAGGGCATTGTGGTGGGTCTTGAAGGGTTTGGCATTGGCGCCGCCCGGAATCGGGTGCAGCATGGGCGTTTCGACTTCCAGGAAGTCATGCGCCACCATGAATTCCCGAATCCCGCTGACCGCCTTGCTGCGCGCCATGAAACGCTTGCGCGCGGCCTCGTCCATGATCAGGTCGACATAGCGCTGGCGATATTTGACTTCCTGGTCGGCCATGCCGTGGAACTTGTCGGGCAGCGGGCGCAGGCTCTTGGTCACCAGCCGGATGCTGTCGGCATGGATCGACAGTTCTCCGGACTTGGTCCGGAACAGCAGGCCGGTGGCGGAGACGATGTCGCCCAGATCCCAGTGCTTGAAGGCGGCATGGACTTCTTCACCGACGCCGGCGTTGTTGATGTAGAGCTGGATACGGCCGCCCGAAGGCCCGAAGGATGCGTCCTGCAAGGTCGCAAAGCTGGCCTTGCCCATGACGCGCTTGAGCATCATGCGGCCGGCGACATGCACCTTGATTGCCAGCGGCTCCAGTTCTTCATTGCTCAGGTGACCGTATTGCGCAAACAGGTTCCCGGCGCGATGCTCCGGCTTGATGTCGTTGGGAAAGGCCACGCCTTTGCCCTCTGCCTGTTGCTGGCGCATGGCCTTGAGCTTTTCGCGGCGCTCGACCATCAACTGGTTATCGTCGTGGTGGGCTGGCGCCGCAGGGGAGGCTGCGGGCGAATGGGGCTGGCTGGACATAGGTCGGAGTTCCGGGAAGAAGAGTGTCTGAGGCATTTCAGGTGCGGCATCACCCGATGGCAGGCGAAAAGGCACCAAAAAACGCTGAAAGGGTAATTTTAAGTTTTTAAGCCAGCGTTTTACCGGCTGTGGCTGTCGAAAGGCGTATTTGGCATGAAAGCAGCCACGCGACGCCGACAAGTCAAGGCGATATGCCGGTGCGCTCCAGAATGTCGCAGACCAGTTCCAGACGCAGCAAGGGGTTGTCCAGCTCCATCAGGCGTTGCCTGAGCTCGAGCGGCAGGGGCAGCAACTCACACCAGCGATTGGCTACCCAGCCGCAGTTATCAAGCCGGTAGGGTGGGAGCAAGCGCATCTGATCGCCCGGCATATCGCGTTCCTGCAGGTTCTGGATCAGCTTTCCCAGTGCATCGGCGGCTTTTTGCAAGTCGGTGGGAATGGCCACGGTCAGGTCCGCTTGCAGGCGGGCGACATCGGCGACCCACAGGCCGTGCTTCAGTTTTTCATGTCTGGAGATAACGAAGCGCTGGACACCGCGGCATCGGATCACCATCAGCCCGGGTTGCGGCACTGAAAACGCGGTAATGGTCGCCAGTGTGCCAACCAGGTTGAAGGCTTCGTGCGCAAAACCGTCGCCGCCGGGCTGGGCCTTCTTGCCGGACGGGTCGGCCGGTTTGCGAACCTCCATGCCTTCCGTCAGCGAAACCACGCCGAACGGTGCGCCGGTCTTGTGACATTTGCCAATCATGTCCAGGTAGCGCACCTCAAATATCTGCAGCGGCAGCACCCCCTCGGGAAAGAGGACCGTGCCCAAGGGGAAGAGCGGGAGCGAAGTCAGTGTCAGGGCTTCAGGCATGGCGTCTTGCGTCAAGGAGGGGACTATGCTCCCGTTTTGCCGTTTTTTCAGCTGACGGCGTCGGCTGGCTGCTTGAGCAGCAGGGCTAGCGAGTTCGCCACGGTTTTTCGCAGTTCGCGGCGATCGCAGATGAAGTCGATCGCGCCCGTGGTCTGTAAAAATTCGGCGCGCTGAAAACCTTCCGGCAAGGTCACTCGCACCGTGGATTCGATCACGCGCGGGCCGGCGAAGCCGATCAGCGCCTTGGGCTCGGCAATCACGATGTCGCCGACAAAGGCAAAGCCGGCGCTCACGCCGCCCATGGTCGGATCGGTCAGCACGCTGATGTAAGGAAGATTTTTCTTGGCCAGGCGCGTCAGTGCGGCATTGGTCTTGGCCATCTGCATCAGGCTGAGCAGGCCTTCCTGCATGCGTGCGCCACCCGTGGCGGTAAAGCAGATGAAGGGCACTTTTTGCTCGATGGCGGCATGCACGCCGCGTACGAAGCGCTCGCCCACCACGCTGCCCATGCTGCCGCCCATGAAATCAAATTCAAAGCAGGCCACCACCACGGCAATGCTGTGCACGGCGCCGCCCATGACGACCAGCGCATCGGTTTCGCCGGTGTTTTCCATGGCCTCTTTCAGGCGCTCGGGGTATTTTCGGCTGTCCTTGAACTTCAGTGCGTCAACCGGAAGCACTTCCTGCCCCAGCTCGTAGCGGCCTTCGGCATCGAGAAAGGCGTCCAGCCTGTCGCGCGCGCCAATGCGGTGATGGTGGCTGCACTGCGGGCAGACGTTCTGGTTCTTTTCGAGGTCGGTCTTGTACAGCACGGCCTCGCAGCTCGGGCACTTGATCCAGAGGCCCTCGGGCACGCTGCGGCGCTCGGTGGGGTTGGTGGGGCTGATTTTGGGTGGAAGGAGTTTTTCTAACCAAGACATGGTGTCAATCCTTGTTGTGTCGGGTTGATGCGGGCGGCGCTTGCGGGGCGAAAAGCGCAATTATGCGCCGGGCCTGGTCCCGCAATGGTCAATCCAGCGCAGTCCGGATTTCTCTTAAAAAATCATGGGCAACGGCTGCGACCCTGTCGCGCGGCTCATGTTCAATCAGCTGGATGATCTTGCTGCCGATGACGACCGCGTCGGCCACGGCGCCTATGGCACTGGCCGTGGCCGCGTCGCGAATGCCAAAACCCACGCCAACGGGAACATTCACATGCTGGCGGATGCGCGGCAGCATGGCTGCAACAGCCTTGACGTCTAGTGTGCCGGCGCCGGTCACGCCCTTGAGCGAGACGTAATACACATAGCCGCTGGCAACGCGCGCGATCTGCGCCATGCGCGCGTCGGTGCTGGTCGGCGCCAGCAAAAAGATCAGGTCCATGCCATGGGCGCGCAGCCGCGCGGCGAATTCCACGCACTCCTCGGGCGGGTAGTCGACGATCAGCATGCCGTCCACGCCGGCCTCGGCGGCGTCGCGGATGAAGGCGCTTTCAGACGCGCCCGTGCCGTGCCTGATGTCGTAACGTTCCACCGGGTTGGCGTAGCCCATCAGCACGACGGGCGTCGTGTTGTCTTTGCTGCGAAAGGTGCGCACCATCCCCAGTACCTGGACCAGGCCGATACCGTTGGCCAACGCCTGCTCGCCCGCCTTCTGGATCACGGGGCCATCGGCACTGGGGTCGGAAAACGGCACGCCCAGCTCGATCACGTTGGCGCCGCCGGCCACCATGGCGTGCATCAGCTCGGGCGTGACGTCGGTAAAAGGGAAGCCCGCCGTGACATAGGGGATCAAGGCCTTGCGGCCCTGGCTCTTGAGCTTGGCGAAGGTGGCGCTGATGCGGCTCATGATGTCTCCTTGCCGTTGTTTTGGGCGCCTTTGACGGCCAGGCCGCGCATGGAGGGCCGGTCGTAAAAATCGGCACCCGACAGATCGGCTACCGTGCCTATGTCCTTGTCGCCCCGGCCCGAGAGATTGACCAGGATGCTCTGGTCGCTGCGCATGGTTTTGGCCAGCTTCATGGCATAGGCGACGGCATGGGCGGATTCAAGCGCCGGGATGATGCCTTCGGTGCGGCAGAGGTAGTGAAAAGCCGCCAGCGCCTCGGTGTCGGTGATGCCGACATATTCGGCGCGCCCGATATCCTTCAGGAAAGCATGTTCCGGGCCGACGCCTGGGTAATCCAGTCCCGCACTGATGCTGTGCGTCTCGGTGACCTGGCCGTCGTCGTCTTGCAGCACATAGGTCCGGTTGCCGTGCAGCACGCCGGGCAGGCCGCGCTGCAGCGACGCCGAGTGCTTGCCGCTGTCAAGACCTTCGCCGGCGGCTTCAACGCCGATCAGCCGGGTCTGTTCGTGCGAGATGTAGGGGTGAAAAATACCCATGGCATTGCTGCCGCCGCCGACGCAGGCAATCACCGCGTCGGGCTGCCTGCCGGCGTTCATTTCGGGCATCTGGGTCAGGCATTCGGTGCCGATCACGCTCTGGAAATCGCGCACCATCATGGGGTAAGGGTGCGGCCCGGCGACGGTGCCGATGATGTAGAAGGTGTTGTCCACGTTGGCGACCCAGTCGCGCATGGCTTCATTGAGCGCATCTTTCAGCGTCTTGCTGCCGCTGGTCACCGGAACCACGGTGGCACCCAGCAGCTTCATGCGGTAGACATTGGGGCTCTGGCGCTTGACGTCCTCGCTGCCCATATAGACCACGCATTCGAGGCCGTAACGCGCGCAGATGGTGGCCGTGGCCACGCCGTGCTGGCCGGCGCCGGTTTCGGCGATCACGCGTGGTTTGCCCATGCGTTTGGCCAGCATCGCCTGGCCGATGGTGTTGTTGATCTTGTGTGCGCCGGTGTGGTTCAGGTCCTCGCGCTTGAGGTATATCTGCGCGCCGCCCTGCTCGCGGCTCATGCGCGCCGCGTGATAAATCGGCGAGGGGCGGCCGACGAAG
>JBKJKI010000243.1:0-27120 GCA_046597475.1 Polaromonas sp. | reverse complement strand
CGCACAAACACCAGTGGTGACAGTTTGAGCGCCGCCACGGTACAGGGGTGGCCCTGATAGGCGAATATCGAGCGCATCAAGTCGCCTGTCTGCTTTGGCTCGGTGATCGCCGCAAAGTGGCCAGCCGTGGGTTTTGCCAATGCGCCTTTCAGGTCTTGCGTCACGTCCCGCTCTGCGCTGCCCGTCGCCACCGAGTATCGGAACACCTGCCCGCATACCTGTTTGACACGCTGCACGCTGTCCAATGCGCCCCGGCCTTCCATATGCTTCAATGCACGCAGCACGTCACGCGGTCCGATCGTCGATATGGGCATGGTGCCGATAAATGGGATCACCTCCTTTTCCAGCCAGGTGGTCACTTTGGCGTGCGTGCTGGCCATACGATCAGCCGCCGTCTTTGCCAGCCACTCCCGAGCCACCGCTTCAAAGGTGTTCGCCGATGCCGCTGCAACGGCCTGCTTTTCTTCCTGTTTGGCGGCACCAGGATCAATACCGTCTGCAAGCAGCTCTCGTGCCTTGACTCGCCGCTGCCGAGCCTTGGCAAGCGATACCGCCGGGTACACGCCCAGCGCCAGCGTTTTGCGCTTTTCAATGAAGGTGTAGTCCATGCGCCAGTATTTGCCGCTCGCCTTCACTAGCAGATACATGCTGTCGCCGTCCGTGTGCTTGTCGCCAGCAGGTTTGCCTGTGTGCTTCACCTGTTTGGTGAATGTATCTGTCAATGCCATGTTTTGCCCCTTGTAACGGTATCTCGGTTTACGGTATTTGCCTGATACCGTTAGAAGTACCGTTGAGATTTCGTTATGGCATGTTAGCCGGTGAAGCCCTATGAGGCAACAAAAAACCCGCGTTACCTATGAAGCAAGCGGGTTTTGATGTGTTGTGAGGCTGTCTGAGACTACTAAATGGTGCCTGGAACGGGAATCGAACCCGTACGCCCGCTATGAACGAAGCGGCGGATTTTAAGTCCGCTGTGTCTACCTATTTCACCATCCAGGCGCAGAGAAGAGACTGGAGGCGCGGCCCGGAGTCGAACCGGGCTAGCCGGATTTGCAATCCGGTACATAACCGCTTTGTTACCGCGCCGTATTCTCAACAAAGCAAGGCAGTGCCGTGCTTGAAATATTCAAAAAATCCAATAAAAAAGGACAGCATTTTGAAGTGCTGCCCTTTGAATTGGAGCGGGAGAAGAGTCTCGAACTCTCGACCTCAACCTTGGCAAGGTTGCGCTCTACCAACTGAGCTACTCCCGCGAGTCTAGCTTTAAATTATAGCGTGGTTTTTAATCGAATCACGAGAAGCTCACAAAAGTTTGCTCAATGCTTGACAGCATCCGCAACTTGGGCAGGTGCGGCCGCAGTGGCCGCTATCACTGCGACCTCTTCATCGGTCAAGGGAACCGGCTGCCGTTCAAGCGCCACCTGCAACACCTGATCAATCCACTTGACGGGAACGATCTCAAGGCCAGCCTTGACGTTGTCCGGGATCTCCTGCAGGTCCTTGGCGTTGTCCTGGGGAATCAGCACGGTCTTGATTCCACCCCGCAGGGCGGCCAGCAGTTTTTCCTTCAGTCCGCCGATGGCGGTTACCTCGCCGCGAAGGGTAATTTCTCCCGTCATGGCGACATCACCACGCACCGGAATACCCGTCAGCGCGGACACAAACGCAGTGGCCATGGCTGCCCCGGCGCTTGGCCCATCCTTGGGCGTGGCGCCATCGGGGACGTGGATGTGGATATCACGCTTCTCGAACATTTCGTCCTTGATTCCCAGCGCTCTTGCCCGGCTGCGAATAACGGTTCGCGCGGCTTCGACAGACTCTTTCATGACATCACCCAGCATGCCGGTCCGGGTAATCACGCCCTTGCCGGGCATCACCGCCGCCTCGATGGTCAGCAAGTCACCACCGACTTCGGTCCACGCCAGACCGACCACCTGGCCGACCTGATTTTGCTGCTCCGCACGGCCATAGTCGAACTTCCGGACACCGAGAAACTCATTCAGGTTGTCCGGCGTTACCAGGACTTTGGGCGTCATCTTCCTGAGCTGGATACCCTTGACCACCTTGCGGCAAATCTTGGACAGGTCACGCTCGAGCGAACGCACGCCGGCCTCGCGCGTGTAGTAGCGAACAATGTCACGCACCGCCTGTTCCTGCACCTCAAGCTCGCCATCCTTCACGCCATTGTTTTTGAGTTGCTTGGGCAACAGATAGCGCATGGCGATACTTGTTTTTTCGTCCTCGGTGTAGCCTGAAAGGCGTATCACCTCCATGCGGTCCAGCAATGCGGGTGGAATATTCATCGAGTTGGAGGTTGCGACAAACATCACATCACTCAAATCGAAGTCGACCTCAACGTAATGATCCCCGAACGTATGGTTCTGCTCGGGGTCCAGCACTTCCAGCAACGCACTGGACGGATCACCGCGAAAGTCGGTGCCCAGCTTGTCGATCTCGTCCAGCAGAAACAGCGGATTGCGCGTACCGGCTTTGCTCAGATTTTGCAGAACCTTGCCAGGCAGGGCCCCGATATAGGTCCGACGGTGGCCACGGATTTCTGCTTCGTCCCGCATGCCGCCCAAGGCCATCCGCACATACTTGCGCCCGGTCGCCTTCGCGATCGATTGTCCGAGCGAGGTCTTCCCGACGCCCGGAGGGCCAACCAGGCAGAGGATTGGCGCCTTCAGCTTATCCACGCGCTGCTGTACCGCGAGATATTCCACAATCCGGTCCTTGACTTTTTCAAGGCCATAGTGATCCTCGTTGAGGACCGCCTCGGCATTCACCAGATCGTGCTTGATCTTGGTTTTTTTGCTCCAGGGCAGCCCTAACAACACATCGATATAGCTTCGCACCACGGTCGCTTCAGCCGACATGGGCGACATCAGCTTGAGTTTTTTGAGTTCGCTTTCGGCCTTCTTGCGCGCCTCCAGCGGCATTTTGGCGACCTTGATCTTCTTTTCGACCTCTTCAATGTCCGCGCCCTCCTCGCCCTCGCCCAATTCCTTCTGGATGGCTTTTACCTGCTCGTTGAGGTAGAAATCGCGCTGGTTCTTTTCCATCTGGCGCTTCACGCGGCCACGGATTTTCTTGTCTACATTGAGGATGTCGACCTCACGCTCCAGCTGCTCATAGAGATTCTCAAGACGCGCCTTGATGCTGTCCAGATCCAGAATGACCTGCTTGGCATCGAGCTTCAGAGGCAAATGTGCGGCGATGGTGTCGGCCAGACGACCCGCGTCGTCGATGCTGGAGATGGAGGTAAGTATTTCCGGCGGAATTTTCTTGTTCAGTTTGACGTAATGGTCAAACTGCTGCATCACGGCCCGGCGCAAGGCCTCAACCTCGCTGCCCTTGTCACCGGCAATGGCAGCCTGGGGCTCTACCGGCGTCACATTGGCGCTGAAGTGCTGCTCGCCCTCTTCAATCTTGTTGACTTTTGCGCGCTGCTGCCCTTCGACCAGCACCTTGACGGTACCGTCAGGAAGCTTAAGCAACTGGAGGATGGTGGCAATGCAGCCGACCTCAAACATGTCCTCCACCGAGGGCTCATCCTTGGCCGCGGCCTTCTGAGCCACCAACATGATGCGGCGCTCCGCCTCCATGGCAGATTCCAGCGCCTTGATGCTTTTGGGGCGGCCGACAAAAAGCGGAATCACCATATGGGGGAAGACGACCACGTCCCGCAGCGGCAAGAGCGGCAGATCGACGGGAGTGGCAGGAAGAAAAGTTTGTCCGGACATATAAACCTTAAACCTTGAACGCAAGGCAAAACGCCATGACCCATTTGCGGGTCAGGCGAAGCTGAATCAATTCAGACATGGGGCAAAAAGAGGACGTTTTCAAGCGTCGCACTCATGCTCCGCTGATCTCACGCTTTTTTGGCGGCTTCCCGATAAACCAGCAGCGGCGGCTTGTTTTCTTCAATCGTGGATTCATCCACGACCACCTTGTCGACGTTGCTGGTAGTAGGCAAATCGAACATGGTGTCAATCAGCGACTGCTCCAGAATGGAACGCAGCCCGCGCGCTCCGGTTTTCCGGGCCAGCGCCTTGCGGGCGATGGCCTTCAGTGCCGACGGCCGGATTTCCAGATCCACGCCTTCCATGGCGAGCAGCTTGCTGAACTGCTTGACCACGGCATTCTTCGGCTCGGTCAAGATCTGCACCAGCGCATCCTCGCTGAGCTCAGCCAGGGTGGCAATCACCGGCATGCGGCCGACCAGCTCGGGTATCAGGCCAAACTTGATCAGATCCTCAGGCTCGACGTCCTTGAAGGCCTCGGTCAGGCTGCGCGCCTTCTTGCTTTTGACGGACGCGCCAAAACCGATTCCCGACGCTTCGGTGCGGTTCTCGATCACCTTTTCAAGCCCCGAAAATGCACCGCCGCAGATAAACAGGATGTTGGTCGTGTCGACCTGCAGAAAATCCTGGTTGGGATGCTTGCGTCCGCCCTGTGGCGGCACCGATGCCATGGTGCCCTCCATCAACTTGAGCAGTGCCTGCTGCACGCCCTCGCCAGAGACGTCGCGCGTGATCGAAGGGTTGTCAGACTTGCGCGAAATCTTGTCGATCTCGTCGATGTACACAATCCCCTGCTGGGCGCGGTCAACTTCATAGTTGCAGCTTTGCAGCAGTTTCTGAATGATATTTTCGACGTCTTCACCCACATAGCCGGCCTCCGTCAGCGTGGTGGCATCCGCCATCACAAACGGCACATTGAGCGTGCGGGCCAGTGTTTGAGCCAGCAATGTTTTGCCCGAGCCGGTCGGCCCGATCAGCAAGATATTGCTCTTGGTCAGTTCAACGTCGTCTTTTTTCGCCGTTTCCTTGTGGCGCAGGCGCTTGTAATGGTTGTAAACCGCCACGGCCAGTGTCCGCTTGGCCGGCTCCTGACCGATCACATAGCCATCCAGCGTGGCCTTGATTTCAGCAGGGGTTGGTAAATCCCCGCGTGTCTCGCGCACATCGGTGCCAGCCGGCAACTCGTCCCGGATGATTTCATTGCAAAGATCTATGCACTCGTCACAGACAAACACAGACGGACCCGCAATGAGTTTCTTCACCTCATGCTGACTTTTACCGCAGAAGGAGCAGTACAGCGTTTTTTCGCCGGTGGAGCCTTTTTTCTCGGCCATTATTGGGGATGCCTTTTCGTGACTTGGGGAACTGTTAGCTAATGATAACCAATAAAAAAAACGGCGTTCCCGTTACAGAAAACGCCGCGATTGCGCTGCAAACCAGACCGTCTGCCTCGCCAATCAGGGGCGCTTGGAGATCACCTGATCAACAACCCCGTAAGCCTTGGCATCCTCGGCAAACATGAAATAGTCGCGCTCGGTGTCACGCTCGATTTTCTCGATGGTCTGGCCGGTGTTGGCCGCCAGGATGCGATTGAGCTGCTCTCGTGTTTTCAGGATATCGCGCGCATGGATTTCAATATCCGTGGCCTGGCCCTGGGCGCCACCCGACGGCTGGTGAATCATCACGCGTGAATTGGGCAGCGAGAAGCGTTTTCCCTTGGTGCCGGCCGACAGCAAAAACGCCCCCATGCTGGCCGCCATGCCGACGCAAAGCGTCGACACGTCGGGCTTGATGAACTGCATGGTGTCGTAAATCGCCATGCCGGCAGTCACCGAGCCGCCCGGGGAGTTGATGTAGAAGGAAATATCCTTGTCAGGATTTTCGCTTTCGAGGAACAGCAACTGGGCAACAACGAGATTGGCGGTCTGATCATTGACCGGACCGACCAGAAAGATGACGCGCTCTTTGAGCAACCGCGAATAAATGTCATAGGAACGCTCGCCGCGGCCCGATTGCTCAATCACCATGGGCACCATGCCCAGGCCTTGCGTGTCCTGGCTTGCGGCTTGCGGGCTGCCGTAGCCGCCATGAATACTGTTTCGGATCATCAAATTTTCTCCAGAAATGTTTGTACTGTACCCAAAACCCTCGCCAGAGAGTTTCAGCGAAGGCCAACACCTGCCGTCAGGCTTGTTATGCCGTAGCTCAAATGAATTGGGGCCTGTGCAGCAAAGCACAAGCCCCGGATCAGGAGAAGCTGGAGATCAGTTCTGGCCCATCAGCTCATCGAAAGCAATGGCCTTCTCGTTGACCTTGGCTTTGCCCAGCACGAAATCGGTCACATTGTTCTCGATGACCACGGCTTCCACCTCGGCCATGCGGCGGTTGTCGCTCAGGTACCAACGCACCACGTCCTGCGGCTTCTCGTAGCTGGCAGCCAGCTCTTCAATGTGAGCCTTGAGTTGCTCGGGCTTGGCTTGCAGCTCGTTGGCACGCACCAACTCCGCCACCACGAGGCCCAGGCGGACCCGTTTTTCAGCTTGTGGGCGGAAAATATCGTCAGGAATCGCCGCTTTTTCAGCGTCCTTGATGCCGCGCTGCTTGAGATCGGCCCTAGCGCCTTCAACCATGCGGTCAAGCTCGGCTTGCACGCTGGAATTGGGCAGGTCGAGTTCGGCGTTGGCAATCAGCGCGTCCATCACGGCATTCTTGTTGCGGGCCAGCAGGCGGAACTTGACTTCGCGCTCGAGGTTTTTCCGGATGTCGGCGCGCAGGCCTTCAACCGTTGCATCGGCAATGCCCAGCGACTTGGCCAGCGCCTCATTGACTTCGGGCAGGTGCGCCGCCTCGATTTTCTTGACCGTGACGAGGAAGTCAGCCTGCTTGCCCGCCACGTCCTTGCCGTGGTAGTCAGCCGGGAAGCTCAGCGGGAAGGTCTTGCTTTCACCGCTTTTCATGCCGCGAACGGCATCTTCGAATTCCTTGAGCATCTGGCCTTCGCCGACCAGGAACTGGAAATCCTCGGCCTTGCCGCCAGCAAAGGTCTCGCCGTCGATCTTGCCTTCGAAGTCGATGGTGGCGCGATCGCCGTCCTGCGCTGGCGCGTCGGCCGCGCGCTGGGCGAAGGTGCGGCGCTGCTTGCGCAGGATGTCCAGCGTCTTGTCGATGGCGGCGTCGGTAACTTCAGCGCTGACCTTTTCAAGCTCGGCATTGGCCAGATCGGCAATCTTGACTTCCGGATAGACCTCAAACACGGCGTCAAAGGTCAGCTCGCCCTCTGGCGCGCCTTCTTTTTCGCTGATGCGGGGCTGGCCGGCCACACGCAGCTTCGCTTCGTTGGCCGCCACGGCAAAGGCCTCGCCCACCTTGTCGTTCATGACTTCGTAATGCACCGAATAGCCATAACGCTGGGCCACCACGGTCATGGGAACCTTGCCCGGACGGAAGCCGTCCATTTTCACGGTACGGGCCAGGCGCTTGAGGCGCGTGTCAACTTCCGACTGGATGGTGTTGAGGGGCAGCGTCAGCGTCATTTTGCGCTCGAGCTTTTCAAGATTTTCAACAGTCACGGCCATGATGGTTTCCTAAAATCAAAAATAATCAAAACAGGGCTGGCACCTGACATGCTGCCTTGTGCCAATAAACCTCTAAGCCTGATAGCCCGGCACGATTGCCGCGGCAAAGTCTCAGGGTGGTGCGCGGGGCGGGACTCGAACCCGCACAGTATTGCTACCGTCAGGACCTAAACCTGGTGCGTCTACCAATTTCGCCACCCGCGCGCCTGAAATAAAAGCGGAAACCCGAGAAAGCTCGAATTTCCGCTTGAAATCGGTCAACTTTTTATTTTAACCTGTATCGCACCAGATCAAGACACAGGCGGTGGCCTGAAGCGCCTGCGCGCCTCAAACCGGCTCGCGCCTGACGCGAAACCAGGCCGCATACATGGCCGGCAAGGCCAGCAGAGTCAAGACCGTGGCCACTACCAGTCCGCCCATGATGGCAACCGCCATGGGCCCCCAGAACACACTGCGCGACAGCGGAATCATCGCCAGCACAGCAGCCGCAGCGGTCAGCACAATCGGACGCAAACGGCGCACGGCGGACTCCACGATCGCGTCCCAGGCAGGGATGCCGCGGGCACGGTCCTGCTCGATCTGGTCAATCAGGATGACCGAATTGCGCTGGATCATGCCCATGAGCGCGATCACGCCCAGCAGGGCCACAAAGCCAAACGGCCGGCCCAGCAGGAGCAGCGCGCCGGCCACTCCGGCAATACCCAGCGGGCCGGTCAGGAACACCAGCATGGCCCGGCTGAAGCTGTGCAGTTGCAGCATCAGCAGCGTGAAAGTGAGGAACAGCATGACCGGAATCCCGGCGGCGATGGAAGCCGAACCCTTGCTGCTTTCCTCCACCGCGCCAGCCACCTCGATGCGGTAGCCCGTCATGCCCGCGCCGTGCCATTTGGCCTCCAGCGCCTTGAGCTGCGGCTGCAGCTGCTGCGTCACGGTGGCGCCTTGCAGGCCTTCCACAATATCGCTTTGCACCGTGATGGCATAGTCCCGGTTCTCGCGCCACATCACGCCAGGCTCCCACGCAAACACCGGTTTGGCGATCTGCGTCAGGGGAATCGTCTTGCCCGATGCGGTTGGCAAATAGGCATTGCCGAGATCGGTCATCGCATTGCGCTCGTCCAGCGGTTGGCGCAGCACGATATCAATCAGCTTGTCGCCTTCGCGGAACTGCCCCACCGGCGAGCCGCTCAGCAGCGTACGCGAGGCCTGGGCAATCGACTGGCTGGTCACGCCGAGCGCGCGCGCCTTGGCCTGGTCAATCTCCATGCGCAGCACTTTGACAGGTTCGTTCCAGTTGTCATTCACGCCCCGCGTGTTGGCGCTGGCGCGCATCACCGCCTTGACCTCATCGGCGCGCGCGCGCAGCAGCAGCGGGTCGTCGCCCACCACGCGAAACTGCACCGGGTAAGGCACCGGCGGCCCGTTGGGCAAGAGTTTGACCCGGCCGCGCACCTCGGGAAACTCCGTGGCCAGCAGGGCGGGCAGCCTGATGCGCAGCGATTCCCTGACCTTCAGGTCCTTGGGCAGCACAATCATCTGCGACACATTGGTTTGCGGGAAGACCTGGTCCAGCGGCAGGTAAAAACGCGGCACGCCCGAGCCTATCCAGGTGCTGACGGAGGTCACACCGGCCTCCTGCATCAGGCGCTGCTCGACGCGCCTGGCCGTCGCCTCGTTGGCGGCATACGAGGTGCCTTCCGGGAACCAGATGTCGACCATGATCTCCGGCCGGCTCGAATCCGGGAAGAACTGCTGCTGCACCCGGCCCATGCCGACAATGCCCAGGACAAAAATCAGCACCGTGGCGCCAATGGTAATCCAGCGGTGCGCCACGCACCAGTTCACCGTGCGGCGAAAGCGGTTGTAAAACGGGCTGCCGAACATCTCGTGCGGGCTGTCAAGACCCGCCTGAACCTCCTGCACATGGCGCGGAACCTTGAGCAGCAGCGTACCCAGGTAGGGTACGAAGTAGACCGAGACGATCCAGCTGAGCACCAGCGCAATCACCGTGACGGCAAAAATCGCATAGGTGTATTCGCCCGTGACCGACCTGGCCAGCCCGATGGGCAAAAAGCCGGCCGCCGTGATAAGCGTGCCCGTCAGCATGGGCATGGCGGTGATTTCATAGGCGAAGGTGGCGGCGCGCACCTTGTCGTAGCCCTCCTCCATCTTGCGCACCATCATCTCAACGGCAATGATGGCGTCGTCCACCAGCAGCCCGAGCGCGATGATGAGCGAGCCCAGCGAAATCTTGTGCAGGCCGATATTAAGGTACCACATCGCCAGGAAGGTCAGGCTCAGCACCAGCGGAATGGTGATGCCCACGACGAGGCCGGGCCGCATATCTATGGTGTAACGCTTCCAGAGCGGCAACTGGCCAGGGCCCTGATTCGACCGCTTATGCAGGCCCAGGCTGACAAAGCTCACCGCCAGCACAATCAGCACCGCCTCGATCAGCACGGCGACAAACTCGTTCACCGAGGACGCCACCGCCTTGGGCTGGTCCTGCATGTGCACCAGCTTGACGCCGGCCGGCAGCGTGCCGTCAAGCCGCGCCGAGAGCTTTTCAAGCGCCTTGCCCAGCGCGATGATGTCGCCCCCCTTGGTCATGGCGACCCCCAGCGCAATCACTTCGCGGCCCTGGTGGTGCACCTTGACGGAGGGCGGATCGACATAGCCACGCCGGATGACGGCAAGGTCGCCCAGCCGCAGCTGGCTGGCCGCGGCGCCGGCGCCGCGAATCGGCATGGCGCGCAGTTGCTCCAGCGCCTCGAACTGCCCCGCGACGCGCACCTGCACCACATCGAGCGGCGTCTGCACCGCGCCGGCCGACTCGATCGCGTTTTGCTGGCCCAGCTGCGCCAGCACCTGGTTCAGGTCAAGTCCCAGCTGCGCCAGGCGCTTCTGGGAGATCTCGATGAAGATTTTTTCGTCCTGCACGCCAAACAG
Organism: Polaromonas sp.; assembly: GCA_046597475.1. Taxonomy (GTDB): domain Bacteria; phylum Pseudomonadota; class Gammaproteobacteria; order Burkholderiales; family Burkholderiaceae_C; genus Polaromonas. The sequence continues at coordinate 16,796 of JBKJKI010000243.1, read as the reverse complement.
CTCGACCTTGCTGACGTCGGGCACGCGCAGCAGCTGCTGGCGCACGTCGTCGGCGAAGGTCTTGAGCTCGGCGTAGTTGAAGCCATCGGACTCCAGGGCGTAGATCACGCCATAGACATCGCCGAAATCATCATTGAAAAACGGCCCCTGCACACCGCCCGGCAGCGTGCCGCGCATGTCGCCGATTTTCTTGCGCACCGAATACCAGACATTGGGCACCTCGCTGGCCCTGGATGAATCCTTGATCTGGAAAATGATCTGCGACTCGCCGGGCTTGGAATAGCTGCGAATCTTGTCGGCATAGGGCACTTCCTGCAGCGTGCGCTCGAGCTTGTCGGTGACCTGTTCGGCGACCTGCTGCGCCGTCGCGCCCGGCCAGTAGGTGCGCACGACCATGGCGCGAAAGGTGAAAGGCGGGTCTTCATCCTGCCCCAGCTGAAAGTAGGCCGAAAAGCCCAGCACCATCAGCACCAGCAGCAGGTAGCGCGTCAACGCCGGGTGCTCCAGCGCCCAGCGCGACAGGTTGAAGCGGTCTGAAGGCGTTGCTGCCGGGCCGCTGGCCTTGTCGTTTGTGTTCTGCGTCATGCCGCTCTCACTTCCCGCCGGAGGCCGGAACTGCCGGGAGCGCTGGCGGCTGGCTTGCTATTAAACCAGGAGCAGACTGTGGCCGATTTACCTGGGCTACAGGCACTTTTGACTGATAAATGGTGACTTTTTGGCCTGGCGACAGCACATGCACGCCGGCACTGACCACCAGCATCCCCGGCTGCAGGCCAGCGGCCACCACCGCCTCATTACCGTCGGCCGTGGCAAGCTGAACCAGCTGCGAGCGCACCGTCATGCTGGCCTTGTCAAGCACCCAAACGGCCGTCGCCTGCCCATCCTGGCGCAGCGCCGAGGTCGGCAGCTTGATGACGGGCACGCCGGCCAGCCCCGCAACCGGCATCACCACATTGACCGTGGCGCCCAAGGGCGGCGGCTCCTGGGCGTCGATGCTCACCTTGACCGCATAAGTGCGCGTCACCGGGTCGCTGCTGGCGGCCACCTCGCGCACCCGGCCCGCCAGATCGGCGTTTTGCGCCCAGACCCGCATCGTGACGGGCGCGCCCACCTTGACGTCGGCCACCTTGTCCTCGGGCACGGAAAACACCACGTCGCGCACGCCATCGGCCGCGATGCGCACCACGGGCACACCGGCCGCCACCACCTGGCCGGGCTCGGCCTCGATGGCCGTCACCACGCCGGAGACATCGGCGGTCAGCACGGCGTAACCGGCCTGGTTGCCCTGCACCGCCAGCTGCGACTGGGCCTGCTGGAGTTGCGCCTGGGCGGCCTTGAGGGTCGCGTCCCGCCGCTCAAGCTCGGCGCCGCTGATGAAGTTCTGATCCTTGAGCTCCTTGTAGCGCCGGTAATCGGCGGCGGCCAGGTTGCGATTGGTGGCTGCCGCGGCCACCTGGGCGCGCGCGGCGTCGGCGGCCAGGCGCAAGTCCTGCGGGTCAAGCTGGGCCAGCACCTGGCCGGCCTTGACGCGCTGGCCCAGCTCGGCCTGGCGCTTGATGATCTTTCCGCCGACCCGAAAACCAAGGCGCGACTCGACCCGGGCGCGGACTTCCCCGGCATATTCGTGTCTGGCCAGAATGGTGCTGCCCTCGACCGTCATCACCTTGACGGCGCGAACCGGTTCCTCGGGCGGCGCGGGGCGCGAGCAGGCCACCAGCAGGGCAGCGACGCCCGCCATGGTTAAAACGGTTTTTTTCATGATTTGATTCGAAAAGGCCTGGGAACGGGAGCTGGGAGCCGGGACAAGGCGCGGTAGCTGCGCCGAATCAGCTAATGACTGATGGGTTAGTAATCTATGAGAAATGCCAAAACTTGTCAAGCGACAATCCAGCGCATGAAGCAAGGCCCGTCTCCATCCGTCCAGGGCGTCAGCCATTATGAGAATTTTCCGGTGGCCTCCGTGCTTTGTCCACCACGGCTGCGCCCCGCCATCGCGGCGATTTACTGGTTTGCCCGCACGGCCGACGACATCGCCGACGAAGGCGACGCCCCGCCGGCAACGCGCCTGGCCGATCTGGCGGCCTACCGCGCCGATCTGCTGGCGACGGCTGGCGGCCTAGCGCCTTCCGCGCGCTGGGCCGGCGTGTTCGGGCGTCTTGCTCCGATGATTGCGCAATTCGACCTGCCGGTGAATCTGCTGACGGACCTGCTCAGCGCCTTCGAGCAGGACGTGGTCAAGCAGCGCTATGCCAGCCAGGACGAGTTGCTCGACTACTGCCGCCGCTCGGCCAACCCTGTCGGCCGGCTGCTGCTGCACCTGTATGGCGTGGACGATGCGGCGTCATTGGCGCAAAGCGACTGCATCTGCAGCGCGCTGCAACTCATCAACTTCTGGCAGGACCTGAGCGTGGACATTCCGCGCGGCCGCCTCTATCTGCCGGCCGACGCACTGGCCGCGCACGGCGTGGAGGAGAGCCAGCTGCTGGCGCTTGAGAGCAACCGCCAAACTATGAATTTGATAGCTGGAAGTACCCGCACAGCAAGGGCCATGATACTAAAAGGCTCGAAACTGGTGAAAAAGCTGCCGGGCCGCGGCGGCTGGGAGCTGCGGCTGGTGGTGCAAGGCGGCCTGCGCATCCTGGACAAGATAGAGGCGCTGAATTTCGACACCCTGCGCCAGCGCCCCAAACTCGGGCCCTGGGACGTGGTGCTGATGAGCTGGCGCGCGCTCTGGATGTGAACAGCTAGCCCCCACGCTTGTCGCTTCGCGCACTGCGCTGCCCCCCGAGGGGGCCGCTGCGCCTGCGGACCGGCAAAGCCGGTTCCGCGGCCCTGGCTGGCATGGAACTCCTGCGCATTTCCATCGCCCTTACGCTTTTCACTTTGCGCTGCTCGCTCAAATCCGCCATTTCAGCATGGGACAATTGACCATGCCCATGCCACCAGCCCACACACCGGAACTTTACGTACAGGAAAAAGCCGCCGCTTCCGGCAGCAGCTTTTATTACGCTTTTCTGTTTTTGCCCAAGGACAGGCGCGCCGCCATCACCGCTTTTTATGCCTTTTGCCGCGAAATCGACGACGTTGTCGACGAAGTGACCGACCCGGGCGTGGCCCACACCAAGCTGGCCTGGTGGCAGGGCGAGGTGACGCAGGCCTTCGCCGGCAAGCCCAGCCACCCTGTGCTCAAGGCGCTGATGCCGCATGCCGACCTCTACGGCATCGAGGCGCGGCACCTGCTGGCCGTCATCGAGGGCTGCCAGATGGACCTGGCGCAAAACCGCTACCTCGACTTTCCCGCGCTGCAGCGCTACTGCCACCTGGTGGCCGGCATCGTCGGCGAAGTGGCGGCGCGCATCTTTGGCCAGTCCGACCCGGCCACCACCGCCTACGCGCACAAGCTGGGCCTGGCCTTCCAGCTCACCAACATCATCCGCGACGTCGGCGAGGACGCCATGCGCGGGCGCATCTACCTGCCGGTCAATGAGTTGCAGCAGTTTGACGTCAAGGCCCATGAAATCCTCAAGCGCCAGTATTCGGACCGTTTCACCGCGCTGATGCAATTCCAGACCCAGCGCGCCCTGGCCTTGTACGACGAGGCGCTGGCCCTGCTGCCCGCCGCCGACCGGCGCGCGCAAAAACCCGGCCTGATGATGGCCAGCATCTACCGCACGCTGCTGCGCGAGATTGGCGCCGACAACTACCGGGTGCTGCACCAGCGCGTCAGCCTGACGCCGCTGCGCAAGTTCTGGCTGGCGTGGAAGACTCAAGCTTTCGGCAAAATCCAATGACCCCCACGCTTGTCGCTTCGCGTACTGCGCTGCCCCCCGAGGGGGCCGCTGCGCCTGCGGCCCGGCAAAGCCGGTTCCGCGGCCCCTGCTGGCGTCGGAAAAGCGCCCCCACGCTTTTCACTTCGTGTAATGCGCTGCCCCCCGGGGGGGCCGTCGCTTGCTCGGGGCGGCCCTTCGCGGCACGTGCCCTCACGCTGTGAGGATCGCCGTGATCGGCGCCGGCTGGGCGGGTTGCGCCGCCGCCGTGGAGGCCACGCGCCTGGGCCATCAGGTCACGCTCATGGAAGCCTCGCGCACCGCCGGCGGCCGCGCCCGGCGCGTCATGGCAACGCTGGCGGGCGAGCCGCTCGCGCTGGACAACGGCCAGCACATCCTGATTGGCGCGTATTCCGAAACGCTGCGGCTGATGCAGGATGTCGGCGTTGACGTCGAGGCGGCTTTTCTGCGACTGCCGCTGACGATGCAGTTCCCCGATGGCAGCGGCCTTGAATTGCCGCACTGGCCTGCGCCGCTGGACGCCTTTGCCGGCATTCTTTCAGCGCGCGGCTGGTCGTGGGCCGACAAGCTGTCGCTGCTCAGGGTGGCGCTGGGCTGGCAGCTGGGCGGCTTCAGGTGCAGCCCGGAGCAATCAGTTCTCGATTTATGCCGGAGCCTTGCGCCGCGTGCCATGAGCTCGCTGATCGAGCCGCTGTGTGTGTCGGCCCTCAACACGCCAGCGCATCGCGCCAGCGCCCAGGTGTTTTTGCGCGTGCTGCGCGACGCGCTGTTTGCGCAAAGCGGCGGCTCCAACCTGCTGCTGCCACGCATGGACCTGAGCGCGCTGCTGCCCGATGCTGCGCTGGCCTGGCTGGCGGCAAAAGGCGCTAGCCTGCGGGTCGGCGTGCGCGTGCAGGATCTGGCCCCTGACGCGTCTGGCTGGCAACTGGACGGCGAGCGCTTTGACCGCGTCGTGCTGGCCTGCCCGCCGCTTGAAGCCGCGCGACTGGTGGAAGGCAGCGGCGTGCAAGCCGGCGAATGGCTGAAGCTGGCGCGCGGCCTGGAGCATGAAGCCCTGAGCACGGTCTATGCGCATGCGCCCGGCGCCCGCTTGCGCCAGCCCATGCTGGCCTTGTCTTGCAGCGTCGACGAGCCGGCGCAATTTGCCTTTGACCGCGCCCAGCTGGGCGGCCCGGCCGGCCTGCTGGCCTTTGTGATCAGCGCCAGCAACGGCGACAGCGCCCTGCTGACCCGCCAGGTGCTGGCGCAGGCGGCGCGGCAACTGGGGCTGACGGAGCTGCAGCCGGTGCAGACCGTGGTTGAAAAGCGCGCCACCTTCGCCTGCACGCCGGGACTGCAGCGCCCCGCAGCGCGGCTTGCGCCCGGCCTTGTGGCCTGCGGGGATTACATCGCCGGCCCCTATCCGGCCACGCTGGAAGGCGCCGTGCGCTCGGGGCTGGAGGCTGCGCGCCAATCCGGCTGACGCTGCCAACAAGTGGAATAAGCTATATTTTCAATAGCAAACTATAGCCGTAATACGTGGACCTCAAGCACTTTCAGCCATCAAAGCCACGGATTTGAAGGCTGGCCGCCCAAGACAGGCGCCCAGCCAGGCCGCCAGCCGTGGGCGGGGCCCCATCAAGGCGTCCGCGCTTTCGACCCAGGCCAGAACCGAGGCCACGCAGATATCCGCCACGGTAAAACGATCGCCCGCGAGGTAAGGGTGCGACTGCAAATGCTGCTCGATCACGCCAAGCGGCGCCGACAGCCGGCGAACGGCCTCTTCGGCAAGCTGGGGCTTGCGCCGCTCGGGGGGCATGAGCTGGCTGTGCATCAGAAAGGCCAGCGCGTCTTTTTCGCATTCGGTGACCACCCAGAAGCTCCAGCGAAGCATCCCGGCCATTTCGGCATGCGTGCGCGCCGCCAGCATGGTGCCGTCGCCGCGCTTGAAGCGTTCGGCGAGGTAAAGCGCGCAGGCCATGGACTCCCAGACCAGAACGCCGTCATCGTCAACGACCGGAATATGGCCATTGGGGTTGATCGCCAGAAACTCCGGCGTGCGCGTGGCGCCGCCCAGGTAAGGCAGGGCGATGTGTTCATACACCAGGCCCAGCTCCTGCGCCACCCAGAGCGGACGGGCCGCGCGCGATGCCGCGGTGCCATAGATCCTGAGGGCCATGCGACGCTTCCAAAAAAACAGGCGGGCCGCTCAGGCGGAAAACAGCTCGCACAGCTCGGTCAGCGTGCTCACCGTTTCATGCGGCTCGGCGTCGTGCGTCCAGAGGTGTTCGGCGCGGTTGACCCACACCGTCTGCATGCCGCAATTGAGCGCCGCCAGCACATCGAGCGTGGCGTCGTCGCCCACATGCAGCACCTCGCCCGGCTGTACCTCGGCAGCACCGGCGGCGGCGTGGAATATGCGCGGATCGGGCTTGCCGACGCCAAACTGCTGGGCGCTGATACTGGCCTTGAAGTAGCTGTCAATGCCTATGCGCCGGATATCCGCGTTGCCGTTGGTCAGCGCCACCACCGGAAAGCGGCTGGACAAAAATACCAGTGTCCGCAGCGCGTCGTCAAACAGCGTGACGCGGTTGCGCTCGGCGAAATAGACCTCGAAGGCCGGCTCGGCCAGCAGCGGGTCTTCACCGGCACTGTACAGGGCGAGCCGGATGGCCTCGCGGCGGATGGCGCTCAGGTTGTGCTTCAACTCGGGCCGCGAATGCATCACCTGCTGGCGAACATCGTGCCGCGCCAGGGGGTTGGCATAGAGCGCCGCCGTCATGGGCGCGTTCAGGCCAAGCCAGTCATCCAGCGCCTTCTCGGCCCGCTCAATGGTCGGCCAGATTGGCCACAAGGTATCGTCAAGATCGAGCGTGATGGCTTTGATGGAGGAAAGGTCGAGCATAGACAGGCGAGAATAACCCATGTCTTTTGCAGCCGAACCCGCATTTACCCATGGCGCGCCGCCCACGGCGTCGTCCACCACAGCCATTTTGCTGTGCAACCTCGGCACGCCCGACGCGCCTACCGCGCCCGCGCTGCGGCGTTACCTGGCCGAATTCCTGAGCGACGCCCGGGTGGTTGAAATTCCGAGGCTGGCCTGGTGGCTGATCCTGCACGGCATCATCCTGCGCGTGCGGCCCAAAAAATCCGCAGCCAAATACGCCAGCATCTGGATGAAGGAAGGCTCGCCGCTCAAGGTCTGGACGCAAAAGCAGGCCCTGATGCTGCGCGGCTACCTTGGCGTGCGGGGCCACAGCGTCGAGGTGCGCTACGCCATGCGCTACGGCAATCCGTCCATAGCCTCGCAGCTGGACCAGCTCAAGGCTGACGGCGTCACGCGCGTGCTCGTACTGCCGGCCTACCCGCAATACAGCGCCACCACCACGGCCAGCGTGTTTGACGCGGTCTACGGCTGGGCCGCCAGGGTGCGGAGGATTCCGGAATTGCGCTTCATCAACCACTACCACGACGATGCGGGCTATATCGGCGCACTGGCCAGCCGGATTCGTGCGCACTGGCAGCAAAACGGCCGGTCCGAGCAGCTGGTCATGAGCTTTCATGGCGTGCCCGAGCGCACGCTCAGGCTGGGCGACCCCTACCACTGCGAATGCCACAAGACAGCGCGCCTGCTGGCCGACAAGCTGGGGCTGGCAAAAGACCGCTACCAGGTGACCTTCCAGTCCCGCTTTGGCAAGGCCAGGTGGCTGCAGCCCTACACCGAACCCACGCTCATCAAGCTGGCGCAAGCCGGCCTGCAAAGCGTCGACGTGGTGTGCCCGGGCTTTACCGGCGACTGCCTGGAAACCCTGGAAGAAATCAATATGGAAGCGCGCCACGCCTTCCTGAAGGCGGGCGGCAAGACCTTCAACTACATCGAATGCCTGAACGACAGCCCCGCCTGGCTGGCCGCGTTAAGCGAGCTGGGCATCCGGCACATGGCTGGCTGGCCCACCCAGACCGGGCCCGACGCGCAAACGCTCGCGACATCACGCGCAGCGGCCCTGGCGCTGGGCGCCGGGGAATAAAAACCAGCCCGCCGCGGGTTTGGTTTACTCTGTTTTTGATAGCTTCTTAAGCCCGATTTGCTTGGGCTAGAGGCTGATTTGGCATGGAAATGCCACTGTTGTGCCGTGGCTGCGGTCGACCCGGCATTCCCAACTGAAGGGCCGTTTCAGACTGGTTGCGGCTGTAGAGGTTTCAGAACTAGTCGCTCCAAAGCAGTCACCGAACTCTGCAACTTGAACGTCGGCTATATGCCGATGATTTCAACGATTGCGGCACCTCCACCCGGCCATAAGCGGCCCTATAGGCTCGACGCGATCAAGCTGGCGTCGGCAACTCACACTGCCGACGCTAACCTGCGCGATTGCCTTTCAGGGAGCCTTCAGATTTCGGTGTAAGAATAAAAATTCTTGACATTCCTCGCGCGCACCTGCCGTGCGCGGTAGGTGGGTGCCTCACCGGCACGACCATCTCTGGAGGTGCCAATGCACCATATCTGCAAAAGCCCTTGCCTCGCAGCGGGTCGCACCCGATGGCTCAAGCAGGCAGGTTCTGATACAGGCGAGGGGTGATAGGCCCCTCGCTGCAGGGTGACTCAGGCCTTGAGCTTGAGCAGATGCACCATGAGCCGCCAAGTGCTCAGGTCAAGGTCGATACAGCCGTTGAAGCCGATAGCCAAGCTGGGTTTTCCTTTTTTGAAGTTTGAAAATATCAGGCAGCCAGCCGGCCCGCTGCCCAGCGCCTGGCCAGGCGCGGCAGCACCAGGACCGCCACCACCACCACGATGAGAATCAGCGACACCGGACGCTGCAAAAACACCATGGCACTGCCCTCGCCTATCGACATGGCGTTGCGCAGCTGCGCCTCGGCCAGCGGGCCCAGAATCATGCCGACGACGACCGGCGCGGTCGGAAAGTCAAAGCGCCGCATCACCACGCCCAGCACGCCAATGCCGTAAAGCAAAAACAGATCAAACGCGCTCTGCCGCATGCCATAGACACCGACAGTGGCAAAAATCAGGATGCCGGCGTACAGATAGGGCTTGGGAATCTTGAGCAGCTTGACCCACAGGCCGACCATCGGCAGGTTCAGAACCAGCAGCATCACATTGCCGATATAGAGCGAGGCAATCAACGCCCACACCAGGCTGGACGAGCTGCTGAACAGCTGCGGCCCGGGCTGGATGCCGTAGTTCTGGAAAGCGCCCAACAGGATCGCCGTGGTGTTTGAGGTCGGGATGCCCAGCGTCAGCAGGGGAATCATCGCGGCGGTCACCGTGGCATTGTTGGACGCCTCGGGGCCGGCCACGCCTTCGATCGCGCCGACGGTGCCGAATTCATCCTGGTCCCTGCCCCGGGCGAGTTTTTTCTCGGCGGCGTAACTGAGAAAGGTCGGAATCTCGGTGCCGCCCGCGGGGATGCAGCCAAAGGGCACGCCGATGGCCGTGCCGCGCAGCCAGGCCGGCCATGAGCGGCGCCAGTCACGGCCCGTCATGTGAACCTTGCTCAACTTGTTTTGCTCGTCGACCACACGGCCTTCATACAGCACGGCATACAGCGCTTCGGCCACGGCGAACAGGCCCACCGCCACCAGCACGATTTCAATACCGTCGAGCAGTTCGGGCACGCCGCCGGTGTAACGCGCCTGGCCCGAGATCTGATCCAGACCGACCAGGCCCGCCGCTAGCCCGACAAAGAGCGCCGTCATGCCGCGCACGGTGCTTTTGCCCAGCACGGCGCTCACGGTGGTGAAGGCCAGCAGCATCAGCATGAAGTACTCGGGCGGGCCCAGCTTGACGGCCAGCTCGGCGACGATGGGCGCAAACAGCGTCACCAGCACCGTGGCAATGGTGCCGGCAACGAACGAGCCGACGGCGGCCGTCGCCAGCGCGGCGCCCGCGCGCCCGCTCTTGGCCATCTTGTTGCCCTCCATCGCCGTCACCATGCTCGCCGTTTCACCGGGCGTGTTGAGCAGGATGGACGTGGTGGAGCCGCCATACATGGCGCCGTAATAGATGCCAGCAAAGAAAATCATCGACGCGGTTGCCTCGACCTTGACCGTGATCGGCAGCAGCATGGCCACCGCCACGGCGGGGCCTATGCCCGGCAGCACGCCAATGGCCGTGCCGAGCGCGCAGCCGACGAAACACCAAAGCAGGTTGACCGGCGTGGCCGCAGTGGCAAAGCCCTGCATCAGCTGGTTGAAGATTTCCATTTAGAGCCACCCCGTTGAAGTGATGCCAGGCAGGTTGATGGCGAGGAATTTGGTGAACATCCAGTAAACCGGCGCGGCGATGGCCAGGCCGATCATGGCGTCCTTGAACCAGCCCGCCGGGCCCCTGCCAGCCTTGCCTTCAGCGCCGCGCAGGCCCTGCACGGCCAGGACAAAACACAGGGTGCAGCTGAAGATGAAGCCTATGGTGGTGATCAGCGCGGCATTGGCGAGCAGGCCCGCCGACATCCACGCAAAACCCGTCCAGTGAGCCCGCGCCGCGCCAGTCGGCGCGTCCATGGAGCGAAAGCCGCCGCTGCGCGCTTCCCAGACGATGAAGCCGCCGCAGACCAGCAGCGCCACGGCGATCAGCCATGGCAGGAAGTTGGGGCCCACGCCGCCGTAGCCGGCATTGGAAGATATGTCGAGCGCGCCCGTGGCCAGGCCCAGGCCCGTCAATACGACGCCCGCGCCTATCAGCGTCTGCACCAGCGAATGAGGCTGTTGTGTCATTTTTTTACCCCGCATGGATGGGTGGGAAGAGAGAGAAAGAGAGTGTGGAAAAAGTCAGCCGCGCTGTTTTGGTGAAAACAGTGCGGCTGTCAAAAGCTATCAAGAAGGCCATCGAGGGCTCCAAAGCCTGCCATCGAAGGTGGCAGCCCCTGGAGATTGCGCCTCAGACCATGCCGGACTTCACCATGGTGGCGCGCAGCGCGGCGAAATCGTCATCAACGAATTTATCGAAAGCCGGGCCGGTCAGCACCGCCGGTGTCCAGTTGTTTTTCTCCGACGCCTCGATCCAGGTCTTTGACTTGACGGCCTTGAGAATCATCTCGGTCAGCGCCTTGCGCTGCTCGGCCGAAATGCCGGGCGCGCCATACACGCCGCGCCAGTTGCCGATCACGACGTTGATGCCCTGCTCCTTGAGCGTGGGAATGCTCACGCCCGCCAGACGTGTGTCCGACGTTACCGCGATGGCCTTCATCTTGCCGGTAGCGATGTACTCGGAGAACTCGCTGTAACCGCTGCCGCCGACGGTGACGTTGCCGCCCAGGATGGCCGCAGTGGCTTCGCCGCCGCCCCGGAAAGCGACGTAGTTGATCTTGGACGGATCAACGCCGACTTCGCGGGCGATCATGGCCGCGGCAATGTGCTCGGTGGAACCGCGCGAGCCGCCGCCCCATTTCACGCTGCCAGGGTCTTTCTTGAGCTGCTCAATCACTTCCTTCATGGTCTTGAAGGGTGAATTGGCCGGCAGCACAAACACGTTGTACTCGCTGGACAGGCGCGCAACCGGCGTGGCCTGGCTCAGGCTGACCGGCGGCTTGCCGGTGATCAGGCCGCCCAGCATCACGGCGCCCATCACCATCATGGCGTTGCCGTCGCCCTTGCTGCCGTTGACGAACTGGGCCAGGCCCAGGGCGCCGGCCGCGCCGCCCTTGTTGTCGTAGGTGACGGTGGAGGCCGCGCCCGAATCCATCAGCGCCTTGCCCAGGGCGCGGCCGGTGGTGTCCCAGCCGCCGCCCGGATTGGCCGGAATCATCATCTTGACGTTGGCCGCCGCCAGCGCCGACAAGGGAAAGCCGCCCGTCGCCGCCAAAGCCGCCAGGGATTTCAAAAAGGTATCGCGACGCATGGGTGTCTCCTTGAGGGAAGTAGTAGTGACATGGATCATGCCTTTCATTGCTGTCAATCGGCTGTCCGCGAACCTAGGGGAAAGTGCTAATGTCCTGCCCATGACCGCAATGCTCAAACTGCTGCTGATTGAAGACGACGCCTCGATGCAGGCCGCGCTGCAGCGTGCCCTCAGCCGGCGCGGCATAAACGTGATTCCCTGCACCGACGGCCGGCTGGCGCTGGGGCAATGGACGGCAACCCAGCCCGATGTGGTGGTGCTGGACCTGAGCCTGCCCGGCCTCGACGGCCTGCAGGTGCTGGAGCAGGCGCGCCGCCAGGGCCTGGGCACGCCGGTGCTGATCCTGACCGCGCGCGGCACCGTCGGCGACCGCATCATGGGCCTCAACCTCGGCGCCGACGACTACCTGCCCAAGCCCTTCGACCTGGACGAACTGGAAGCCAGGCTGCGCGCCCTCGGGCGCCGCACAGCAACGGTCGAATCGGCCTCCAGCCCTTATGTTACGGGTCAACTTCGCTATGAAAAAGAGAGTGGCGCAATTTACCACCAGGGCCAGGTAATGGAGCTCACACCGCGCGAGCTGGCCCTGCTGCAGGCGCTGATCGTCAAGCCCGGCCACGCGGTGTCGAAAGAGCGCTTGTTCGAGCTGGTGTTTCCCGGCGAGGCCGATGTGCAATACGAGGCGGTGGAAGTGGTGGTCTACCGCCTGCGCAAAAAACTCGTCACGACCGGCGTCAAACTGGTGACGCTGCGCGGCCTGGGCTATCTGCTGAAGGCCGATACGTGACTCACGACGAAAAGCAAGATAGCGCACCATTCCAGGCAAGCCGGAGCGGCGACGGCCGCAGCGCCGGGCCGCCCCAAGCAAGGCCAGCCCACGAGGGGGGCAGCGCAGTACACGAAGTGACAAGCGTGGGGACTAATGACCGCAGCGTATTACACGAAGTGAAAAGCGTGGGGGCAACATCACTGCGCAGGTATCTGCTGGCGGGCATTCTGCTGCCCGTTGGCCTGCTGATCATCGTCAACACCGTCAGCCTTTACCGGCAGGCGCTGGGCGCCGTCAACACGGCCTACGACCGCACCCTGCTGGCCTCGGCCAAATCAATTGGCGAGGAGCTTGACGTGAGCGGCTACGACGAGCAGTCGGTCTTGAATGTGACCGTGCCCTACGCCGCCCTGGAAGCCTTCGAGGCCGACAACCAGAGCCGGCTGTTTTACCGGGTCTCCAGCCTGAGCGGCGAGATGGTGTCGGGCTTCGCGCAACTGCCCTTCTGGCGCGGCAGCATTCCGGCCAAGCCGCCCTACGCGGCGCTGGTGGATTTTTACGACGACGTGGTTCAGGACGACGAGGTGCGCGTGGCCGTGCTGCTGCAACCCGTTGCCAGTGCGCAAGGCCGCGGCATGGCGGTCATCCAGGTCGCAGAAACACTGGAGCTGCGCAAGACGCTGGCGCGCAAGATCCTCATCGACACGCTGTGGCGCCAGGCGCTGCTGCTGGCCGTGATCGGCTTTGTGGTGGTCATGGTGGTGCAGCGCGCCACGCGACCGGTGCGCCGGCTCAGCGCCGAGCTGCAGGCCAGGCCCGAGGGCGACCTGACGGCCATCGCGGCACCCGACGCACCGCGCGAGCTGCAGCCGCTGGTGGACGCGACCAACGAGGTGATGGGCCGGCTCAATCACCTGCTGGAGAACCAGAAACGGTTTGTGCGCGATGCCGCCCACCAGCTGCGTACGCCGCTGGCCGTGCTCAAGGTGCAGGTGCAATCGGCGCTGCGCGGCGACATGGACGCGCGCGAAGCGCTCGCCGACATCAACCAGACGGTGGACCGCGCGACGCTGCTGGCCAACCAGATGCTGGCGCTGGCCAAGGTCGAGCAGCTGCGCCAGCAGCCCGAGCTCAAGGCGATTGACCTGGCGCAGGTGGTGCGCCAGGTGGCGCTGGACCTGTCGCCGCTGATTGGCGAGAAAGACATCGACTTCGAAATTGACACCGTGCTGGCGCCGGTGCTGGCGCACGAATGGATGCTGGGCGAGCTGGCGCGCAACCTCCTGCACAACGCGCTCAAGCACACGCCCGCCGGCGGCACGCTGGCGGTACGCATAGCCCGGGACGCCGGCTTCGTCGCCCTGAGCATCAGCGACAGCGGCCCCGGCATCGCGGCTGAACTGGCCACGCGCCTGTACCAGCCCTTTTCAGCCGGCAATGTCAGGCAGGGTTCCGGCTTGGGCCTGGCCATCTGCCTGGAAATCGCCCGCACGCTGGGCGGCAGCATTTCACTGGACAACCGCGTGCAGCGGGGCCAGGTGAAAGGACTGGACGCCACGGTGCGGCTGCCACTGGTTCAAAATGACAAGTGATGGATAAATTACGTATCGACAAATGGCTGTGGGCGGCCCGCTTTTACAAGACGCGCTCGCTCGCGGCGGAAGAAATCGGCAAGGGCCGCGTGCGCGTCAATGACGTGGAGGCCAAAGCTTCGCGCGAGCTCAAGGTGGGCGACACCGTGGCCCTGCGCCAGGGGCCGGTCACACGCACGCTGGTGGTGCGCGGCATCAGCAGCCAGCGGGGCCCGGCCCCGGTGGCGCAGCAGCTCTATGAAGAAACTGAAGAGAGCCAGCGGCTCAGGGCCGAGGCTGCGGAACGCCAGCGCCTGAGCGGAGATCCGGCCAGCAGCCTGGAACACGGGCGACCCACCAAGCGCGACCGCCGCGATCTGGACAAGGCCCACGGGAAAGACTGGAACAGCCGCTGGAGCGCGTCAAGCGACAGCTAGTTTGCTATATCTTGTATAGCAAACTAATTCCGTAATTGCTGGACCTGATGCCAGTTTGATCAGCTTTTTGTTGCTCTTACCGCCTGAAGGCGCCCGGCTTACATCGCCGGCTTGTCGCTCAGCGCCTTGAGGTTGGCCTTGAGCTGCTCGCTCATGGGCAGGTTCAGGTTCACGCCCTTGGGGGGAATCGGCGACAGGAACCACTTGGTGTACATCCGGGTGAACTCTCCGGACTTCATCAGGCGGCTGATGGTGCCGTCCACCAGTTTTTTGAACTCCGGGTCGTCCTTGCGCAGCATGCAGGCATAGGGCTCGACCTGCAGCGAATCGCCCACGACTTCCAGCGCCGCCGGATTCTTGGAATTGGCCATCAGGCCGAACAGCAAAATGTCGTCCATCGCAAATGCCATGGCGCGGTCGTTTTCAACCAGCAGCAGCGAGTCATCATGGTCCTTGCCCAGGATAAGCTGCATGTCCAGGTTCTTGTCAGCGCTGTACTTGCGGATGACTTGGGCGTTGGTGGTGCCGGTGGTGCTGGAGACGGTCTTTTTGGCCAGGTCGGCGTAGTTCTTGATGCCCGAGCCTTTCTTGGTCAGCAGGCGCGTGCCGGTGTAGAAATGGTTGATGGCAAAGGCCACGTCCTTGCCGCGCGCGCTGTTGTTGGTGGTCGAGCCGCACTCCAGGTCATACGTGCCGTTGACCAGCAGCGGAATCCGGTTTTGCGAGGTCACCGGCATATAGGCCACTTCCAGATTCGGCTTCCTGAGCTTTTTGCGCACGTCGTCCACGATGGCCTCGGTCATCTCGACGGCGAAACCCACCGCCTTGGTCGAGCCAATCAGGTAGCTGAAGGGCACGGATGCTTCGCGGTAGGACACGGTGATCTTGTTGCTCTTCGCCACTTTTTCGAGGGTTTGCGCACCGGCCGTGGTTGCCACGCCGGCGCTGAGCAGCGCGGCGGTCAACAGGAGTGAGAGTTTCATGCAGGTCCTTTCGGGAACACCAGGTTTTCAGACAGCGAATCACGGCCCATGTCACAGGGATAGGGCCGCAATGCGTGAAATGCATTTTCACGAGAAAAGATGGGATGGCGCTCATGGTTTACCCACTGTGCGGACCTGCGATGCGCCAATGAAGCAGCGCTGGCGCCCGGGACCAAACCCGCGGCAACTACAAAATAGATAGCAACATATGCCGATATACATTGGGCATGAGGGGTATTTTGCCAACAAGGCGCTGATTTTGACCGGTTTGGGAATCACCTGAGGCACCGGGGTGCAACTTGCGAGGCGCGCGTCAGGAGCTGATCGCTGGCTTATAGTCCCTGCTCATTCCCACTTTCACCCCGAACGCAAGCGCCACACCCATGAAAACCAAAGCCGCCGTCGCCTGGAAAGCAGGCCAGCCCCTGACCATAGAAACCGTCGATCTGCAAGGCCCGAAGTTCGGCGAAGTGCTGGTCGAGATCAAGGCCACCGGCATCTGCCACACCGACTACTACACGCTCTCGGGCGCCGACCCGGAAGGCATCTTCCCCGCCATCCTGGGCCACGAGGGCGCGGGCATCGTCGTCGATGTCGGCCCCGGCGTGACCACGCTCAAAAAGGGCACCCATGTCATCCCCCTCTACACGCCCGAATGCCGCCAGTGCAAGTTCTGCCTGTCGCGCAAGACCAATCTGTGCCAGCTGATACGCGGCACCCAGGGCAAGGGCCTGATGCCCGACGCCACCAGCCGCTTCAGCCTGGACGGCAAACCCATCTTTCACTACATGGGCACCTCGACGTTTAGCAACTACACGGTGGCGCCCGAGATCTCGCTGGCCAAGATCCGCGAGGACGCGCCCTTTGACAAGGTCTGCTACATCGGCTGCGGCGTCACCACCGGCATAGGCGCGGTGCTGTTCACCGCCAAGGTCGAGGCCGGCGCCAACGTGGTCGTGTTCGGCCTGGGCGGCATTGGCCTGAACGTGATCCAGGGTGCCAGGATGGTCGGCGCCGACAAGATCATCGGCGTGGACATCAACCCGGCGCGCCAGGCCATGGCGCGCAAGTTCGGCATGACCCACTTCATCAACCCCAAGGAAGTCGAGAGCGTGGTCGATGCCGTGGTGCAGATCACCGACGGCGGCGCCGACTACAGCTTCGAGTGCATAGGCAACACCCAGGTGATGCGCCAGGCGCTCGAATGCACGCACAAGGGCTGGGGCCGCTCCATCATCATCGGCGTGGCCGAGGCGGGGGCGGAAATCTCCACCCGCCCCTTCCAGCTGGTGACCGGCCGGAAATGGGAAGGCTCGGCCTTCGGCGGGGCGCGCGGGCGCACCGACGTGCCCAAGATCGTCGACTGGTACATGGAGGGCAAGATCAACATCGACGATTTGATCACCCACACCATGCC